>JAPORH010000200.1 GCA_026710325.1 Litoreibacter sp. | reverse complement strand
AAGCTTCAATTCGAATCCTTTTCGCTCCTCGTTTCAAGTAGCGTCGTGTACTATGGCCTGAACTATAAGCCGCCCTCAAAAACGGACGAAGAGAAGCGAGATGATATTCTCGTCTTTGGCTTTTCGCGCGGGGCCTATGCCGCGCGTGTGCTTGCTGGATTTATCCATAATGTTGGCTTGATGCCGGAGCATCAACTGCACCTCGCCCCGCAAGTCTTCCGCGCATATCGGGAAATCACGGATGCGGGCGAAGACGCGGATCATGACAAGACCTATCAGCGCCTGCGCGAATATGATCAGGTGCTGGACCAAGAGCGCGTGTCGATCCGCTTTCTGGGTATCTATGACACGGTCAGTTCGATCATTCGGTTTCGGCGTTTTCTGCATAACTTAAAGACGACCGGGTCGCTGCTGGAGCTCGGAACGCATGCGAATGTTGATAGCAACACCTCGGTCCAGATGGTGCGTCATGCGCTTGCCATTGACGAACGCCGTTCGATGTTTCGGGCGCAGGGCTGGGTTCCGACCGAATTCAAACCCAATCGTTTTGCCCCGTCTGAGGGCCCTCAGGACGTCAAGCAAGTCTGGTTCCCGGGCTACCATAGCGACATTGGCGGCTCCCCGTTTGAGGACCGTGCCGGGATCGGGAAAATCACGTTGAAATGGATGCTCGATGAGATGGAAGCGGCCGGGATCAAGCTTAGTTTCAAGCGCGGCGCGATCAATCGCTACGTACTTGGTGGGATTGAAGACGCGCGCACCATGGGAGGGCTACCCTATTCCAAACCAGATCCATTGGCCCCGATTCACAATTCGATGAAATTTCCCTGGTCTCTTCTGGAGGTGTTTCCAAAATCGATGACACGCCGGGAATGGCCACAAGGGCGCCCCGGGTTCATCTGGTATTTGCCACTGTCTGAGCCGCGAAAAATCCCGCTCAGCGATCCTGCGTTGAAGCACAGCATCTCGGAGGCCGCGGAAACAAGGCGGAAAGAGAAGCCGAACTACGACCCGCCAAACTTGCCATGAGCTGCGCTCTGTCGTAGCCACGCGCCTATGAAATACCACACCCCTTTAACGCGCGATGAGCTGCGCGAACTCTCAATTCCAGAGCCTTGGAGCTACGGCACAGCCGACCGTGTGCGCTTTGGTGAGATAGACGCGCTGAACCACGTCAATCACACGGCATATTTGCGCTGGTTTGAAACCTTCCGGATCAACTATTTCCGCGATTACGGCATCTCAAATTACGACGACGGAAGCCCGCGGATCGTGCTGAAATCTATCACTGCTGAGTTCATCCAGGAAATGGTTGTGGCGCAAGATTACATTGTTACGGGCCGCACCACGAGCTTCCGCAACACCTCATGGGTTATGGAGTATGCGGTCTGGACCGACCAAGGCCTGATGACCACGGGCAGCTCAGTCATCGTTCAGCTCGATCCAACGACCGGAGCCAAACTCCCATTGAGCGCAAGCGTGCGAGAAACCTTGATCACACGTGATGGTGCGTCGCAAGCCTAACCTTTGATGCGCGAAAGCAGCATCCGGGTTGATCCGTCCTTGCCTGCGTCGCTTTCCTCGCCTTTGAGGATAGGGGTCAGCGCATTGGCGAGTTCTTTGCCCAACTCAACACCCCATTGATCATAGGAGTTGATGCCCAGCATCACCCCCTCGACGAACACACGGTGTTCATAGAGCGCGATGATCATACCAAGCACCTCGGGCGTGAGCTTCGGGTAAAGCAAGGTCGTCGAGGGACGGTCGCCCGGGAAAACACGATGGCGCGCTTGGCGGTCGCGCTCTGCCCCTTCCAACCCTTTTGCCGCCATCAGGGCTTGCGCCTCCTCAAAGCTGCGTCCGACCATCAAAGCCTCCGACTGCGCAAGGCAATTGGCGACCAGCAATTCGTGGTGATGGCTCAAGTTATCCTCATGCCCTTTGGCCGCGACCAGGAATTCGCAAGGGATCACGCGCGTTCCCTGATGGATCAGCTGGTAAAATGCATGCTGGCCATTGGTGCCGGGCTCCCCCCACACAACGGGACCTGAATGCACGGGGAGCGCCGCGCCATCCATCGCAACGGTTTTGCCGTTACTTTCCATTTCCAACTGTTGAAGATAGGCGGGCAGCCGCGCCAATCGGTTGTCATAAGGCAGCACAGCGCGCGTGGCATGACCGCAGCCCTGATTGTGCCAGATGCCAATCAGCGCCAGCAGAACCGGCATGTTTTCGGCCATCGGGGCAGACTGGAAATGCGCATCCATCGCAGCGCCACCTGCCAGAAAGGCGTCAAAATCGTCGGGACCTATGCCGATCATAAGTGCAAGGCCAATTGGGCCCCACATTGAGTAGCGTCCGCCGACCCAATCTTCAAAGCCGAAGACGCGCGCAGGATCGATTCCAAAAGCGGCTGTCTTGTCTTCAGCGGTCGAGACAGCGGCGAATTGCGATCCCGGGTCACTCACCTTCGCAGCCATCCACTCAAATGCGCTACGCGCATTGGTCATGGTTTCGATTGTGGTAAAGGTTTTGGACGCAACAATCACAAGCGTTGTTTCCGGGTTCAGACCGTCCAGCGTGTCAGCGACGTCTGCACCATCTACATTTGAAACAAAATGCAGGCGCGGCCCATCATGGTAGGGCGCAAGCGCAAGGGCAGCCATGGCCGGGCCCAGATCCGACCCTCCAATGCCGATATTGATTACATCCGTAATCGCCCCGCCCTGCCCTGTGTAGCTGCCATCCCGGACGTTATTTGCAAAGGCAGCCATGTTGGCAAGAATGCGCGCAACTTCCGCGTGCTCGACTTCGAGCCCTTCAGGAGCCTGTGGCGCGCGCAGCAACGTGTGAAGAACGGCGCGATCCTCGGTCTCATTGATGCGCGCGCCCGAGAACATTGCGTCGCGCTTCGCGGCTACACCCGCGTTCTTTGACATAGACAAAAGGAAATCGAGAGTGGATCGAGTGACCTGGGTTTTTGAGAAGTCGAATAGCATCTCCCCGCAGGATACCGAGAAATCTTCGGCGCGGGCCTCGTCTTTCGCAAAAAGCTCGGTGATTTTAGGACGTGTCTCCGCGATCCGTCTCAGCTCATCCCAAAGCGCGCTATCCATGCGAAAACTCCTTACTCAAGGGGCCCAATGCACGGTCGCATTGGTCAAGACTGTCTTTATCGGCGCGTGATGCGCATCAAGCATTTGCGCGCGTTCAAGCGCTTCGCGCTTTTCATCGCCAGTGATCAAAACATGGGTCGACAAAGCGGCTGCGAGCACTTTTGCAGTGAGGGTGACGCGCGTTTCCTGCCCTTCCGGATGAATGGCCATAATGGGCGCGTCAGTGCTTAGCGCCTCATCCAATTCGGCAGCGCCCGGAAACAAGGATGCGGTATGCATGTCCGCACCCATCCCAAGCAGAAGAACAGAAAGCGGCAGCGCAGCCTCAAGGCTTATACCAACCTCTGACATTGCGTCCTCCGCCGCTACGCCTTGGCGGAAAAACGGTACGAATTCTGCATCAGCTGCGCGGTTTTGCAAAAGACGCTCCTTGATCAGGCGCGTGTTTGACCGCTCGGAGCTTTCAGGCACCCAACGTTCGTCGCTGAGCATGACTTGTACGCGCGCCCAGTCGAGACTTGCGGCGCAAAGTGCATCAAACACAGGTCCAGGCGTGGTGCCGCCAGGTACAGCGAGGCTCACTTTGTCGTTTGAAAAAAGTGCGTTTTCAAGTTCACCCGCCAGATGCTGGGCGAGGTCGATCATCAGCATTTCGCGGTCTGGGTAAGTTTCCAGCTTCATTTGCGGATCTCCCGCCAGCGGCGCCCGTCGCGGTGCAAAAGCATAAGCGCGTCTTCCGGGCCCGAGCTTCCTGGCTCATAAGGCATTGGCCTGTCACCACGGGTCGTCCAGCCCTCGATGATTGGGTCCGTCCATTTCCAGGCGGCCTCCACCTCATCGCCGCGCATAAACAGCGTCTGGTTGCCGCGAATGACATCCATGATCAGCCGCTCATAGGCGTCTGGCACATCTTCGGTTTGGGGGCCGAGCGCTTCAGCAAAAGTCATGTCCAAAGGCACGTCGACAAGACGCATACCGCCAGGGCCCGGCTCTTTAATTGTCACGCGCATATCCATGCCTTCATCCGGTTGTAGACGGATCGTCAGGATGTTGGCATGGCTGCCCGCGTCTTCGTCGAAAATCGAATGCGGTGTCTCTTTGAAATGTATCACGATCTCAGACATGCGTGCCTTGAGGCGTTTGCCTGTGCGCAGGTAAAATGGGGTCCCTTTCCAACGCCAGTTTGAGATATCCACCTTCATTGCGATGAAGCTCTCAGTCCTCGTGTCGGGTTTCTCCGAGTGTTCGACATAGGATGCGACCCCATCGTCGCCCGCGCTGTATTGGCCGCGCACAATATTCTCGGGCGCGATGTCATCAAGCGCACGGATCACCTTGAGCTTTTCGTCGCGAACCGCGTCTGGATCAAACTTTGACGGTGGCTCCATCGCCGTCAAACACAGCAGCTGCATCAGATGGTTTTGGACCATGTCGCGCATCGCGCCGGATTTGTCGTAGTAAGCGCCACGCCCGTCCACGCTTACCGTTTCTGCGACAGTGATCTGGACGTGGTCGATATATTGCGCGTTCCAAAGCGGCTCGAACAGGACATTGGCGAAGCGGACGGCCATCAGGTTCTGCACCGTCTCTTTCCCAAGGTAATGGTCGATACGGTAGATCTGGCTTTCCTCGAAAGCGCTTGCAAGCTCGGCATTCAGCGCTTTGGCGCTTTCAAGATCACGTCCAAACGGCTTTTCGACCACGATGCGGGAGCTCGGGTTTGCGATCTCATAGTCATGCAAGCGCGACGCGATATCGCCAAAAAGGCCAGGCCCGACGGAGAGATAAAACGCTGTCACAACATCTTGGCGCACGATCTTCGCGAGTTCGGGCCAGCCTTTCTCCCCCCGCGCGTCCACTGCCACGTAGTGCAAGCGTGCGGTGAAATCCTTGATCGTCTGCGTATCACGACGGTTCTTCGGGACAAATTCCTCGATCGCCTCGCCGATCAGTTTCCGGAAACCCGCATCATCCAGATCGCCGCGCGCGGCCCCGATAATGCGTGAGTCCTCCGGCATCTGTCCGGCACAAAAGCGCCGGTAAAGACCTGGCAAAATCTTTCGACGGGCGAGATCCCCGGTGCCACCGAATATGACCAAATCGAAGTTTTCAACAGGAATGACGCGTGAAACCATGTCGCCTTATCCTCGCGTGATCGGCCATGAGGGCCGAAATGTTAGCGTTAACATTTTCGTTCTTCGCGAGGCTTACTGTCCCACGCGCGCAATGTCTAGCATGCGTTTCTTGCTTCGCAAGTCTTCACAAGCCCGTCAAAAACACGCTTAGCACTTTTCACGCGCTGTCAGAGCGACTAGACACTTTTGGGACACGCGTATCGGAGCCTTGAATGAAAGACCAGACGACCGCCCTTCCCGCGGCAAATTTAGGGAAGTTCAAGGATCCGTTGACCACCGCGAAAGGAGAGGCCCGCGCCTCCGTCGCACTCTCAAACCCACAAACGCTTTGGTTCAACACTGGCACTTTGTGCAATATCGAATGCGCAAATTGCTATATTCTGTCATCTCCTACAAATGACGCGTTGGTGTACATCACCGCGGATGAGGTGCGCAGCTACCTCGATCAGTTGGAAACCCGAAAATGGGGTGTGAAGGAGATCGGGTTCACGGGTGGCGAGCCCTACATGAACCCCGAGATGAATGCGATGACCCGTGCTGCTCTGGAACGCGGATACGAGGTTCTGATCCTGACGAACGCCATGCGCCCAATGATGCGCAAAACCGTGCGTGCCGGGATTGCTGATTTGATTGCCGAATTTGGCGACAAAATTACGTTCCGCGTCTCCGTCGATCATTGGTCCGAAAACCTGCACGATGAGGAACGCGGTGCGGGCTCTTTTGAAAAGACGCTCGAAGGTATGCGCTGGTTGCGCGATCAAGGTGCCAAACTTGCCGTCGCAGGCCGCTCCGTTTGGGAAGAAAACGACGCAGATGCGCGCAATGGCTACGCCGCACTTTTCGCCGAGAACGACTTTAAGATAGATGCGCAAAACCCGGCAATGACTGTAATTTTCCCGGAAATGGACGAGCGCGTCGAAGTGCCAGAAATCACGACAGCTTGTTGGGGCATCTTAGACAAGTCGCCCGATGCAATGATGTGTGCCTCCTCTCGGATGGTCGTCAAACGCCGCGGCGCCGACACCACGGCAGTGCTTGCCTGCACGCTGCTCCCCTATGCGCCCGAGTTTGAGCTCGGGGCGACTTTAGAAGACGCCGAAGGCGCTGTGCAACTCAACCATCCCCATTGCGCTAAATTCTGCGTTCTAGGTGGCGCGAGCTGCTCGGGCTAGGAAAACTAAAATCACTTCAAGGCATTAAACACAGCATCTCGAACATTACCGAGGCGCCCAACCATGATGTGATCCCATTATTGTCAAATGGCGGAGACACCTCGACGAGGTCCATGCCGACGAAATTGAGACCTGTCGCGGCGCGGATCATGTCGAGCGTCTGTGCAGAGGTCGGCCCGCCAACCTCAGGCGTCCCAGTTCCGGGTGCAAACGCCGGGTCTATGAAATCGATATCGAAGCTGAAATAGGTCGGCGCATCACCGATGATGTTTTTCGCGCGGCCTACAGTCTCCACCAGCCCTGCTTCAAAAGCCTCATGCATCGGAATGATCGTGATCCCATGCTCTGCCCCGAACTGCCGGTCGCTATCGTCATACATTGTGCCACGCATCCCGATCATCACAGAGCGTTCGCAATCTATGAGCCCCTCTTCCACGGCCATGCGGAACGGGTTGCCATGTGTCAAAACGGGGCTCCCAAAGTAAGGCGGGAAGAGGTCCGTGTGACTGTCGTAGAGCAACAGCGCCGGCTTTACACCGGAGGCCGCAATCGCCCGTAGGACGGGCAAGGTGCACAAGTGATCACCCGCCACGCCAAAAGGCTTGGTTCCGCGTGACAGGATTTCGCCCACAAACCGGGTTATTTCGGCGAGCGTCGCGTCTTGTTCGACCGGATTGACCTGTACGTCGCCGAGATCGGCACAGTTATGGGCCTCAAAGGGCCGTATCCCGTTTACCGCATGTTCTGCGCGGATCATGGTGGACGCATCACGCAAAGCGCGCGGCCCGTGTCGCGCACCGGGTCGGTTCGACGTGCCGCCATCCCAAGGCATGCCATAAAACCCAATATTGACCTCTCCGACACGAGGATGATCTGGTGTCAGATAAGGCAAGCGCATGAAACTGGGCAGCCCTGCGAAACGGGGAAGGACGGTCCCCGCAACTGGATGGAAAAAATCGCTCATTCCTGAAGTTCGGCGTCCCAGTAGAGGAAGTCAATCCAGCTTTCATGCAAGTGGTTTGGCGGAAATTTGCGCCCCATATTCCGAAGCGCTTCCGCCTCTGGCTTGTAGGGCGGTTTCCGGAGCTTTAGCCCGGAATTCTTTAAGGTTTTTGACCCTTTGGACAGATTGCAACGGGAGCATGCCGCGACAACATTCTCCCAGCTGGTTACCCCGCCATGCGCGCGCGGGACCACATGGTCAAAGGTCAGATCGCCCTTCGCTCCGCAATACTGGCAAGAAAACTCATCGCGCAGAAACAAATTGAACCGTGTGAAGGCCACTTTCTTTTGCGGCTTCACATACTCTTTAAGAACAACGACCGACGGGATTTTGATTTCGGTGGTGGGCGAGCGTACGACGTCTTCATACTCGCTCAATATGGTCACCCGGTCGAGGAAGGCGGCTTTCACCGCTTCTTGCCAGGTCCATAGTGACAACGGGTAGTAGGATAGTGGTCGATAATCTGCATTGAGCACCAACGCCGGATTGTGCTTCAGCGCGCTTGGCTCTCGCACAAATTCATGTCGAAACTCGGTACTTGCGTGCTCTTGCATGGGTGACTCGTCTCCCGCCCTGTAACGCCTGTGTTGAAGCCCCAGGGCAGGACGCCCTGCCCTTTCCTTGTTAAAACTATATCTCGTGTTTTTTATCTGACAACCCCCGCTATATCGGGGATTTTGCCGCAGGTTCCCAGATTCCTGTGACAGGCCTGTGACACTTATCCACAGCTGAACTTACGATCAGACTTTACTAGACTGTTTGCACAGAATGGAGGCGCTCATGATCAAAGCGGACAGTTTGCCCCAAGATGCCTTGCTAGGTCGTTATGCCGACCGACCCGAATGCTACACGGACTGCTTCAGCACGGTTGTAGATCATAGAGTTTTGCTCGAAGGCTTTGTTACAGCATTTTACACAGCCCGGCTTTTCCGGTCCGAGCGGTTTGTGTTAGCCCATACTGTTAGACGCCCATCCACCGATGCAGAAGCGTCAGAGTTTGCGGCGGGACAAAGAGATAAGTTTGCTGCGTGGGACATGGAGGCAAGGACGGATGATCAGCCCCTCGCCTGTGATCTTTCACAAGCGACCCGATCTTGGTTCAAGGTGGAGCCCCAAACAACGGGTACGAAGCTTTATTTTGGATCGGCCGTAACACCTAAACAGGGCGGCGAACTCGGCATAGCGATGAAGCTCGCAACGCCGCTTCACCGCGTCTATTCACGGCTGTTGTTGGCGGGCGCGAGAAACAGGCTTAGCCAAGATCAATATTGAATTGCTTGCCAATGAAGCTGAGCGTTACGCCAAGCCCATCCGGTGCAATCCCGTGGCCGGTGCCCTTCATAACATGACCGAAGACTTCAAACCCTGCGTTTTGTAGTGCGTCCCCGGCCTCTGGCATGGAAATCGGGGGCACGACCTCGTCTTGATCACCGTGGATCAGAAGCACCGGCGGCTTACAGCTTGCTTCATCCGCCAAAAGCTCTGGCCGCAAAAGTCGACCCGAAATGCCGACGATTCCCGCCACTGGATCTTCGCGGCGCGGCAAAACATGAAGCGCCATCATACTGCCCTGAGAGAAACCCACGACGACGACTTGCTCTGGAAGGACATCCTCATCGACCATGACCCGATCAAGATATGCGTTCAGGTCCTCGACCGCGGCGTCCATACCGGCCTCGGCTGCTTCCTCAGATGAGCCGTCGATCCAAGGGATCGGGAACCATTGATACCCCATCGGGTTGCCGATGCAGCGCTCTGGCGCGTTCGGGGCATAGAATACTGTATCGGGAAGATGCTCTCCAAGCGGGTCCGCAAGGCCCAACAAGTCGCTCCCATCGGCCCCATATCCGTGCAGGAAAATAACCACTGAAGATACTTCACCCGATTTGGACGCTTTGCGCCCGCCTTCAAGAATTCTCGCCATTTATGAAAGCCCTTCGCGCCCTTTGATATGGTGGTAATAGGCAAAGAGCGCGCGCGCCGCAACGGCACGCCAAGGCGACCAGTTTTCAGCTAAAGCCCGAAGCTCTTTCTCAGTTGGGCGCTCTGGCAAATCAAACGCATGCTGCGCGGCAATCTGTAGCGCGAGATCATTGGGCGCGAAGACATCGGCGTGACCGAGGGAAAACATCGCGTAGATTTCAGCCGTCCAGCGGCCAATGCCCGGCACCGCAGTCAGAGTTTTGACCACCGTTTCACTATCGGCATTTCGCAATCCTTCATAATCAATGCGTGCGCGCGCAAGCTCACCCGCGTAACGGATCTTTTGGCGCGATAGCCCACAGGCGCGCAGTTCTTCTTCCGATGCTTCTGCCACGGCGTCCTCTTCTAGAAGGCCCGCCTCCTCAAGACGACCAGAAATGGCGCGGGCGGAGGCAACACTGACTTGTTGGGACATAATCGCGCTTAGGAGCTGACCAAACCCGTCGGGACGCAAACGCAACGGCAATGGCTCAATCAAAGGAATAATTTTGGCGAATGGCTTATGGTTAGCCTTAAGCCAATGCGCCCCCTCTGCAACGCAGGCATCCCCTTCAATGATGCGCATGACCATCCACCCATTCCAGCGCCTCTTCGACAGTTTCGACGCGTGGCGCTTCCGACATCTCCGGGCGCGCCAGCATCAAGGTTCTTATTCCAAGTTCTTGAGCGGCCTCTATTTTGGAATACGATGCGGCCCCTCCTGCATTTTTGACGATAAGGATGTCGATCTTTTCTTCCTTGAACAAAGCTATCTCATCTTGAACCGAAAAAGGCGGGCGACCGATGAGGTATTTTCCATTCGGAAATGGGAAGGGCGCGTCAGGCGGATCGATTTGACGGCAAATTAAGGTGCAATCCTGAAAGTTGGTGAAGTCTTGCAAAGTCTGTCGTCCTGTCGCCAAAAAAACGCGCGCGCCTTCTTCGGTCATCTCGCGGGCAGCAGACGCATTTCCCACTTCGAAAATCTGGCGTGATACATCGGCCTTCCATTTCGGTCGCAGGAGCTGCAGGTAAGGCACGTTTTCTGCCCCACATATCTTTATTGTTCGGTTGGAAATGCGATGCGCAAAAGGGTGCGTCGCATCTAATACGAGGTCGGGTTCATACTCAGACAAGACCTGCAAAAACCCGTCAGCCCCTCCAAAACCACCAACCCGCGTTTCACAGGGCAATGGTCTAGGCGTACGCGTCGCGCCCGCCAGCGAGGCCAGAACCTGGTGGCCTTGATCCACCAGTGCCTGCGCGAGCTGCATCGCTTCACCCGTCCCTGCCAGCAACAAAACCCGCATCAATCGGCCCGCGCCAAAATCTTGCCTGCGCGATCAATCACCACAACATCGACGCTCATATCGCTTCCCGAAAGCATATCACGGGCGTGATCAAGGCACTTCTCCGCTACAATAGTACAGAGCTTTCCACCTGCAATTTCGGCGGCTTCGAGGGCCGTGTTTGCACCGCTCACATCTGGCAGCCCCGCCGCAACGGCCCAAGTCCCAAGAGTTGTGAAATCGACTTGAGACCGCTTGGAGTGAAGGTCTCGCGCGCCCTGCGCAAATTTGGTGAGTTTTCCTATGCCACCCCCCAAGGTGAAGCGTTCTACAGGGTGTTTGGCCAAGTATTTCAGAAGGCCGCCCGCAAAGTCGCCCATATCCAACATTGCGTGATCGGGTAAGCCGTGAAGGTCCTGCACGATCCGTTCGCTCGTAGCGCCCGTGCAGCCCGCTACATGCGGGGTACCGGTCGCATTGGCGACATCTATGCCGCGATGAATAGACGCGATCCAGGCAGCGCAGGAAAATGGGCGCACAACACCTGTTGTCCCTAGGATCGAAAGCCCGCCCTCAATCCCAAGACGTGGGTTCCAAGTTTTCAGCGCAAGCGCGCGGCCGTTTTGGACGGAGACCTCGATTTCCACATCAGCGATGCGACCATATTGCTGCGCCAACTCTTCAACGACCGCCGCCATCATCTGACGCGGCACCGGATTGATGGCTGGCTCGCCGACGGCGATCGGCAGACCGGGTTTGGTGACATGCCCAACCCCCTCCCCAGCCTTAAATACGATGCCACCAGTTGAAGGTCCTACCCGAACTTCGATGATAGCCCCGTGGGTCACATCTGGATCGTCACCCGCATCCTTTTCTATCGCGACCATGGCCCAGCCGTCGCCAGATTGTTTTGCTTGAATTGCGAATACCGGCTCTTCGCCCTTGGGCAAAGTGATCACGACTGTTTTAGGATCCTCATGACCCCACAGAATTTGCAATGCGGCCTTGGAGGCCGCGGTTGCGCAAGCGCCAGTGGTCCATCCGCGCTTGAGCCGTGTTGCGGGGTCATTCGTCATAAGCCGCGACTATACCGTCAAAATTCACGCCGCCAATGGCACATCGTCGGTCGCGGTTTCGCTTTCCTTGGGCGCGTCCCGGTTGCAATATGGCCGGGATGAACGACTCGGTCACATATCCCAAAGGCGATTGGCCCAAGCTTGAGCCCGGCTGGGTTTGGCTATGCGGTGCAGGACCCGGAGATCCCGGCCTTCTGACGTTGCATGCCTTGAACGCGCTGAGACAAGCGGATGTCGTGATCTATGACGCTCTCGTGCAAGAAGCCATTCTTGAATGGGCGCCGCAAGCGATCCATGAGTACGCGGGCAAACGTGGAGGCAAGCCTTCTGCCAAGCAACGTGACATTTCTCTCAGGCTGGTCGAGCTTGCGCGCGAGGGAAAGAAGGTTTTGCGCCTAAAGGGGGGTGACCCGTTCGTGTTTGGGCGCGGCGGCGAAGAGGCGCAGACGCTGGTTCAGCACAACATCCCTATTCGTATTATCCCCGGTATCAGCGCGGGCATTGGCGGATTGGCCTACGCAGGCATCCCCGTGACGCATCGCGATGTGAACCAATCCGTCACCTTTGTCACCGGGCATGATCAGTCCGGCAACGCAACGGGTTCACTCGATTGGAGTGCTATTTCGCGCGGTAGCCAGGTGATCGTGATCTACATGGGCATGAAACATATCGCGCGCATCGCCGCAGAATTACTAGAGGCCGGTCGTCCGCCGCTTGAGCCGGTTGCCATCGTGTCGACGGCAACAACAGATGAGCAACGTGTGCTTGAGACGACGCTTAGCGCCTGCGTTGAAGACATTGCGCGTGAAGGGATGGAGCCGCCCTCGATCATCTGTATTGGACGCTCTGTTCTGATGCGGCAGGCGCTCGATTGGCAGTCGCAAGCACAAGGCGAGGCCCCGCGCAATTTGGACCCGCTCGGGCGTGGCCGTCCCGCTGAAAGCGCGTGACCGGTTAGCACGATGCCTGGACTGATCATCGCCGCGCCGACCTCTGGCAGCGGAAAAACTTCGATTACCCTCGGTCTTCTTCGCGCTATTCGCGACAAGAAAATCCCGGTACGCGCCGCCAAATCCGGCCCCGATTACATTGATCCCAAGTTTCATGAAGCCGCCTGCGGCGCACCATGCTTCAATCTTGATGCTTGGGCGATGACACCAGACCGTATCCGCGACATGGCTGCGGGCGATGAGTTGTTGCTGATCGAGGGCGCCATGGGCTTGTTTGACGGTGCCCCACCCGATGGCAAAGGTGCTGTTGCCGACTTGGCGCGCATCCTAAAGCTGCCCGTGGTTCTGGTCGTCGACGCCGCACGTATGGCGCAATCTGCAGCCCCCTTGGTTCAAGGCTTTGCGAACCACGATCCGGACGTTCGCATCGCTGGCGTCATTCTCAACAAGCTCGGAAGCCCGCGCCATGCACGTCTGCTACGCACAAGCCTTGAGCAAGCCGGGATAAAGGTTTTCGGGGCCGTGATGCGCGATCAGGACTTGTCAAATCCATCGCGCCATCTGGGGCTTGTGCAGGCGCATGAGCGGTCCGATCTGGAATGGTTTCTTGATGGAGCCGCAGCGCAAGTCAGCGAACAGGTTGATATCGACGCTCTGTTGCAGGAAGCGGCCCCGCGTCCACAAAGCGTTGCCACGC
This sequence comes from Litoreibacter sp., assembly GCA_026710325.1. GTDB lineage: Bacteria > Pseudomonadota > Alphaproteobacteria > Rhodobacterales > Rhodobacteraceae > Litoreibacter. The sequence continues at coordinate 49,713 of JAPORH010000200.1, read as the reverse complement.
GGCCCATTCCACCCTCTCGCCGCCACGTGGCCGTTGCGCGCGACGCGGCCTTTACCTTCATCTACCCGCATCTCTTGCAGGAATGGATTCAATCTGGCGTCACCCTATCCATTTTTTCGCCTCTTAATGATGATCCGGTCCCGCCAGCGGATTTGATCTATTTGCCTGGCGGCTACCCGGAGCTTCACGCCGCGCGGCTCAGCCAAGCGCAAACCTTTAAAGCAAGCCTCGCGAAGGCCTCAAAAACGACCGAAATCTACGGTGAGTGCGGTGGATACATGGTGCTTGGCGAGACATTGATAGATGGTGATGGGCGGGCGCATGAAATGACCGGTCTTTTGCCACTTGATACAAGCTTTGCAGACCGGAAGCTGCATTTGGGCTACCGAAACCTGAATGCTCATAAAGGCCCGTTCAAAGGTCAATTCAAAGGGCATGAGTTCCACTATGCTACAACCCTGCGCGCTGAGGGTGAGCCGCTCTTCACGGCGCGCGATGCCGAAGGCAACTCGCTGCCTGCCATGGGGCTTGTCAAAGGACATGTCAGCGGCTCATTCGCTCATATCATCGACCGCGTCTTGCTATGATGCGCGAACGGGCGTAGGTCAGAAATCATGACCGATCAAGCGCTCACTCCCGACTATGACGACGCAGCCGCGCGGCGGAATGTGGTCGTGCTTGTACTCGCTCAAGCTGTTCTTGGCGCGCAGATGCCGATGATTTTCGTCACGGGCGGTCTCGCGGGCAACATGTTGTCAACGAACCCTTGCCTCGCGACACTGCCAATTTCGATGATCGTTTTTGGCTCGATGACAACCGCGCCTTGGCTGAGCCCATATATGCAGCGCAATGGTCGCAAAGCTGGGTTCATCATCGGCGCATTGGCAGGCGCGGCGGGCGCTGCGATGGCAGCCTTCGGGCTCTATATCGGCTCTTTCATCACACTTTTGGCAGGCAGTTACCTGACAGGAATCTACATGTCCGCGCAGGGGTTCTACCGCTTTGCAGCCACCGACATGGCCTCAGATGATTTCAAGCCCAAAGCGATCTCTTATGTGATGGCGGGCGGGCTTCTGTCCGCAATTCTGGGCCCTCAATTGAACAAGGGGGTCATGGACGCCTGGATGGTGCCGTTCTTCGGCACCTATGCGGCGGTTGTTGTACTGAACCTAGTTGGTTTGTTCCTGTTCTTTGCGCTAAACCTGCCGGACCAAGTTACTGATCAGATCAAGAAGGGCTCCGCTGCCGCGCGCAGCAAAGCGGCGCTTCTGAAAGACCCGCGTATCGCCGTCGCCGTGATTTGCGCCATGGTGTCCTATGCCTTGATGAACTTGGTCATGACATCGACGCCCCTGGCTGTAGTGGGCTGCGGCTTCACCAATGACAACGCCAACGACATCGTATCCGCCCATGTGCTTGCTATGTTCGCCCCGTCGTTCTTCACGGGCCACCTTATCGCACGGTTTGGGGTCGAGAAGATCATTGGCGCAGGTTTGATCATTTTGGGCTTCGCAGGCGTTGTCGCGCTGACGGGTGTCGAGCTTGTAAATTTCTTCGGCGCTTTGATCCTATTAGGGCTTGGCTGGAATTTCGGCTTTATCGGGGCCACGACTTTGCTGGCATCATCCCATTCCGTCGCTGAACGTGGCCGGGTTCAGGGCATGAATGATGCGCTGGTATTCGGCTGCGTTACCGTGGCTTCACTTGCCTCAGGCGGTCTCATGAACTGTTCGGGCGGCACGGCGGTCGAAGGTTGGAACGCCGTGAACTACGCAATGGGGCCGTTCCTGGCTTTGGCGGGCGGCGCTTTGGTCTGGCTGATGATTGACCGCAGGCGCGCAGCCTAGCGCCACCATCCCAAGGTCGAGAGCTTAAAAAGCCGAAACCTGCGCGAAAACTCGGACAGTGTAACGCCATTTTTGAAACTGCTCTCGGAATCCGCCAAGGCGGCACGCAGGAGAGATCGTGTTTGCCAGCCAGAGAGCATAAGGGCTTCGTGATCCGCTTGCACGTGCTCCTTTTCAGCAACGGCCGCGTCTAAAGCGTTTAAGGCGCCACCTGTTAAAACCTTGTATCCTGCCACGTCGTCCACTGGTAGCGGGTCACGCCCGCGTCGCGCAAGTTCGGGCGCGGCGCGTAGGATCGCTGCAACCCCACAGGCGTAGGCGAATTTGCGGATCATGGCTTCAGACGCATCGCCAATGAGCCGCGCCGCTGTCCAGAACAACCCGCCATAGGTTGCGTCTATATAAGCGTCGAAGCTTTTTTGATCTGGAAACGGGTCGCTGTAGATGTCCCAGGCGCGCGCTTCAACCAGCCGGTCGAGCACCATTGCGCCCTCCGCGTCCAACACCTCCGCCAAAGGCACAGTAACCGCGTGCGATCGAACTTTGCGCCCTTCCCGTATCTCCTCCAACGCGTCGCGCCACCATTGAAGTCTGATCTCAGCGATCATTGGCTCTTGGGTCACCCAAGGGGCGCGTGTGACTTCAATGTTGAACGCATAGAGTGGCCAGAGAATGCGTTGCACGCGGTCGTCGGCGAGACGCGCGGTTGCAAAACGATCTGGGTCCGCCTCCTCAACAAGTGCCGCGCAGGCTTCCAAACTCACGCGGCAGCCCCTTCCTGGATCAGCTTCCATTGGATCGCATCGAGAAGTGCCTCAAAAGACGCATCTACAATGTTAGGCGAAACCCCGACGGTGGACCATCTGCGTCCGGCGCTATCTGCGCTGTCGATAATAACGCGCGTCACAGCAGCTGTGCCGCCTTGGGTGATGCGGACTTTGAAGTCGACCAGATGCATGTCCTCAAGCACACTTGTGTAGCGGCCCAAGTCTTTCACCAGTGCTTTCCAGAGCGCATTTACCGGCCCCCGGTCAGAGCCCTGTTCATCTACGGATTCGGAAACGCTGAGCATCTTCTCATCGCCGACTTTGACAACGACGACGGCCTCCGACAAGGACACCATCTGATTGTACTTGTTCTTCCGCCGCTCGACCGTAACTTTGTACCGCTTCACCTCAAAAAAGTCCGGGATGAGGCCAAGTTCAGACCGCGCCAACATCTCAAACGATGCCTGGGCTGTGTCGTAACTATATCCCTTGTCCTCGGCTTGCTTGATCCGATCGAGAATGCGCGGAAGCGCGGCTTTGTCGACCTCTGGCAGCCCCATTTCCGACAGACGCTTGCGCAGGTTGGATTGGCCTGCCTGATTGGACATCGGGATGATGCGCCTATTACCGACGGCACCCGGGTCAACATGCTCGTAGGTCGTCGGGTCCTTAAGGATCGCGGAGGCATGCAAGCCCGCCTTATGAGCAAAGGCGGAGGTTCCCACGTAAGGCGCTTGCCGGTTCGGCACGCGATTGAGAATGTCATCGAGCTTTCGAGAGGCGAGCGTGAGCTTTGGCAAGTTCTCGGGTGCGATGCCCGTCTCAAACCGCTCCGCGAAATGGGGTTTGAGTAGCAATGTTGGGATGATCGACGTCAGGTTCGCATTGCCACAACGCTCCCCTAGCCCGTTGAGCGTGCCCTGAATTTGTCTGGCCCCAGCGTCTACGGCTGCAAGGCTACCCGCGACGGCGTTTTCCGTGTCGTTATGAGTGTGGATGCCGAGGTGGTCGCCCGGCAGGCCTGAGGCGATCACGGCGTGGACGATATCGGAAACCTCGGACGGAAGCGTCCCACCATTGGTGTCACAAAGCGCGATCCAGCGGCAACCTGCATCATAGGCAGCGTGGACTGCTTTCAGGGCGTAATCAGGATTGGATTTGTAGCCGTCGAAGAAATGCTCCGCATCGAAGATCGCCTCGCGCCCTTGGGCCACGATATGTTTGAACGACGCCGCGATGTTTTCGAGGTTTTCGTCCAGGCTGATGCCCAGAGCTGTCTCGACATGGAAATCATGCGTCTTGCCCACCAGACAGACAGAAGGCGTGCCAGCATTGAGAACGGGTGCCAGCACATCGTCATTTTCTGCCGAACGACCTGATCTTTTGGTCATCCCGAAAGCGGTCATGGTGGCGCGGGTTTTTGGGGCCTTCGCGAAAAATTCGCTATCGGTCGGGTTCGCGCCGGGCCAGCCCCCCTCGATATGATCGATCCCGATCTCGTCCAGCATGGTGGCGATTTGAACCTTGTCGGAGGTCGAAAATTGTACGCCCTGCGTTTGCTGCCCGTCGCGCAATGTTGTGTCGAAAAGGTAGAGGCGGTCTTTGGTCATTTTAGAGCCTCTAATTTGGCTGCGTCGAACTCCGGTTTTGGTTCAAGCGAAACCCCGTCTTTTGACATCATCACCGAAACACCTGCGTCGAGTAGCCCCGCTTTGAGACGGTCAACTTCTGAGAAATCTTTGTTTTGCATGGCAGCTTGACGCGCTTCAAAGAGCAGAGTTTCAAACGAACTAAGGTCTACTTCGTTTTGCAAAGCCCAGCTTGGCGTGTGCTCTATGAGCAATCCTAGAAACTGCATCGTTTTTTTGAGTTTCCGAAAGTTCTGTTCCGTTGCAAGTTTATGACACGCGGCAATTGCACCTGCAGTGTTTAGATCGTCTTTCATTACGTCCAAAGCATCGGCCGAAACGTCTTCACCCGCATCAAGCCCCTCGGTGACACGATACCACTTGCGTAATGTGTTCTCTGCCTCTTGCCGCTTCTTCTCAGTCCAATCCATCGGTTTACGATAATGGGTGGAGAGCATAACGAAGCGGATCACCTCACCCGAGACGCCTTGGTCGAGCAAGTCACGCACAGTGAAAAAATTGCCCAAGCTCTTGGACATCTTCTTGCCTTCGACCTGCAGCATCTCGTTATGCATCCAGATGCGCGCGAAGCTGTGGCCGCAGCATTTGGACTGGGCGATTTCGTTCTCGTGATGCGGGAAGGTCAGGTCGTTGCCACCGCCGTGGATGTCGAACTCGGACCCGAGCAGGTCGTTTGCCATGGCCGAGCATTCGATATGCCAGCCGGGGCGGCCCCTGCCCCATGGGCTGTCCCATCCCGGCGTATTTTCGTCAGACGGTTTCCAAAGCACGAAATCCATCGGGTCTTCTTTGAACGGTGCGACCTCCACCCGCGCGCCTGCGATCATATCGTCGACCGAGCGGCCTGAGAGCTTGCCGTATTCTTCATAGGAGCGGACACGGAAGAGCGCGTGCCCTTCGGCGGCATATGCGTGGCCCTTTTCGATTAGCTCCTCGATCATCGCGATCATCTGCGGGATGTAAGCGGTCGCGCGCGGCATATCAGTGGGCTCAAGCGCGCCGATGGCGGCCATATCATCGAGGAACCATTGGGTGGTTTCGGCGGTGATGTCGCTGATCTCCCGCCCTGTCTCTGCGGCGCGGGCGTTGATCTTGTCATCGACATCCGTGAAGTTTCGCACGTAACGCACTGACTCAGCGCCATATTCCTGTCTGAGCAGACGGAAAAGCATATCGAACACGAGCACTGCGCGCGCATTGCCGATATGGGCGCGGTCATAAACCGTTGGACCACAGACGTACATCGAGACCTCACCGGGTTTGATCGGTGTCAGAACCTCTTTCTGGCGGGTTGCGGTGTTGTAGAGTTTGATGGTCATGTGGCCTCACGCGCAAGTGTCCCGGCGGGGCTTAGCAACTCATGTCTCTGATGGAAATGGTTAAGACCCGCCTGACTGATGTCAGATGGTAATGCAGCAGCAAATGATGGTGCAGGTCTTATTCATGGGAGTGGCATAGCAGTGAAATCTGGATCGGCCAAGGCTTTTGTGACAGGTTGCAATGCATGAGCCGCGATACTGTGAATGACTACTGTCAAAGCCTGCCCGGCGCCGAATGGGCAGATGAGAGCACGGGCGAGCACCCTTCCTGGAAGGTCGGCGGCAAGATGTTTGCCTTGATCGCGCATAAAGGCGAAGGCGTGTCCGTCAAAACGCCCGACATTGAAACAGCCTCGTTGTTGATTGAAATGGGTCGCGCGATCAAGGCGCCCTATTTTCATCGCAGTTGGATCCGGATCCCGTGGGGCATGGTGCCTGATGATGAGTTGCAAGAACGGCTCGCAATTTCCTACCAACTGATCTTCGATAAGCTGCCCAAAAGCGTTCAAAAAACGTTACGTGAGGGTAACGATTAGCGATTTGACAAGGTGGCAAGCGGCAGGCTTGATCGCGCCATCTTTACAAAACGGAGCGCGCAGATGCAGCTGTCCAAACGAATACTGAACCTGAATGCCGGGGGCTCTGACGGTTGGGATGTTTTTTATCGTGCTCGCAATATGATAGCGGACGGTGTTGAAGTCACTGAACTCACAATTGGTGAGCATGACATCCGCACCCATTCCAAGATTTTGAATGCCATGCATGAGGCCGCGAAAGCTGGACACACAGGCTATGCCGTCGTTCCCGGCACGAACGCATTGCGCGATACTGTTGCTGCGCGTTTGACAGAGCGGAGCGGCGTTCCGACAACACGCGACAACGTTCTCATAACAACAGGTGGTCAAGCGGCTCTTTTTGCAGCGCATCACGCCGTGCTGGATGAGGGCGACGTGGCGCTGATTTGCGACCCATACTACGCCACCTATCCGGGTACCGTGCGCGGCGTTGGCGCGACCCCGCGCAGCGTGCTCACCCGACCGGAGGCCGCGTTTCAACCAAGCTTTATCGACATTGCCAAACAAGCACGCGGGGCACGGTCGATCCTTGTGAACACACCGAACAACCCGACCGGCGTGGTTTATGCGGAGGAGACCGTGAACGGCATCGCGCGGGCCTGCCGCGAATATGACCTCTGGTGCATTTCAGACGAGGTATATGACACGCAAGTCTGGGAAGGAGCGCATATTTCTCCGCGCACAGCTGAGGGGATGGTGGAGCGCACGCTTGTCGTGGGGTCCATGTCGAAAAGCCACGCCATGACCGGCAGCCGCGTTGGTTGGGTCGCAGGACCGGCTGAGGTGGTCGAGCATATTATCAACCTCTCCACCCATACGACCTACGGCGTGCCGGGCTACATCCAGGACGCGGCCACCTTCGCGTTGAACGAGGGGCCGGGACTCGAGAAGGAGGTTGGCGCGCCATTTGAACGGCGACGTGAGATTGGGAAACGGCTAGTTGAGGCTCAGAATCTGGTCAAGCTCGTGCCGTCGGGGGGTGCCATGTATCTGATGCTAGATATCCGCGCGACCGGCCTTTCGGGCGAAGAGTTTGCAAACCAACTGCTCGACGCTCACCACATCGCCGTCATGCCCGGTGAGAGCTTTGGCGAAGCCGCCGCGGGTCATGTACGTGTGGCCATGACGGTAGATGATGAAGCGTTTGAGCGCGCACTCAGCACAGTGTTGAGCTTTGCCAAGGAGATGACACCATGAGCTTCCGCGACCTGCACAAGCCGGGCGACCCGTTCATACTGGCAAATGCCTGGGACGCGGGTTCGGCGCGGATGTTGCAGGGCATGGGCGCGCAAGCAATTGCGACGTCATCAGCGGCCTTTGCGTTCACCAAAGGGTTGCCAGATGGTGGGCACACGTCGCGCGACGACAATCTGGCACATGCTCAGGAGATTTTGAACGCAGTCTCTGTCCCAGTCTCGGGCGATTTCGAGGATGGGTTTGGCGAAAGCCCAGAAACCTGCGCGGAGACGGTCCAGTTATCTGGCGAAGTCGGGCTGGCAGGAATTTGCATTGAGGACACGATTGCGGCGTCCGAGCGGTATTACGATTTTGATCTTGCGGTGGAGCGCGTATGCGCTGCGAGCGCCGCGGCGCGTGCCTTGCCGGGCGACTTGTTCTTTGTTGCACGCGCGGATGGGGTGATGACCGGGGGCTATGACATGGACGAGGCCATCCGGCGCGTACAGGCTTTTGACGCTGCGGGTGCGGATGGGATCTACGTGCCGCTGCCGCCGACGATGGAGGATTTGAAACGGGTCGTGGCCGCAACGACGAAACCCGTCAATGTGCTGGCCGCGGGACGGTTTGCCAAATTCACGCGGGCTGAGTTCGCGGCGGCTGGAGTCGCGCGGATTTCGTTGGGGTCGAGTTTGGCGCGGGTGACGCATAGAGCGATCTTTGAGGCTTCAGAGGCGATGTTCCAACATGGCGATTTCTCGCCTTTGACAAGTGCCATGTTGGGCGACAAAGTTGACGCACTCATCAAGCAAAAGACCTAGAAACATGTTGCGAAAGGTAATTTTCTGCACATTTTCAGCGCTCTGCGCCACATTCTTCATGCTGACTGCAGCGCAAGCGCAAAACTTGCCGGATTACACCTCGGTCTTTGTAAATGACTTCGCAGACATCCTTTCGCCGGAGACCGAAGCACAACTTACCGCTATGCTGCAGGAAGCGCGTGACGCGCGAGACCACGAAATGGCGGTCGTCACGATCAACCGCCGCAGCGACTACGGAAGCTTCCGTGACATTGCAGATTTTTCGAAAGACTTATTCAACAAATGGGGTGTTGGTAACGCAGAGCGGAATGACGGCATCCTAATGGTCGTAGCCGTGCAAGACCGCGACGTGCGTATCGCGCTTGGAACAGGTTACCCCGCAAGATGGGACGGTATCGCGACACGGATCATCGAACGAGACATGCTACCGCGATTTCGATCAAACGAGTACGAACGCGGTATTCTTGATGGCACGCGAGCGAGCCTAGCGCAGCTGGACATGCAGTCGAACACGCTGCCAAAGCTGTCATTTGGGGAGCGGGTCGAATTCTGGATCGACAACAACTCCGGTCTTGCCATTCCGATTATCATTGTCTTGGTCATGACATTCCCGTTCGTCGGCATGGCCCTGCCCTTTGCCTTTTTCTATGGTGTTAGGGCCCTCATCCGGATGCGCCCGAAGAAATGCCCGGAATGCGGTCGCGTGATGTTACGACTAGGCGACGTGCAAGAGGATCAATACTTGACCGCTGGTCAGATCCTTGAGGAAAAATTGGATGCTAAAAACTACGGCGTCTGGTTTTGCAAACATGACGAGCATCTAACGATTATCGGTTACCCAAAGTGGCGCAAACGCCATTCCGCCTGCCCCAATTGCAAATATCATACCTATGAGACACGTCGGACGAATTTGGTTGCGGCTAGCTATACGAGTGGTGGACGCGATCAGCTCGACTCACATTGTGAAAACTGTGGGCATACCGAAACGCGCGTTGTGGATACGCCACGCCGCGAGAGGTCAAGTTCCTCTTCCAGTGGCGGCTCCGGACGCCGTTCGTCTTCGAGCTTTGGTGGTGGGTCTTCCTCTGGCGGTGGTGGATCCGGCAGCTGGTAGCCATGCTGCAAACGGGACAGGATGACGCAAATGGGACAGAAACCTGTGTCGCGTTGTTTTGTGCTATCTCCATTCAGGGGAGGCTACGTGTGATGCAAAGATCGCGTTGCAAAATGATGCTGGTCTCGAGGACCATTGGTGCGCGGCGCGGCCGTGCGGCCCGAGGGCGACCGCTTGATGTGATGTGAACCCGTTCCCATCCATTTGAAGCGAGAGACCAGACCAATGACAGAACAAATCCGCACCCGCCGTTCCGGTGGCCGCGCCGCGCGCATGGCGCTGCGTGCCGCCCCTTTGAGCGAAGACAAGCGCCCTATCCGCCCCGGAATGGAAGGCGGCACATACAAACCCATGACAGATGCGCAGTTGCAGCGCATCCACGAGACAGCGCTCGACGCGTTAGAACAGATCGGCTTGGCCGATGCGCCCGCCTCGGGTATCGAGATCCTGAAAGGCGCTGGCGCAATCCTGGGCGATGACGGGCGCATCCGTTTCCCGCGCGCGCTGGTTGAGGACATGCTCGCAAAGGCGGCCAAGCAAGTCACACTTTGTGGCCGTGATCCGGTCAATGACCTTGATCTGTCTGGAAGCCGAGTACACTACGGCACGGCAGGTGCTGCGGTGCACCTTGTTGATGTCGAGGGCAATGATTACCGCGAAAGTACCGTTCAGGACTTGTTCGACGCGGCGAAAATCACCAATACGCTCGATAATATCCACTTCTTCCAACGCCCTATGGTGTGCCGGGATATCTCCAACAACGAGGAAATGGATCACAACTCCATCTACGCGGCGACAAGAGGCACGACCAAACATATCGGCACCTCCTTCACCGAACCCGGCTTCGTCAAAGGTGGACTTGAACTGCTGCACATGATTGCGGGCGGCGAGGACGCGTGGCGCGCACGGCCCTTTGTATCCAACACCAATTGCTTCGTCGTTCCACCGATGAAATTCGCGACCGAAAGCTGCGAGGTGATGGAGAATTGCATCCGGGGTGGCATGCCAGTGTTGTTGCTCTCTGCTGGCATGGCAGGTGCGACAGCGCCCCCGACAGTTGCAGGTGCGATTGTGCAGGCCGTGGCGGAATGCTTGGCTGGTGTCGTTTATGTCAACGCGATCTCACCGGGGCATCCCGCGGTGTTTGGCACCTGGCCTTTCGGGCTCGATCTGCGTACGGGCGCAATGTCGGTTGGATCTGGTGAGCAGGCTTTGCTGACGGCTGGTTGCGCCCAGATGCATCATTTCTATGGGATCCCGGGCGGCGCTGCAGCAGGAGCTTCAGACAGCAAGATGCCGGATATGCAGGCCGGCTGGGAGCAAATGTGTTCAAACGTGATGGCAGGACTGTCAGGGCTGAACATGGTCTATGAGGCCGCAGGCATGCATGCCTCGCTTCTGGGCTTTTGCCACGAGTCCCTGATACTCGGCGATGACCTGATCGGCCAGGCGCAGCGCTGCGTGCGCGGCATTGAGGTTACGGACGACACTCTGGGGTTGGAAGAAATTCGCGCCACCTGCCTTGGCACAGATGGGTCGGGCATCGGTCCGGGGCACTACCTTGGTACCGATCAAACCCTTGGGCTTATGGAAAGCAACTACGTTTACCCTGCCCTTGGCGACAGGACCTCTCCCAAGGAATGGGCGGAGAATGACAAGCCGGACCTGATTGCCAAGGCCGTGGCGCGGAAAGAAGCCATCCTTTCGGAGCCGTCCGCTGCTGAATTTGACCCGATTTTGGACATGGCGATCCGTGAGCGTTTCAACATTCATTTGAAATGATTGGAAAAGAGCGCTTCTGATTGGTACCCTGTGCCGACACCGGGGGTAAAAACTGTATGAAAAGTCAGGTGAATTGACATGAAACTGATCCCTTCCGCCCTTGCAGGGCTTGCACTTCTCGCGCTTGGCGCCTGTTCCGGCACTTGGAAAACGGACTACTCTGAAGCGCTCTCGCCCGCCGTCACCAAGGGCTGGCGGGTGAGCAATGTTCAGGTGGTGATCCCGGATGACCTGACCACTTCGGACCAAAACTCCTATGCGCCCAATTTCGACATTGTCTGGCACGGGGAAGCGGCGGGTGACCGGCGGTCCCAGGTGAAACGGCTGTTGGAAGAAGGGGTCACCGAGGGCGCCAAGGGCCTGCGCGGCAGAAAACCCGTGACGCTTCAGCTGGTTTTGGCGCAGTTTCACGCCGTGACGCCGATTGCGGTGCAGCGCGCGCCAGAAGCTGTTCACGATATTCGTTACACCATGACGGTGTTTGACAGCGCCGGAAACCGGTTGACCGAGCCTGAGTTTATTTCTGCCGATCTGCCAGCTTTCGTAGGGCAACAAGCCTTTGTTTCCGCGCAACAGGGGCAGACACAGCGGGTGCGTATCCGTGAGCATCTCGCCAAGGTGACCGCGGGCTATCTTGGGATCGGTCCCGACCCGCGCGTAACCTTCCAAAGCATCGGGCGATAAGGGTCAGAGCGCGGCGGCTTCTTTCGCCAAAGCCTCGATCGCGGCCCAGTCACCGGCTTGAACCTTGTCCTTGGGCGCCACCCACGAGCCGCCTGCGCAGACCACGTTGCTGAGCGATAGGTAGTCGCGCGCATTTTGGATTGAGACGCCACCTGTCGGGCAGAAATTAACCTGAGGGATGGGGGCACCAATGGCTTTGAGCGCGGTAGCGCCTCCTGAGGCCTTTGCCGGAAAAAACTTCAGCATTGAATAGCCGCGCTCCAAAAGACGCATGGCTTCGGTCGCAGTAGCGGCGCCTGGCAGGAGCGGCAAATCCGCTTCCTCACACGCATCTAGCAGCCGGTCGGTGGCCCCGGGAGAGACGCCGAACAGGGCGCCAGCATCTTTGGCATCTTGTACGTCCTGCGGGGTAAGCAGCGTCCCTGCCCCCACAACGCCGCCCTCGACTTTGGCCATCTCTGCGATCACCTCAAGCGCGGCAGGCGTGCGCAACGTCACTTCAAGTGCCGGTAAGCCACCTGCTACGAGCGCCTGCGCCAAGGGCGCGGCATGCGCCGCATCGTCAACGACGAGAACAGGCACAATCGGCGCGAGCTGACAGATTTGTAATGCGGCGGCGCTGGCCTCTAGCGGTGTCATTTGGATGTCCTTCTTGGTCTTGTTACACGACAACGCCTGCGCCGGTATCGGCACGGCCCACGCTGCTGCGGAAAATTTCAAACATTTCGCGGCCGATCCCATGGCCATTGTCAGATAGGTCGGGTTGCGCTGCTACGCGCTCCGCAACACCCTCCGTTAGGACTTCCAACGTGCCCGCCTTTGCGTCAACTCGAATGATGTCACCGTCCTGAATTTTTGCGATCAACCCGCCATCCACAGCCTCAGGCGAGACATGGATCGCTGCAGGAACCTTCCCGGACGCACCTGACATACGGCCATCGGTGACAAGGGCTACGTTGAAGCCCCGGTCTTGCAACACCGAAAGCGTTGGTGTCAGGCCGTGCAGCTCGGGCATGCCATTGGCCTTGGGTCCTTGGAAGCGGACGACAACCACGCAGTCACGGTCGAGCTTATGGGCGCGCCAGGCGTCCTTCACGGCTTGCTGGTCCGAGAAGACGCGTGCAGGCGCTTCGATCACATGGCGGTCAGGATCGACGGCGGATACCTTGATCACTGCACGACCCAGATTGCCAGTGAGCTGCTTCAGGCCGCCTGTTTTTTGGAACCCGTCTTTTGCCGGGCGCAGGATCTTCTCATTCTCTGATTTGGTGGCGCCGGGACCCCAGCTCAGCTCCCCATTCTTTATGTGAGGTTCTGAATGGTAGTCTCTGAGACCATTGCCAAAAACGGTTTTGGTGTCTGGGTGCAGCAGCCCTTCGGACAGCAACTCACCAATCATGTAGCCCAAGCCCCCAGCGGCGTGGAAATGGTTCACATCGGCAAGACCGTTCGGGTAGACCCGCGCCATCAACGGCACTGCATCGGAAATGTCGGACAAATCCTGCAAATCGAGCTGAACGCCCGCCGCACGCGCCATCGCGATGATATGGATAATCAGATTGGTCGAACCACCGGTGGCCATCAGCCCGACAAGCCCATTCACGAAGGTGCGTTCGTCCAAGATGTCGCAAACCGGTCGATAATCATTGCCGAGCTTTGTGATCTCCAAAGCGCGCTTGGCACCCGCTTCCGTCAGCGCATCGCGCAGCTCTGTGCCCGGGTTAACGAAGGACGCACCGGGCAAGTGCAAACCCATAAATTCCATAAGCATCTGGTTAGAATTCGCAGTGCCGTAGAAAGTACAAGTTCCCGGACCGTGGTAAGACGCCATCTCTGCCTTCATTAACTCGGAGCGGTCGACCTCCCCTTTAGCGAATTGCTTGCGCACTGCGGTTTTCTCGTCATTGGGCAGACCGGAGGTCATGGGACCCGCAGGCAGGAACACGCCCGGTAGGTACCCGAAGGTTCCAGCCGCAATGATGAGGCCCGGCACGATCTTGTCGCAAACACCAAGATAAACAGCCGCGTCGAATGTATTGTGGCTGAGCGCAACCCCCGTAGAAAGCGCAATCACGTCGCGGGAGAAGAGCGATAGCTCCATCCCCACTTGACCTTGAGTAACACCGTCGCACATGGCGGGCACCCCGCCTGCCACTTGTGCCGTCGCACCGTTTTTGCGCGCGACCTCCTTGATGAAAGCGGGATAGGACTCAAAAGGCTGATGGGCCGACAGCATATCATTATAGCTTGTGACAATCCCAAGGTTTGGCGCCTGCTCAGCGACGAGCGCGTCCTTGTCCTGCCCCATGGCGGCATAGGCATGAGCCTGGTTGCCACAGCTCAGATGCCCGCGACGCGGGCCTTCTTCAGCGGCTTGCGCCATGCGCGAGAGGTAGGTTTTACGGCTCTCGGCTGAGCGCTTTACGATGCGGGCTGTGATATCTTCTATGCGTGGGTCGAGGGTCATGGCTACTCTCCTGCGGTCGTGCATGCGCTATCAATGTTAGCGCTAACAGTCCAGCGGAATCGGGTAGCCTGCGACAGAATTATGCAGCTTTAGCGATACAGCAGAGATTGCCCGTTCGAAAACAGGTGTACTTTTGACGGATCCGCCGTCATGCTCATCACCTGCCCGCGCATGCCGTTGTGTATACCTGCGAGTTTCGCAATCACTTGCGATGCGCCCTCCGAGGCGGGTTTGAAGTAGAACTGCGTCACCTCCCCCAGCTTCTCAGTGATCGCGACCTCCCCACGGAAAGCATAATCGTCGCCTTCCGTGACAACCATATCCTCCGGACGGATCCCGACATTTACCTTCAACCCGCGATCCGCGTCGGTTGTCGGTATGTTGGCTTTGATAAGACCCGAACCATCGTCGAGCTTTACCTCCGTTACGTCCCCGCTCATGACAACTTCGCCCGACATCAGGTTCATGGCAGGCGAGCCGATGAATTGTGCGACGAATTCATTTTCCGGGGTCTCATAGAGCTCCAGCGGCGTCCCGACCTGCGCGATGCCTTTATTGGCCAGAACGACAATGCGGGACGCGAGCGTCATTGCCTCCACTTGGTCATGGGTCACGTAGATCATGGTCGAATTTGGCATGCTTTCTTTCAGCTGCGCGATCTCAATCCGGGTCGCGACCCGCAGAGAGGCGTCGAGGTTCGAAAGTGGCTCGTCAAACAGGTAAACCTTTGGGTCCCGCACGATGGAGCGGCCGATGGCCACGCGTTGGCGCTGGCCCCCTGAGAGCGCTTTGGGCAGACGGTCGAGATACTCATCAAGCTGTAACACCTTGGCGGCGCGGTTCACCGCTTCATCGATCTCGGCCGGGGATTTCTTGGCGAGCTTTAGGGCGAAGGCCATGTTGTCGCGCACGGTCATATGGGGGTAGAGCGCGTAGGATTGGAAGACCATAGCGATGCCGCGCTGCGCGGGCGGCACGTCATTCATCAGATCGCCATCAATGGTCAGCGTGCCGCCGGTGATTTTCTCCAAGCCCGCAATCATGCGCAGGAGCGTGGACTTGCCGCAGCCGGATGGACCCACGAAAACAATCAGCTCGCCTGTTTTGATATCGAGATTGATGTTGTTGAGCACGTTGACCGTGCCGCCATATGTCTTCTCGACGTCAGTCAGTTTGAGATCAGCCATAGTGTCCCCTCCCTTAGGCCTTCATTTCCAGCGCAAAACAGGGCTGCCATGGGCCCAAGTAAAGCTGTCCGTTTTCAGCAGGCCCGGTAACGCCGAGCTCAGCCCCTATTGGCTGCCAAGTGCCGTCCGGCATGTCGATTGTTACGGGTTCGTCTGACAGGTTAAAGGCGCAGAAGATTGTCTCATTGCCCGACCTGCGGATGAAATGTACCGCGGTGCCAGTAGCCACCATCTCCTCCTGCGTTCCGTGGATCAACGCGGGATGGGCCCTGCGAAATGCGATGGCGCGGCGGTAGTGATGCAGCGATGCCCCGGGATCAGCTTCCTGAGCGGCTACGTTATGCGATAGATGCTCGGAGCTGACAGGCAACCAAGGCCGTTCCTCCGAGAAACCACCGTTCTGGTTAGAGTCCTCCCACACCATTGGTGTACGACACCCGTCGCGGCCTTTGAATTCGGGCCAGAACTCGATCCCGTAGGGGTCTTGGAGGTCTTCAAACGCCACATCGGCCTCGGGCAGGCCCAACTCCTCGCCCTGATAGATACAGGCCGAGCCGCGCAGGCCCATGAGCATCGTCATGTAGAGCTTTAGCGCCGCTGGCGTCAGGTCCCAACGGCTGGTATGGCGCATCACGTCGTGATTGGAATAGGCCCAGCAGGCCCAGCCATCGGGCGCTGCCGCATCAAGACGCGCCATGACATCGACCACGCGCTGCGCGGTCAGCTTCTCTTTCGATAGAAACTCGAACGCGTAACACATGTGCACCCGGTCGTCGCCGGACGTGTATTCGCCCAGAATCTCAAGCCCTTTTTGCGCATCGCCGACCTCGCCCACGCAGGTGCGGGCCGGGTATTCGTCCAGAAGCGCGCGGAACCGCTCCAGGAATGCAATGTTTTCGGGTTGGTTTTTGGAATAGATATGCTCTTGATGGTTATAGGGGTTCACCGAGGGCGCAATCGTGTCATTGCGCTTTTCCTTCGGCAGCGCAGGATTGTCGCGCAGCTCCTTGTCGGCGATGTAGAAATTGATCGTATCGAGCCGGAAGCCGTCGACGCCGCGATCCAGCCAGAAGCGAGTCACGTCGAGAAGCGCGTCCTGCACATCCATATTGTGGAAGTTCAGATCAGGCTGCGATTTGAGGAAATTGTGCAGGTAATATTGCTCGCGCGCGGGCTCCCACGTCCAAGCGGGGCCACCGAAGATCGACAACCAGTTGTTGGGCGGCGTGCCATCGGGTTTGGGATCGGCCCAGACATACCAATCGGCCTTGTCAGCGTCGCGGGCGGTCCGGCTGTCTTGAAACCAGACATGCTGGTCAGAGCTGTGGCTGAGCACCAGGTCGATCATGACCTTCAGGCCCAGCTGATGCGCCGTATCGACCAAAATGTCGAAATCAGCGAGCTGCCCGAACATCGGGTCAACATCGCGGTAATCGCTCACATCATAGCCGAAATCCTTCATCGGCGAGGTGAAGAAGGGCGAGATCCAGATCGCATCCACACCGAGAGAACGGATATAGGGCAGCCTTTGCGTGATGCCCAAAAGGTCGCCCACGCCGTCGCCATTGCTGTCCTGATAAGAGCGCGGATAGATCTGGTAGATCACGGCGCCGCGCCACCAGTCTTCATTCGCCTTGGCCTCGGCCATGAGTTTCGGGTCTTGTTGTGTCATAGCGGGTCTCTATTTGACGGAGCCGGCCAACAGACCGCGCACCAGATAGCGTTGCATTGTGAAAAAGACGATCAGCGGAATCGCGATGGAAATGAATGCCGCCGCGGCCAGTATGCCCCAGTCTCCGCCACGCGAGCCGAGCAGATCATCCGCGATCTTGACCGTCATCACCCAGCTCTCAGAATTGGAGGGCAGGAAGACCTTTGCCACAAGCAGGTCGTTCCACGTCCACAGGAACTGAAAGATCGCGAAAGAGGCCAGCGCCGGAAAGCTGAGCGGCAAAACGATCTTGGTGAAAACCTGAAAATCCGTGGCCCCATCGACCTTGGCGCTTTCAATGATATCTCGCGGCAGCCCGACCATGTAATTTCGCAGCAGATAAATCGCGAGCGGTAGCCCAAAGCCGGTATGCGCCATCCAGATGCCGAGGAAGCTTTGCCCGACCCCCATTTGGTTATGCAGCTTGAGCATTGGCACGAGCGCCAGCTGCAAGGGCACCACCAAAAGCCCCACGACAAGGGCGATCAAAAGCCCCCTGCCCGGAAATTCCATCCACGCAAGCGCATAGGCCGCAAAAGCCGCGATAAGGATGGGGATGATCGTGGCAGGTATCGTCACGGTCAGTGTGTTGATAAAGGCCCGGTCCATGCCGTCCGAGCTCATGATCTGCTCATAATTGGCGAGCGAGAATTCCGGCGGTGTAGCGGAGGCGAAATAGATCGAGGGCGCGCGTTTGATCTCCGCCGGTGAGGTGTAAATATAGTCGCCATTGGCTTGAACCATGAGCGTACGGTCACGAGTCAGCTCCCCCAAGACGCCTGGTTCAAAAGCGTCGGGTGCGGCGCGACGACCACCAAACCGTTGGACTTCACCGGACCCGTCGGTACCAAAGACATTGCCTTCGAGCACGAAAAGCCCGTCGCGCTCCTCAGGATCGCCCTCGGCCTTTACAGCGAAGTTCTGCACAACAGGCAAAGGCGAGGCCCACCAGCCTTGCGCTGTGATCTGATCACGGTCGCGGAAGCTGGAAACAAGAAGCCCGATGGTCGGGATCAGCCAAAGGATGACGAGTGCTGCGACCGAAATATGGACGGCCCAGGTCAGTGATGATTTGGTTCCTGCGATGTTATCCATTATCTCATCTCCGCCCTAGCTTGCCGGATGTTCCAGATCATCACCGGCAGAACGATAATCATGATCACGAAGGCCACCGCTGTCGCCCTTCCGTCATCGCGGAACATGTAGGACATCATGTAGCTGGGCAGGATCTCGGTCCCGAAATTGCCGCCCGTCATCGTGTAGACGATGTCGAAAACCTTCAGCACAAGAATGGTGATCGTTGTCCAGACCACCACGATGGTGCCCATGATCTGCGGCACCTTGATCTTGAAGAAGACCTGAAACGGGTTGGCACCGTCAATGATCGCGGCCTCGATCGTCTCTTCGGGGATCCCGCGCAGAGCCGCGGACAAGATCACCATGGCGAAACCGGTCTGGATCCAGATCAGAATGACCATCAGGAAGAAGTTGTTCCAGAAGCGCAGCTGGAGAACGTCTAACGCCTCCTCCGCGCCGAAGAAGAAGCGCAGTGCGTTGATCAACCCGATGTCGGGATTGTTCGCGTAAACGAATTTCCAGATAAGCGACGCCCCCACAAAGGAGATCGCCATCGGCATGAAGATCAGCGATTTGGCAATATTGCCCCATTTGATCCGGTCAGTAAGCTGCGCCACGAGCAGACCAAGGAAGGTGGAGGCCGCCGGGACGACCAGCATCCACAGGAAGTTGTTCAGGAAGGCGGTCTGAAACGTGGTGTCAGCAGCGAGCGCTGTGTAGTTGCCCAGACCGATAAACTCATCCCCTGCCCGATTGAAGAGCGAGCGCCAGAAAGAGCCGATCACCGGATAGAGCAGATAGAGCGATAAGGCAAACATGGCCGGAAACAGGAAGAGCCAAGGGCGCACCATATTGGCGCGATTGATGTTGCGGCCTGGATTATCTTCTTGAGGCGGAAAAAAAACTTTATCGAGGATCAGGTTGGAGGCGTAGAAATAGCCAACGCAGCCCCCTACCCCAATGAGAATTGTCAAAATGCCTTGAACAATAGGTGACATTGGCGATCCCTCCCAAGATCAATCTCGCCGTCTGGCCCCGGCACGTGTGCCGAGGCTTTTTTCACTTAGGATTCGCTGCTTATTGCAGCGCGTCCCAACGCGTCTGAATGCCCTTGGCCACATCTTCGGCCGACGCGCCGGTGGCGTAATCCACCATGCCGGTCCAGAAGGCACCCGCGCCAATCTCGCCCGGCATCAGGTCAGATGCGTCAAAGCGGAAGGTCGTGGCATTCTGCAAAATCGCACCCTGCGCACGCAGGCTATCATCAGCGTAAGTGTCCAGGTTGACGCCGCCATGCGCTGTCAGGAACCCGCCCTGCGCCATCCACAGCTCATGCGCGATTGGCAGTTTCAGGAAGTCCAGGAACGCTGTCGCCGCGTCAGATGGGTTGGTGACCGCAAAGAGCGTGCCGGCACCCAATACAGGCGCGCCAAGGTCTTTTTCAGCGAAAGCTGGGAAGTAGAAGAAGTCCACATCCTCGCCTACGGTGGTGCCTTCCGGGAAGAAGGCCGGGATGAAAGAGGCCTGACGGTGCATGTAGCATTTTGGTGGGATTTCAAACAGGCCAGTCGGGCTGTCGCGGAAATCGGTGTTGGCGACAGCCGAAGCGCCACCATCGACATAGGCGTCATTGCGAGCAAACCAGCCAAATTCCTCGATTGCTGCAACGACCTTTGGGTCGTCGAACTTCAGCTCATTGGCGACCCATGCGTCGTAATCCGCCGGTGGCAGCGTGCGCAGCATCATGTCTTCAACCCAATCGGTTGCAGGCCAACCGGTGGCCGCGCCTGAACCCAGACCAATGCACCACGGCGTCTCGCCCGCGGCGGCAATTTCTTCGGTCAGCGCTTTGAGGTCTTCCATCGTCTCAGGGATGTCAAAACCCGCCTCATCAAACGCTTCAGGGGAGTACCAGACAAGCGACTTCAGATCGACGCGGTAGAACATGCCGTACATCTGGTCATTACCATCAGCGTCCGCGTAAGTTCCCAGATCAACCCAAGACTGGCCCGCGGCGAAGTTGTTGGCGACCCAGTCACTTGTGCCTTCCGGCAAGGGTGTCAGCAACCCTTGGCTCGCCATGTCAGCGGCAAGACCCGGCTGCGGGAAGACGGCAAGACCTGGTGCGGAGCCTGCACGCGCCGAGACAACGATGTCTTGCTCAAAGCTGTCGGAGCCGGAATAACTGACTTCAGCACCAGTTGCGGCAGCGAAATAAGCAATGACCGCATCAAACTTGGTTTTCTCGTCCCCGGTCCATGGGCCCGTGATTTCCAGCGTTTGACCGCTGAGATCAGTACTATCAGCGAATGCGTTATACGAGTCCCAACCGAAGCCGCCCTCGCCTGGCGCAAACATCAAATGACCATCGGCAAGCGCCGTGCTGCTCATAAGTGACAGCGCTACAACGCTGGTGAGAATTGGTGTTTTCATGAAGTCCTCCCAAGGATTGCGCCCGCACGGGCGCCAATTCGTCATGCGCGCTTCGGGAATCATTTCCAAAGCGCTTTGAATAATCGGCAAGGTGACCTAAGCCCTGCATTCTGTCAATAACACTTAGTCTATGGTTTATAAAATCGATAATATTTAGAGAATTTCTGAATTGCCCCTTTGACGCCACAGCATATCCTGACTAACACTTTAGAAATGATTGAAAGCGCTTTGGGCAAAAATCGCACATGAATCTTCGCGAGTTCTCAGAAAAGCTCGGACTATCGCAAACGACGGTCAGCCGCGCTTTGAACGGGTACCCGGAGGTCAGCGAAGCTACGCGAAAACGCGTGCAAGACGCGGCAATCGCGCATGGCTACCATCCCAACCAACGCGCGAAGTCACTCGCCACAGGTCGTTCGATGCAAATTGGGCATGTGATCCCTGTTTCGATACAGCATGAGATGATGAATGTTGTCTTTGCCGACTTCATCGCCGGCGCTGGCGAGGTTTATGGCCGGAATGGCTATGACATGCTCATGTCTGTCGTCTCCGACGATGACGAAGTCAAAGCCTATGAGGAGCTCGCTCGAAAAGGTTCGGTCGACGGCTTCATCGTGCATGGCCCCACTGATGATGATCCACGCATTGCTTTGCTCCAAAAACTGGGGATCCCGTTCTTTGTACATGGCCGGTCTACAGATGTGCGAGTGCCTTACAACCATCTCGACGTGAACAATAAACGCGCCTTTGTGCGGGCAACCGATTTCTTGCTGGATCTCGGCCATACACGGATTGGCCTTATAAATGGCCTTGAACGCATGGATTTCGCGCAAAGACGCAGGCACGGTTATGTGTCGGCCCTTAGGGCACGCGGAATCGAGCCTGATCAATCTCTGATGTGTAGCGACGAGATGACGGAGCCTTACGGGTATAAAGCGGCGCATGACATGTTGCGCAAGACGCGTCCCCCGACAGCGTTTGTTGCCTCGTCCATAGTGCCGGCGCTTGGCATTCGCCGCGCGATTGAGGATAGCGGGTTGAAGCTGGGCAAGGACGTCTCTGTGATCTGCTTTGATGACGCGATTTCCTACCTGCCAAACGGTTCTGGCGAGCCAATTTTCACCGCGACAAGATCCTCCGTCCGCGATGCCGGAAAACGATGCGCCGAGCTGCTGATCGACATCATCAAAGAGCCACCCGCCACCCCCATAGCCGAGCTTTGGGAGGCTGAATTGGTCGTCGGAAATTCAACCGGCCCTGCCCCTGCGAAAGACTAGCCTATGCGATTCAAACGATCCGAATTCCCGGAAGGGTTTTTGTTCTCTGCGGCCACCTCCTCCTACCAGATCGAAGGTCATGGGTTCGGCGGCGCAGGCAAAACACATTGGGACACGTTCGCAGCAACCCCGGGCAATGTTGTACGGGCAGAACACGGGCAACGGGCCTGTGACCATTATCACCGATTTGAAGAAGACTTGGACTTGGCGCGCGATCTGGGACTCGACGCCTACCGGTTCTCTACGTCTTGGGCACGTGTGATGCCGGAAGGGCGTGGCAATGTGAACCCAGAGGGCCTCGATTTTTATGACCGGCTGGTCGACGCGATGCTAGAGCGCGGGCTAAAGCCGCAGGCAACGCTGTACCATTGGGAACTGCCAGTCGCGCTCGCCGATCTGGGGGGCTGGCGGAACCCGGACCTGCCGAACTGGTTTGCCGATTTCACAGAAGTAATCATGGGGCGGATTGGTGATCGCGTGTTTTCGTGCGCGCCAATTAACGAACCTTGGTGCGTGGGCTGGCTGAGCCACTTCATGGGGCATCACGCGCCGGGCCTGCGCGACATCCGTGCAACCGCGCATGCCATGCATCACGTCCTTGTTGCCCATGGGCGGGCCGTTCAGGTGATGCGCGGTCTGGGTATGAAAAACCTCGGCGCGGTGTGTAACTTCGAATATGCGCAGCCGGTTGATAACAGCGCAGCCGCAGCGGAAGCTGCAGGGCTTTATGATGCGTATTACAACCGCTTTTTTCTCGGCGGCTTGTTTCAAGGCAGCTATCCTGAGGAAATGATGGTGGCTTTCGCGCCGCATATGCCGCAAGGATGGGAAGATGATTTTGACCTGATTCAAACCCCGATCGATTGGCTGGGCTTGAACTACTACACGCGGAAGGTGATCGCTCCTGCCGACGGGGCCTGGCCCGCCCATGCGGAGGTCGAAGGGCCATTGAACAAAACCCAGATGGGCTGGGAAATCTACCCCGAGGGCCTGCATCACTTCCTGGCCTGGGTGCATGAGAATTACACAAAAGGATTGCCGCTCTACGTGACCGAGAACGGCATGGCCAATGCTGACCTGCTGGGCCGCGAGGATACAGAACGGATGGCGTATCTCGACGACCATCTTGACGCTGCCAAGTCAGCGATCGCCCAAGATGTACCTCTTGAGGGTTATACCTTCTGGTCCCTTCTCGACAATTACGAGTGGGCTTTTGGTTACGAAAAGCGCTTCGGGCTGATCCATGTCGATTTCGACACGCTTAAGCGCACCCCGAAAGCGTCCTATCACGCGATAGCTAAGGCGCTGAGCCAATAAACACCGGAAACCAAAGAAAGCCCATAATGCGCGCCCCTGACACTTACACACTCGTGGCCGATATCGGCGGCACAAACACGCGCGTTGCCTTGGCCGAAGGGCCACGGCTGCTTACAGAAACGGTGCGTCGCTACCCAAATCGCAACTATCCCGGGCTGGAGACCGTCCTGCGCGCCTTCATCGACGAGGAAGACGGCGTAGATTGCAAGAGTGCCTGCGTCGCCCTCGCGGGCCCCGTTGCAGACGGGCGCGGAACTTTGACCAATCTCGACTGGGAGATTGATGAGACGAGCCTAAAAAATGCCACCAGCGCGGAAACAGCACGTCTGCTCAATGATCTCCAGGCGCAAGGTCACGCGCTCGGCGCGCTTCCCGAAACCTCGGTGCGCGAGCTTGTTTCGGGCACGGAGGCCCCAGCCCACGCAACCAAGCTCGTCATTGGTGTCGGCACCGGGTTCAATATAGCCCCCGTGTTTGAGACACCTTCTGGCCGGCATGTGCCGGCCTCGGAGGCTGGGCACGCCAATCTTCCAATTAGAACGGCCGACGAGCTCGCTCTCATGCGCTTTTTTGAAACCGCGCATGGCTTTCCGGCTGTCGAAGACATGCTGTCAGGGCGCGGTCTTGAACGCGTCTACCTTTGGCTCAGCGAACAAAATGGTGCCCGCAAAGAAATGCCCGCCGCCGACATCATGTCAGGCTTTGAAAGCGGAACCGATCCTATCGCTCAAAAAGCCGCCGAGATGTTTGTGCGTATGCTGGGCACGGTGTCGGGGAACCTGTCCCTCATTCAACTTCCCTTTGGCGGCATCTATTTTGCTGGCGGTGTCGCTCGTGCCTTTGCGCCGCATTTCGATGCCCTCGGTTTTCTATCAGCTTTCCGGGACAAAGGACGTTTTGCAGGGTTTATGCAGAATTTTGCGGTGCATGTGATCGAGGATGACTACGCCGCCCTAACCGGGTGCGCGCGCTATATAGATCAGGCCTGAGCCTCTTCATTGCTTTGGTAAATATCCCGGGGGAGGCGCGGCAAGCGCCGGGGGCAGAGCCTCTAAACCACTGCCGTAGGATCATAACGATAGATCCAGTCTTGTCGCCCTTGGATGATTGCCGGTGAAAGACGCGCCGCCGCCCAAATTGGCAGATATGATGACAATTGGCTTAGACCAGACTTGTGAAACAGTCGCAGGTTTTCGGCTGAACGGCGTTGGACACGTGCCGTGCGGTCGCGACGCACGGTTTCATACTTTGCCAAAGCTGACAGTTTGTCGTCGCTTTCGCACAAACAAGCCGCAAGGATCACCGCGTCTTCCAGCGCTTGCACGGCGCCTTGCGCCATTGAGGGCAACATCGGGTGCGCCGCATCACCTAGAAGTGTCACAGGACCATCCGACCAAGTTGACAGCGCAGGTCTGTCAAATAACGCCCAACGGTTGATTGGTTCCGCATGGGCCAAAATGCGCTGAACCTGTGGCACCCAACCTGCGAAGTCTTGCACGGCCGCCTCCCGCGAACCTTCTATCGACCAGCCTTCTTCCTTCCGTTCTTCTTGCTCAACTATGCCCACGAAGTTCACAAGATTCCCGCCCCGAATGCGTGTCGTGACCGCATGTCTGCCTGGGCCTGCCCAAATGCAGCCTTCAGGCGGCGGCGCGTCCTCACCCAAAAGCTCCAAGGGCATCACGCAGCGCCAAGCCATATTGCCGGTGAAGCGCGCCCTGTCCGGTCCGGCAACTTGCGCGCGCGTGACCGAATGCAACCCGTCAGCCCCGATCAAGATATCTCCAAAGACCCGCGCACCATCTTCCACATAGAAGCTCGCGCCGCCTCGCTCCCGCACATAGCCGGTGATCTTAGCCCCAGTTCGGATAACAACACCGGCCTCGATACAGGCCGCGCGCAGGACCTCCTGGAGATCTGCACGGTGCACCTGACAAAACCGTGCGCCCCATCTGCGCTCGGCATAGCCTTTCATCGGCAAGGAGAAAATTAAGCGCCCCGTCTGTCCTATGCGCATCGAGATTGCTTCAGGCTCGAAAAGTGTGGCCTCCAAGGCGTCTGTCACACCAAGGCTGTCCAAGGCGCGCATACCATTCGGGCTAATTTGAATACCTGCACCTACCTCGGAAATGACGGGTGCCTGCTCGCATATTTCCACCTCAAGGCCTGCGCGCGCAAGCGCAAGCCCGGCCGCCAGCCCCCCGATCCCCGCACCCGCAATTGCGGCTTTCATGGCAGGCGGATCCCACCATCAAGGCGGATTACAGAGCCGTTCAGATAGGGTTGGCCAATAATGGTGTTAACCATCGCGCCAAACTCCTCCGGCCGCCCAAGTCGCGTGGGAAAAAGCGGCTGCGAAGCCAGCGCTTCCTTTGCTCCATCCGGCAATCCCTCGAGCATGGGCGTCAAAAACAGTCCAGGCGCAATCGCCATCACGCGGATCCCGTGCGCCGCCAAATCGCGCGCCATGGGCAGTACCATTCCGACAATACCACCTTTTGACGCCGCATAGGCGGGCTGGCCTTTTTGCCCCTCGAACGCCGCGACAGAGGCGGTGTGAATGATGACGCCTCTTTGTCCGTCTTTGTCTGGGTCGTTCTCTGTCATGGCTTCTGCTGCCAACCGCGCCACATTGAAACTGCCCACGAGATTGATATCGACGGACGCTTGAAAACTCGCCAATGGGTGCGCCCCGTCGCGTCCGACTGTCTTGGACGCTATCGCGATGCCCGCACAGTTGACCACGGCAGTGATGGACCCAAATTCAGACAACGCCCAATCCCGCGCAGTTTGGACCGACCCTTCATCAGTGACATCTGTTTCGGCAAAACGAGCAGCTTGGCCTAGTTCGCAGGCGAAGGCTTTCCCCTTTTGACCATCGCGGTCCAGCAACACCACCGTACCACCCGCCTCTACGATCGCGCGTGCGGCGGCCGCGCCAAGCCCCGATGCTCCGCCACTGACAAGCGCTACAATTTGGTCCATACCCAGCCCCTTTTGATTTTTCTCTGAGGTTACGCAAGAACCGGGTGGCGCGAAAGCCCCAAGCATTCCAAACTACGCTCCAAGATGACCACTTTACCCCGCCTGACCAACGCCCAAGCCCGCCGCTTGTTTCTGCACCACCATCTGCTGGCGACCCGCCCGACCGGGCTTGGCAAAGGCGATGACTTGGCAGCGTTGATCCACAATCTGGGGTTCGTGCAGCTCGATAGTATCAACACGGTCGCGCGCGCCCATCACATGATCCTGCACGTACGCCGTCAAAGCTACCGCGCCCCCGCGCTTGACCGGGTAACAAGCCAAACCCGGCAGGGGTTTGAGCATTGGACGCATGATGCGTCTATCATTTCGATGCCGTTCTTTCCGCATTGGCGACATAAAATGGCGCGCGAAGAAGCGCGTATTCGCAAACAATGGAGCGCATGGCGGAGAGACGGATTTCTCGAGAAAACGGAGGAGGTCTTGCGCCAGATCGCAGACCAGGGCGCGTGTTGTTCGGCTGATGTCGGCGCAGATGAAAAACGCAGTTCAGGTGGCTGGTGGGATTGGCATCCATCCAAAACCGCGCTGGAGTATCTCTGGCGAACCGGTGCTCTGTCCGTGTGCCATCGTAGGGGATTTCGGAAATACTATGATCTGACCGAGAATGTCATTCCACCGGAATACCTGAATGCACGCACCTATCTCGAAGAAACAGTGGATTGGGCCTGCAATGCGGCTTTGGACCGGCTCGGGTTCGCGACATCTGGCGAGTTGGCCAATTTCTGGGATCTCACCACCAAGGAAGAAGCCAAGACCTGGTGCGCAAGAGGGGTCGCAGATCAGTCTCTCATAGAAATCGAGGTTGAAGGCGCCGATGGTCGTTTGCGAAAACATATAGCACGCCCAGACGTATTTGAGCGCGCGACAACGGCTCCAGAGCCACCCGGCATGATCCGCATCCTCTCCCCCTTTGACCCCGCATTGCGTGACAGAAAGCGGGCAGAATTGCTGTTCGGGTTCCACTATCGGATTGAAATCTTCACCCCGGAAGCGAAGCGCCAATATGGCTACTATGTCTTTCCGGTGCTCGAAGGCGCGAAGCTCATATGCCGCATCGACATGAAATGCGATCGTAAGTCGGAAAAGCTTAACGTCCGCGCGTTTTGGCCGGAGCGTGGCGTCAGAATGGGTCCCGGTCGACGCAAGCGCCTTCACGCAGCTCTGGAACGCACCGCACGCCTTGCCGGTTCACAGAACCTCTCCTTCGCCCCCGACTGGCAAAGACTCTAAACTTCATTGCTTCAAAAATATCCCGGGGGAGGCGCGGCACGCGCCGGGGGCAGAGCCCCAAGACTATAAAGGCTGAGCTGTTTCAACGAGCCTCGCAAAAAAGCTCGCCCCGATCGGCGCGATTTCGTCGTTAAAGTCATATTCCGGATGATGCAGGCCGGGTCCCTCCCCTTGGCCAAGGAAAAGGTAACACCCCGGCCGCGCTTGCAGCATGTAGGCGAAATCCTCGGCCCCCATTTCCGGAGGCGCATCGTCTATTGCCATCGCGTCTCCCACCACCTCCTTTGCTACTTTGCTCGCAAATGCAGTTTCTTGGGCGTGGTTTATCGTCGGGGGGTAGCCCTTCTCGAATACGAACTCCGCCATGACCCCATAGGCCTGCCCAATCCCTGCGCAAATCTCCTGCATCCTGGAGACAACGCGTTTCTGAAGCGCTTCATCAAATGTCCTGATCGTTCCGTTGATATAGGCCGTCTCCGGAATGATATTGTCGATGGTCCCTGTGTGGATTTGGGTCACGGAGACAACGAGGTCTTCCAACCCATGTCTGTTGCGTGAGACAATCGTCTGAAATGCGTTGCAAATGGCAAGACAGGCCACAACCGGATCGCGGGTCTCACTTGGATAAGCGCCATGGCCCCCTTCGCCTTTGATATGAACATGGAACGTATCTGCGGCCGCCATTATTGGGCCGGGTGTTGTATAGATCACGCCTTCCCGCGCACCCGGTGTATTGTGCAGGGCGTAAACACTTGAGATATCGAAACGCTCCATAATGCCTTCCTGCACCATCACCTCTCCGCCGCCGCCGCCCTCCTCGGCGGGCTGAAAGATCAATGCCACACGACCTTTAAAGTTCCGCGTCTCAGCCAAATAACGCGCAGCCCCTAAGAGCATCACCGTATGGCCGTCATGCCCGCAGGCATGCATTTTGCCCGGCGTGTTTGAGGCGTATTCCAGCCCTGTTTTTTCATCCATCGGCAGAGCATCCATATCAGCGCGCAGGCCAATTGTTGGTCCGTCTCCCTGCCCTTCAATCACGGCCACGACGCCCGAGGTTGCAATCCCTTCATGGATTTCCTCGATGCCAAACTTTTTGAGACGCTCAACCACGAAAGCGGCAGTCTCATGGCACTCGAATTGCAATTCAGGGTGCATATGCAAATGCCGCCGCCACGCCGTCAGATCTTCGGCGTAGTCAGCAATCCGGTTGATGGGTGGCATCTGTCGCTCCTCTATGCTTTTGTCGTTCGGACTTTGGCCTAAACCGGGGCATGCGCGCAATGACCGAGCTGATCTACGACACCTCTCAACCCATGGCGCGGTTGATTGAAATCATGCGCAGATTGCGAGATCCGCAAACAGGCTGCCCCTGGGATATTGAACAAGATTTTGCGACCATCGCGCCCTACACGATCGAAGAGGCGTATGAGGTCGCCGATGCAATTGAGCGTGAGGCATGGGGTGAGCTAGAAGGTGAGCTTGGCGATTTGCTTTTGCAAACGGTCTATCACACGCAAATGGGTGAGGAAGCCGGCCATTTCGACTTTTCTTCCGTGGCGAACGCAATCTCGGAGAAGATGATCGCCCGCCACCCCCATGTGTTTGGTTCCGATAGCCGCGATAAATCCGCCGAACAGCAGGTGGCAGATTGGGAAGCCATCAAAGCAACGGAGCGAGCAAACAAAGCACAGGGCGGTACGCTAGACGGCGTCGCAATTGGATTGCCCTCATTGCTACGGGCCGTAAAACTCCAGAAACGCGCAGCACGGGTCGGGTTTGACTGGCCGTCAACAAAAGAAGTGCTCGACAAACTCAATGAGGAGTCCGCCGAACTGGTGGAGGCGCGTGAGGACCTTTCCCACGAAGAAATCAAGGAAGAGTTTGGCGATCTGCTCTTCGTTATGGCCAATCTCGGAAGACATTTGAACTTGGACCCAGAGGAAGCGCTGCGCGCCGCCAATGCTAAGTTCACACGCCGGTTTGAGCGGGTCGAGGCCTTGCTCGCCGCACGCGATAAAACACCCGCACTGTCAGATTTGACCGAAATGGACGCACTCTGGGAGGAGGTCAAACGGGAGGAGCGCGCTTGATCCCGCTCGAGACCGCAGTTTTGTTCATAGCTGCGGCTTCGGCACTGGCCGCGGTCCCCGGGCCCGACAATATTTTTGTTCTGATGCAATCGGCGCTCCACGGAAGGTTTTCGGGCCTGATCGTCACCCTCGGGCTTGCAAGTGGTTTGATCGTCCACACGACAGCGGCCGCGTTTGGCGTGGCTGCGCTTGTGCAAACTTCGCCGTTTGCCTTCACGGCGCTTAAACTTATAGGTGCCGGATATTTGCTCTATCTCGCATGGGGCGCGCTCCGCAGTTCTGCGCAACCCATAGAGGGCCCCGCCACATCTCACAGCACGCCTGTTAAGCTGTTCCTTCGCGGCTTGATCATGAATGTTGCCAACCCAAAAGTAACGATCTTCATGCTGGCCTTCCTGCCGCAATTCGTATCGCCCGAGCACGGATCGCTGGTTGCGCAATTCTATCAACTAGGCGGATTGTTCTTTCTGGTCACACTCGTCGTTTTCGGAACGATCGCGTTGGCTGCCGGTAGCTTGGGGGATTGGATCAATCGCAAACCCCTTGTTCATATCTGGCTTAATCGACTGGCAGGGTTGGTTTTTCTGGCCCTCGCCTTAAGGTTGATTGCGACACAGCGTTAGCGTCAAATTAACCCGGCTTTGGTTCGTTTACCTTCATGGTCATACCCAACCCAAGCATCACCCCCGATATCTGGTTTGCGCAGATTTTCAGCTCGAAGGCTGCACAACGGGGCGGGATCGTGCGCCGCTCAGTTTCTGATGTCGAACGAATATTCGGGCGCCAAGACTTCGAAGACCGCATCCGAAGACGCGGATGGCGCGCTATCGAGAATGGCGGGCAATATGTGATTTGCTGTAACCGTGAAGCGATCCGACTGATCGAGTAGAAAAATCCTTAACGAAGGATTTTCGAAGACACTTATTCAAAGTGTCTTCCTCTACCGTCCTTTAAAGAGGCCCCCTAAAACGCCCCTAACAATTGCGGTACCCGCCTTTGTTCCAATCGAACGCATCATTGACTTGGTAAAGGCTTCCATCGATGTGTCGCCGCGCCTTGAACGTGTCCGCTTGGTCGTCGACCGTTTCACGCGCGTCCCTGAATATCTACGTCCCGTTTGGTACTCACGTTCGCGGGCTTCCATTTCTTCTTCGCGTTTTTCAGCTTCTTCGGCTTCTTTTGCAGCCTTGGCGGCACGCTCGGCAAGAATTTCAAATGCACTTTCACGATCGAGGGCTGTTTTGTATTTCCCACTGACCGGTGAGCCCAACATCGCGGCTTTGCGTTCAACTTTTGAGATTGGCCCAAGTTGGGAGGATGGTGGACGGATGAGCGTGCGCTCTGCGACCCCAGGCATGCCCTTCTTAACCAAGAAAGAGGTCACGGCCTCGCCAACACCGACCTCCTTGATTGCATCTTCGATATCGAAACGAGGGTTCTCACGATAGGTATCAGCCGCCGCACGTAAGTCTTTCTGATCGCGTCTGGTGAAAGCGCGCAATGCGTGTTGAACACGGTTGCCGAGTTGCCCCAAAATATCTTCGGGCACGTCAGCAGGGTTTTGCGTCACAAAATAGACCCCGACCCCTTTCGAGCGGATCAGGCGCGCGACCTGTTCGACTTTGTCAACCAGCGCTTTCGGCGCGCCCTCGAAAAGCAGGTGCGCTTCATCGAAGAAAAAAACAAAGCGCGGTTTGTCCGGGTCACCTATCTCGGGCAGGTTCTCGAAAAGCTCCGAAAGCAACCAAAGCAGGAAGGTCGCATAGAGTTTCGGCGCGGCCATAAGCTTGTCAGCGGCGAGTATGTTCAACTGGCCCCGCCCGTTTTCATCGACATGGAACATATCTTCGAGATCAAGCGCAGGCTCGCCGAAGAAATCGGCAGCTCCCTGATTTTCGAGCACCAACAAACGCCGCTGGATTGCACCGACTGATTGGGAAGAGACAAATCCATAGCGCAGCGCTAGCGTCTTGGCGTTTTGCCCGACGAACACAAGGAGCGATTGTAGATCCTTGAGATCAAGTAGCGGCAAGCCCTCCTCATCCGCCACGCGAAATGCGATGTTCAGAATGCCCTCTTGCGCTTCTGTCAGTTCGAGAAGTTGCGACAACAGCAGCGGACCCATCTCCGAAACCGTCGTACGCACAGGGTGACCCTGCTCGCCATAGAGGTCCCAAAACGTGACCGGAAAGCTCGCATATTCGAAATCATCAAAACCGATTTTTTTTGCGCGCTCGATAAATGGGGCGTGCAACTTGTGATCAGCACTACCGGAGGCGGCGAGCCCTGAAAGGTCGCCTTTCACGTCAGACATAAAAACCGGAACACCCGCAGCCGAGAAGCTTTCGGCCAGGATCTGCAGTGTCACAGTTTTGCCGGTCCCTGTGGCGCCGGCAATCAGGCCATGGCGATTGGCGTATTTCAAAGTCAGATGCTGAGGCTTTGCGTAGCTTTCTCCGCCCCCGCCTACAAAAATACCACCATCCTCAGTCATGCTCGTCCCCCAGTCGGCTACAAAATTCGGGTTGAACATACATTGTTAACTCGATCCTGCTAGTAGGTTCGTGTTTCCAATTCGCCTTTATTAGGTGATTTGGACAACTTCCTCCCTGTCGACTGGCCGTGTCCTTGTGACACGGCCTTTTTTCGTCTCAGAGCCCTACTGCTTGGCGCAAAATTTGTGAT
This sequence comes from Litoreibacter sp., assembly GCA_026710325.1. Taxonomy (GTDB): domain Bacteria; phylum Pseudomonadota; class Alphaproteobacteria; order Rhodobacterales; family Rhodobacteraceae; genus Litoreibacter. The sequence continues at coordinate 17,457 of JAPORH010000200.1, read as the reverse complement.
CACTTTTTGGCATATTCACTGTTGACCTGTGAACTGCTGTCGCTTAGCGTCTTCGTAATAAGTCGGCCAGTCCGACGGGGAGAAAAGAGGAAGAAGGGTCTGTAATCAGGCCCTTTTTTCGATTTTGGGTTGCCTCAACTAAGCTGTAACACTCTTGGCAAAACATCGCGCGATTGCGCACAGATTTGGCCCTGACACCAGCACGCAGCCATGTTAATCATTCGCCAAAATAAACGAGTATGGAAAAAAGATGTCCAGCATCCTGAAATACGCAAGTGCCGCGCTTTTTCTTGCCTGCGCGCCGCATGCATATGCCCAAACCACCGAGGCAGAGTCCGAAGCCGAAACACCTAGCGAGACGCCAACTGAGCGCGCCGATGGCTTGTCCACCGGGCAGCCCGAGAACCCAGTTGGGGAAACTTATGTCAAATCAGAACATGGCGACTGGGACCTGCGATGCATCACGGTGCCTGAGGGTCAAAAAGAACCTTGTAATCTTTATCAATTGCTCGAGGACCAGAACGGGCAATCCGTGGCTGAGATCAACCTGTTTCCGCTCCCACCTGAGGATGAATTGGCCGCAGGTGCCACAATCGTCACCCCACTTGAGACCCTGCTAACACAACAACTGCGTCTGTCTGTCGACGGTGGTCAGGCCAAGGTCTACCCGTTCACATTTTGCACTCAGATCGGCTGTTTCTCTCGGATTGGGTTTACCAGTGGGGATATCGACGCGTTCAAGCGCGGAAATGAGGCCAAAGTGGTTGTTGTGCCGATGCGTGCCCCTGATCAGCGCGTTGAATTGACCGTGTCACTGACAGGCTTTACGGCGGCTTTTGACGCCGCTCTCGCTGAGGCTGCGACAGAGGCCGAATAGGCATAAAATAGCCTTTTTAGCGTTTTCAAATGCCCCTAGCCGGACGACACCGGCTGGGGGCTTTTTTTTGGATAATGCGTGCGCGTTACTGAGTTTTGCCAACCCGTGCCGCACGGCCCCCCCGCCTCGCCGGTTTCGCACCGTCGCCAAGCCCTTCGTTCAAAACCGCCGTCATGGGATGATCCGCTGCGCTGCCATAATGGACGAGCAGTTCTTTGATCAGTATCACTTGGTCTTTGCCCAGTGGCACGCTCAATGCCCAATCCAGAAAGATTGAACGGCATTCGCCCGCCGTGATCCCTTCAATTTGATAGGCCTCATGGACCAGCCCCTTGGGGTCTTGCGGGAGGTAGCTTTGTGGCATCGGGCACCCTGTTTCAAGCGTCTACGTTTTGGCTTCTATCACGGCACCCAACTCTCTGAGTGTCTGTTCTATGACAGTTTTAGCGCGTTTGCGACATGCTGTAAGCCGCGTCTCCGTTTGGCTAAGGCTGTCCGTTTCCAAAACTCTGAGCAACAGGGTTTGCGCGGCCTCAGATTGTTCATCCGGCTCGAAATCACCCTCGGTAATGAGCCGGTCAAGCTGGGTAAGCTGCATGAACGTGTCACGCGTGGCAATGAGCTCCTGCATGTCGCGCGCGCCGAGCAAACCCGCATCACACGCGGCTTGCAGTTGGACTTTCGTCCCGCGCGCGGTGCAGCGAGATAGCAGCGCAAGGCTTTGCGCAAAGAGGTCGATATCTTGCGACCCGCCAGGGCCATCCTTCACGTTCCATGCGCTTCCTGTTCGGCCTGCCTCGGCGAGTCTGGCACGCATATCTTGGGTCTCTTGCGCGCAGGTCTTGGCGTTTCGTTCTTTGCGAAGAACCTCTGCGCGGACCCTCTCAACAGCCTCCCCGATCTCAGGCGAACCGGCCACGGGACGCGCACGCGTCAGCGCCATGTGCTCCCAAAACCAGGCTTCCGTCCGCTGGTAAGTGTCGAAAGCCGCAAGCCCTGTGGCAACCGGCCCGGATTGCCCAGACGGGCGCAGCCGCATATCAACCTCATAGAGCTTGCCCTCTGCTGTAGGGGCCGTGAAGGCCGTGACGAGGGCTTGGGTCAGTCGCGCATAGTAAAGGCGCGTGGCAAGCGGCCTTGGGCCGTCTGAGCTTTCAACGCCTTGTGCGTCGTAGATCACGATGAGATCTAAATCTGACCGCGCTGTGAGTTGCCCTGCGCCAAGAGAGCCCATGGCGAGCACACTGGCACCACGCCCGGGCGGGGGCCCGTGTTTCTGTCCGAATTGTGCGACGACCTTGGGATAGAGCGCCGCCAAAACTGATTCTGCCAGATCGGCATATTCGCAACCGGCCTCACCTGGTGAGATCAGCCCTTGCAACAGATGAACGCCCGTTTGAAAATGCCGCTCTTTCTGCCAACGGCGCGCAAGGTCAAGCTGTGCCTCATAGTCTTCGAGGCGCGCCAGCGCATCTGACAACTCAGCTGTCAGCGCCTCCCGTCCGGGCCAGGGGCTAAAAAAGCTGCCAGCCAGCACCGCATCGAAGACTTGCGCATTCCGCGATAGATAGCCCGCAAGATCGCTTGAAACTGTACAAATATCGATGAAAAGCTGGGTCAACTGCGGGTTGGCTTCAAACATAGAAAAAACTTGTACGCCGGCTGGCAGGCCTGAAAGGAAGCGCTCGAATGCCTGCAGAGACTCATCGGGCCGTGCTGCGCTCTGCATTCGGATCAGGATCTCAGGAAAAAGGCGTTTGAAGATTTCGACCGACCGGGGGCTGCGCAAGGCCGGAAGCCCGCGCCATTTTTCAAGGTATTCTGCTGTCTCACCATGCTCCTGCTGCGCGGCATCCGGGGCGAAAAAGGCCTCTGTCGCGCGTGAGGTTTCTTTGAGACGCGCTTCAAGGTCGGCGCGCAATGTGGCGGCATCCTCCCCCATAAACGCGGCAAGCCGCGCAAACCCCTCATCTGCGCTTGGCAAAGCATGCGTCTGTGCGTCACCAATCATCTGCAAGCGATGCTCTACCTCGCGAAAGCGAGTGTAGTTGGATGTCAGCCGCTCTGTCACGTCTCCTTCGACCCATCCCGACTGAACAAGCCGCGCCAGCCCTTGCTTTGTGCCGCGTACGCGCAAGGAGGGGTCACGCCCGCCCGCAATGATCTGGCGTGTCTGGGTGAAAAACTCGATCTCTCGGATGCCACCCTGACCAAGCTTCAAATCATGCCCCTCAAGCACGAAACCCCCGCCAAGCCCTTTGTGGTCACGAATGCGAAGCCGCATGTCATGCGCGTCCTGAATGGCAGCGAAATCGAGATGTTTGCGCCAAACGAACGGCATCAGGCGTTCCAGAAACCGCACGCCCGCGGCGACATCACCCCCGCAGGAACGCGCCTTGATAAAGGCCGCACGCTCCCACGTGCGGCCGACGCTTTCATAATACCGCTCCGCCGTCTCCATGGCGATGCAAACCGGCGTGACGGAGGCATCTGGGCGCAAGCGCAAATCGGTACGAAACACGTATCCATCCGCCGTCACCTCGGACAGCAGCTGCATAAGCCTGCGCGTCACCCGAACAAATCCATCCCGCGCCTCGGCATAGTCATCGGGGTCGAACCGCGTCTCATCAAAGAGGCAAATCAGATCGATGTCGGAGGAATAGTTCAGCTCCCCGGCACCCATTTTCCCCATGGCCAGCAAGCACATGCCACCTGCAGTTTCAGCATCATCCTCTGAAAGCCCCGGCAATTTGCCGCGCGCGATCTCTGCGCGCACGAGGGCTTTCGCGCCCGCATCGACGCTGGTATCGGCCAAATCAGTGAGCGCGCCGGTCACCTCTTCGAGGGTCCAGACACCACCCAAATCGGCCAATCCTGTCAGCAAAGCGATGCGGCGTTTGGCTTGTCTAAAAACCTTTTTCTGATCCGTCTCCGCAGCGCGCACAGAGGCGAGGCAATCCGCCAAAAGGTCTTCCGGGGAGAGATCGGCAAGCTGGCAAATCCAGTCGTGTTCCTTTGCGAGTAGCCCGCCCAAGTAAGGGCTACACCCGGCCGTACCCTTGACCAATTCCCGAAAAGCCGGGTCCATCTCGTTAAAACTGCGGGCGCTGTCTTCGCCGATGTCCGGAAGGTATGGGCGCGGGCAGCGCGTCAGGCGAGAGGTGAAGCTCATGATCTGCACGTTTGCGCGCATGAGGCTTGTGGTCAACAGGGCAGTTCGGGCAAATGAACAAAGCATTTGGAGGAGCTGATGAGCAAGAGCTTGAAACGGGTGAAGCGGGCCTTGGATGAGGCTGGCATTAGCGTTGACGTTTTGGAGACAGGAAGCGACACGAGCACTGCGGCTCAGGCGGCAGACGTAGCAGGTTGCCACCTCGAACAAATTGCAAAATCGATCATCTTTCGCGGCGAAAACAGTCAGACCGCAATCCTTTTTCTTACGGCTGGCGGCAACCGCGTCGATAGCGCGAAAGCATCTGCGGTTGCGGGTGAAGAGCTGGGCAAGGCCGATGCTGCACTCATACGCGCGCAAACAGGGTTTGCCATTGGCGGCGTCTCACCTGTGGGGCATCTCAACCCGATCCGCGCCTTCTTCGACCCGCGACTGTTGGAGTTTGACGTGATTTGGGCTGCGGCCGGCACGCCGCATCACATATTCCCGATTGCACCAGATATTTTACTGAAACTAACCGGCGCAAAGCGCGCGGACTTTACGGAAAGCTAGTCTTTGTCGATCACGTCATAGATCGACAAAGCCGCGCGCACCCCGGGGGGCTCATCCCCCTGCCCCAAGGCCTGCATTGTCTGCGCGAACGCGTCCAGCTGACGTGTTCGTAGCTCTTCTTCTTCCATCAATTCGATCAGCGCTCGCGCAATCCCATCGGGCCTGCAGTTCTCGCTCAGAAATTCCGGGACGACATGCGACCGTGTCACGATATTGACCAACGTCACCGTGTCGATCAGCGCTTTGGCCGCGATGATACGGCGGGAGAACCAGTTCATATCATAGGCGATGACCATGGGAGTCTCGGCGGCGGCGAGTTCCAAAGATACTGTGCCCGAGGCCGCCAAAGCGACATGCGCGGCGCGAAAGGCCGCGCGTTTGACGACGGCAAAATCGTCAGCAGCCATATCGCGCGGGTCAAGCACAAGCGGAACACCCGGCCACCGCGCGGCGAACATATGAACCTTGCTGGCCACATGGCCAACGGTCGGACACACAATCCTCGCGTCGGGATGTCGATCCACGACTTGCGCCAAGGCCTGACCGAAACGGTCGCCAAGCCGCGTGACCTCCCCCAATCGTGAGCCAGGCAAGGCAAGGATCATCGGCGCGTCGTCCAGACCGTAGGTGCGGCGGAACCAGGCAACCTCCTCGTCCGTCGCAATGGGCTCGGAGACGATAGGGTGGCCCACAAAATCGCAGCTCATCCCGGCCGCTTCCATGTAAGGCGGCTCGAACGGAAAAAGCGCTAGCACATGGTCGATCGAACTTGCCATCTTTTCCGCTCGTTCAGGCCGCCAGGCCCAGACGGTCGGCGCAACATAATGCGCCGTTGGAATATCAGGCGCTCGCTGGCGTACCTTGCGCGCAACGCGCAGGCAAAAATCCGGGCTGTCGATGGTGATCAGAACATCGGGCTTGGCCAACACAATCTGATCCACAAGTTCGTCGCGTCGACGAAACAGGTGCCGTAGCTTAGGCAGAACCTCCGCCAGCCCCATGACCGACAGCTCCTGCATCGGAAACTGGCTCACGAGGCCCTCGGCCTCCATCATTGGCCCGCCGACGCCTGCAAAACCAATCTCCGGGTTAAGCTGGCGCAGTCCCGACATGAGCGCAGCACCAAGCCTGTCGCCCGAGGGCTCGCCCGCGATCAAAAAAGCGTTCACGCCCGCACCCAAAGAAACAGGCCGTGCCTATCTGCGATCTTTAGACAAAGCGGGCTTTCCAAAACCATGACGCGGCCTGCCTCAATCACGATGCCTTCCAGCCCGACCTGGATCGCACGACGTATCGTATCAGGGCCAATGACAGGCATATCCACCCGCAGCTCCTGCCCCGGCTTTGCCGCTTTGACCAAAATGCCGCCAGGTGGGAGTTGGCGGGAACGTTGCAGCTTGCCCCCATAGCCCACAACCTTGGCGACCACGTCCGGGTTGAGCGGCTGGTTCTCCACCATGAGCGATTGCATCATCCAATCCGTGCCGGGAAGCGCTTCGATGGCGAGAGCCTGTCCCTTAGCGACAACGCAGGCCTGCCCGACATCGGCCTGAGCCATTGCGGCTATGATCTGCGCGCCGCGATCCGCGTCCGTCTCGTGAAAAGCCTCGGGCTTGCGGTCCGTCAGAACACCGGGCTCGGGAAGCAAATCAGGCCGCACCTCATGTGCGCCAAGCGCCTCAATTTCGCGTTCCTCAAAGAAGCCCAAAACCGTGCGCAGCAACGCGTCATCGCCCTGCTGCATGGCGGCCATGAAGCGCGGAACAAGCGGCTGGGTCTCGGCATCCAGATTACTGACATCAAGCGGCGGGCGTTGCATGCGTCCGGCCATGCAAACCTTGGTGACCCCGAGCGAAACCAAATGGTTGATGAAGCTGCCCAACTGTTCGACCCTGAACCGAATGATCGGCCGGTCGCCTGCTTTCTCGCAAGGATGGCCTTCCATCTCGCACAGGTGAAACGGTTCGGACCGCGCGTCCAATGCCTCAAACAAGAGCGGCGGAAGGGCGCCTTCGCCCGCGATCACAGCCAGCATTGAGGCCTCTACCGTGGGGTCAGGAACGATCGGTCGCTCTGCCCCAGAATGAAATCCACGACCTCCTGAACATAGGCGCTGTCTGTTTCATCGCGCAGCCGTCCAGCGCGGTCCTGAAACGCGCCATCGCCTTGCCTAAGCATCTGATAGGCCGCGCGCAGCGCCGTAATATCCGACCGCGCCACCCCGGCCCGCTTCAACCCCACATAGTTCAGCCCGTCAAGTTCCCCTCTCGGGGCCTGCACAAGGCCATATGGGATCACGTCATTCGTCACCATGGTCACAGCGCCAATGATTGCGCCGCGCCCGATCCGCACGAATTGATGGATTCCTGCAAGACCGCCGATGATCACCCGGTCCTCAATGATGCAGTGCCCGGCCAGCGCGGCCTGGTTTGCCATGATGACCCCGTTGCCGACAATGGCGTCATGGCCGACATGAGCACCGGTCATGAACAGGCAATCGTCGCCTACCTTGGTCAGGCCGCCGCCACCCGCCGTGCCAGTGTTCATCGTCACGCCTTCACGAATGCGGTTGCGCGCCCCGATCTCGAGCCGTGTCTCCTCCCCGTCAAATTTCAGGTCTTGTGGGATCTCGCCAATCACTGCGAAGGGGAAGACGACGGTGTCCGCGCCGATGGTCGTTTGCCCTGTCACCACGACATGCGATTTCAATTCGACGCCGGGGCCAATCTTGACGTTGGGACCAACAGTGCAAAAGGCACCAATCTTGGCGGTTGGATCAATCGCGGCACCGTCTTCAATCACGGCGCTTGGATGAACGGACCCGCTCATGTCTTGGGCAAATCCATCATGGCCGTGAACTCCGCTTCGGCGGCGGGATCACCATCAACATGTCCCACGCCTTTGAAGCGCCACACCTTGCCACCGGGTTTGCCACGCGTAACCTCGACGTCGAGCTTGAGCACATCGCCAGGCACCACCTTGCGGCGGAACTTGCACCCATCGATGGCCATGAAATAAACCAGCAGGTCCTTGTCGGCCATATCCATAGTGACGCCCACCATGACCGCAGCGGTTTGCGCCATGGCCTCAATGATCGTGACGCCAGGCATAATCGGTGCACCAGGGAAATGTCCCTGAAAATGGGGTTCGTTGAACGTCACATTCTTGATCCCCGTGGCGCGCACGCCATGCTCGATATCTACGACCTTGTCGATCAGCAAAAACGGGTACCTATGGGGAATAATCCGTTGGATCAGGTCAATATCGGCGCTGGTGGGTCTGTCGCTCATCTGTTTTCTCATATTCTTCTTATTTGGCAGGGGTATCAGCCGGTCTCGGGCCGCACAAGTCCCGGGCAGGCACGTCCTGTTTCACTCTGTGTCAGTCGCCTGAGGCGCGGGGACAAGTGGCGCGTTCTCCTGCTCCAGCGTCGGGCGCGGCTGCGGGGCAACAGGCGCGCCCGGCGGCAAGGGTGCCGCGCCGATTTGCATATTCACCCTCTCGATGGCCACTTCGGTCACATCGATAGAACGCGAGGAGAGGATCACCGCGTTTTGGTTCAAAATAGCCAGCGCCCCAGTTTCCTCCACCAATTCAAACAGTACCGGGAACGCCATTTCATAGAACCGCGCGCGCTCGCTATCTGCCAAGGTTTGAAGTGCCGCACGCTTGTCCGCCTGAGCTTGCCTGATATCAGTGACACGCGCATCAAAGTCTTCTGCTAGCAGCCGGAATTCGTCGGGCGGCAAGGTCGCGCGGTCCTCCACAAGCTGGCTTTCTTCGGCAACAAGCTCGGCCTCAATTCGCCTGTTCTCGGCCGACAGCGTGGCGGAGGCCTTCTCAAGCTCTTCACGCACCCGTGCCGCAAAAAGCGAGTTGGCATAGAGCCGGTCCTGATTAAGGGTGAGTAAAGGGGGCGGAAGCACCGCCTCCTCCTGCGCGAAGGATTGGGCTGCAATGCAACAGCCCAGGAGCAAGGCGAAGGCTCGCCCCAACAGCATCGCTTAGAACCGAGTGAAAACTGTCAAATCGAAGCTTCGCGTTTCATCGTAAGGCTCCTTCACGAGAGCTTCGGAGAAGTTGAAACGAAGCGGTCCGATCTGAGTATCCCAGAAGATCGAAACTCCGACCGTGGCCCTGATATTGGCGCTGTCATCAACGATCCCTGTCGCGCCATTGACGTCATCAAGCCCCCAAAGCGAGCCGACATCCAAGAAAGCGCCGCCGGAAATGCCGTACTCTTCTGGAAGCCCCAAGGGGAACTCTGCCTCAAACCGGGCCACAGCGAAATAGTTGCCGCCGAGCGCGTCTTGGTTTGCGGAGCCAAGGTCGCGGGGACCCACACCGTCGGAGTCAAATCCCCGCAACCTGCGGGAACCGAGGAAAAAGCGTTCGGTCACACGGCTATTGCCGCTAAGCATTGTGAGACCACCCACCTCAAGCTCGGCGCGCAGCAAAACCTCCTCGCGCGCAACGCGCGTCTGGGCGGAGGCCAAGGCGGTGGTCCGAATAAATTCTCGATCCCCACCGACGCCTGCGAATTCCTGGCCGAAGCGCAGCAAGACCCCCGCATTCGGGTTCAAACCGGTGCGGCGCGTGTCATAGCTATACTCATATCCAAGCGCAGACGTGATTGCCTTACCTTCATCGCGTGCAATGATCGGTGTCAGGTCCGAGCTGACATTTTTGATCTGGTCTTCAGACAGGCTGTAACTCAGGCGTAGCCGTCCATTTTCCGACACCGGGAAACCAAGGCTGGTCCCGAAACCCAGATTTTGAGTGTCAAACTCCGCTAAATCAGAATCTGTGGTGCGATAGAAAATGTCGAACCCAAACCGCAAATCACGACCCAGGAAAGCCGGTTCAACAAAGCTGAGAGACGTATCCTGCGTGTCACTTCCTGTATCGAACGAGAAGTTCAAAATCTGACCGCGGCCAAGGAAGTTGCGTTCAGAGAAGCTGACATTGAAGCCAACCCCCTCTTCAGAGCCAAAGCTCACACCAAAGCCAAGCGAACCGGTAGTGGTTTCTTCAAGGTCAACATCCACAATCACTTGATCCGGGCTGGAACCTTGCCGTGTGTTCACATCTGCAGTCGAGAAGTAATTCAGCGCTCGGATCCGCTCTGCAGCATCCCGAATTTCGCGCGGGTTGAACGGGTCGCCCTCAACGGTACGGAACTGGCGGCGAATGACGCGGTCCAACGTGGTCGCGTTTCCTTCAATATCAATGCGTTCCACAAACACGCGCGGCCCGCGTACCACCTGGAACTCGACATCAAGGGTCAGGTCTGCGTCATTGCGTGTGATCCGTGGCTCAACTCGAATAAAATCGAGGCCTTTTTGGATCGCTAACCGCTCCATCCGCGTGATCGTGTTCTCAACCCTGACGGGCGAATAGATGCTGCCTTCCTTAATCCGGTTGACCTCTTGAAACTCGTCAGGGTCAATCGACGACAGGTCGCTTGAGGTTGTGATGGAGCCGAAACGGAACTGTTGCCCCTCCTGAATTCTGAAGGTCAGGAAGAATGCATCACGTTGGCGCGTAAGCTCAGGTGCGACCGAGAGAACCTGGAAGTCGACATAGCCACGCGACAGGTAGAAATCACGCAGAAGCTGGCGGTCAAAGGCAATGCGGTCGGCGATGAAGGTGTCGGACTGCACTAGGCCACGGAACAGGCCTGCTTGCTTGCTTTCAATGACCCGGCGCAAGCGGCGGTCAGAGTAATTTCGGTTGCCCACAAAGCTGATGCGCTCAACTTCGACCACACGCCCTTCGACCACCTCAAAGACCAAATCGACGCGGTTGTTGGAACGGCGGATGATACGGGGCGTCACCGTCGCTGCGATCCGCCCAGCCTGGCGGTAGCCTTCCGTCAACGTCGCGGCATCGGCCTCTGCAGTGGCGGGGTTGTAAACTTGGCGCGATTGCGATTGCAAAAGCGGCAAAAGGTCTTCGTCTGCGAGGCGTCGGTTGCCCTCGATATTGACCCGGTTGATTGTTGGGTACTCTGTCACGCTTACGACCAAGGTGGAGCCCGCAGGTACAAGTTCTACGCGTTCAAACAGGCCCGATCTCTGGAGACGTTGCAGCGCATCATTCAGCTGAGACGCCGACACGGCGCCACCTCTTGGCAAGTTTAGAAAGCTCAGGATCGTCGCATCTTCGATGCGTTGATTTCCTTCAATCTGTACAGCACTGACCGTAAAAGCTTGCGCTGAGGCCGAGCTCGTCGTCGCGGTGTAGCTGCTCACCAGAGCAGCGATTAAAATGGCCAAACTATATGCTTTGAAAAAGCCCATTGCCCGCTTCGCCGAAATTGCGAAAGTCATAACCCCACCGCCCCGTTTTGTCGCGTTTGTTAATTCCTTCTGTGGTACCGCGACTCCCAAACGATGTCAAAAGGCCAAAACGCAAAAACGGCCCTTATTCTGGGGGCCGTTTGGGAAGAACCGCGAAATGTAGAGTGCGTGCTTAAAGCCCGAACGCAAAGCTTCCAAGCGTCAGCGAAGCCGCAATCGCTGCTGGCCACAGCAGCCGGTCCCAGTTCAAATCTGCAAGAAGTCGTAGACCCCGATACCCGTTTTGAAGTGTTTGCATGGCTCATGTCGCCCAAATGATGTGTTTCAATGAACGGTAAATGAACATCAAAGATGGCCAAAATGGGGCAGTTCTAAGGTGACTATATGGATGCTTCAGCTGGACTTAAGGGCAGAACAAGTCGTTGCTGAGCGCAAACACCATCAAAGACAACAGAAGGAAGAGACCCGTTGTCATCATGACGTTAAGCACCCGGTCATTTGGGGGTTTTCCGGCAACACCTTCATAAGCGTGAAACACCAGATGGCCGCCATCAAGGACCGGGATCGGGAACAGGTTCAACAGCCCCACCGCGGTCGACAATACTGCGATAAACCATATGAATTCCTGTATGCCCTGGCTTGCCATGTCGCCCGAGGTCTGGGCGATGCCAATGGGCCCTTGAATGTTGCAGGAGCTAATCGCCCCGGTGATCATATGCCAAAGACCCGACAGGCTCGAATTGATCACAAACCAGGTTTGCGACACGCCCCCCATCAAGGCCTCGCCAGCGCCAAGGGTGACGCGTGGCGGCTCGAAAAAGGCGCCGCCAGAGAAACCGATAAGCCACCGGGTTTCGAAACCACCATCCACGGGAAGGTCGGTCTTGCGCGGCGTAAGCGTGATATCAAGCGTCTCCCCACCCCGCCAAACCGTCAATTGCGCAGGCGCGCCCTCGCCTGCTTGCACCCGCTCCTGGACTTCGCTCAGCGCCCAAACCGGTGTCCCGTCAACAGCCGTGATGACGTCGCCGACCTCCAAGCCAGCGCTCATCGCAGCGGATCGTGGTTGAATTTGATCCAAGACCGGCGGGAATGGATAGACGCTGTCGAAAGCTATCTGCCTGCCGTCGCGTTCGACGACATAGGCCACCATTTCAGCTGGGGCAGTCTCGCGCGCGACCTCGTAAAAACGCGCAAGATCCGGCGTCTCGACCCCGCCTACACTGAGCAACGTGTCGCCCGCCTCAAACAGCTCTTCCTGGCCCGGGTTGGGTTTGACTTCACCAATCACAGGGTCATCAGTCACGGTGCCCGCAAACAGAAATATCCCTGCAAAAACGATGATTGAAAGAATGAAATTGAACACAGGGCCCGCCGCCACCGTGGCGGAGCGTTTCCAGAGAGCGGCCCCATGCATGGTGCGGGCGCGCTCGGCCTCTGACAGCCCCTGTATCGCCTCTCCGTCTTTGCCGGAGGCCGCGTCCGCATCGCCCAAAAATTTGACATAGCCCCCGAAAGGCAAGGCTGCGATCTGCCATTTGGTACCGCGCTTGTCAAAGCGGGAATAAAGCACCGGGCCAAAGCCCAGCGAAAATACCTCGGCATGAATGCCACACCAGCGGCCAACGATGTAATGTCCATATTCGTGGATGGCGACAATCACCGAAAGTGCGACGATGAAGGCCACAATCGTGCCCGCAATGCCGCCCATTGTGGGGATCATGCCAATTACATCCATACCTGCGCCTCTTTACCAGCTTTCTATGATCTGCATCGCTGTCTTACGAGCCAGATGGTCCGCTGATAGCACAGAATCAAGACTAATCCCTGAAGATGCGTCAATCTCACCCGAAAGTGTCGAGAGCGTGGCATCGACCACTTCCGCCATCTGCGTAAAACCGATCTGGCGGGAGATAAATGCGTCGAGCGCTGCTTCTTTTGCGGCTGTGAAAATGGCACCTGACAAACCGCCTGCCTGCATCACTTCACGCGCAAGGCGCAGCGCAGGGTATTTTTCGGGATCAGCTTCACGAAAATTAAGCTGCGCGATTTTCGCAAGATCGAGCCGTTCCACCGGAACACCACCGCGCTCCGGCCAGTGGAGCGCATATCCGATTGCGTGGCGCATATCGGGCGGACCGAGATGCGCCATGAGCGCGCCGTCTTTGAACCCTACTAAAGCATGGATCAGGCTTTCAGGATGCACAACCGCCTCGATCTGTTCCGGACGCACACCAAAAAATTCTTTTGTTTCTATTAGCTCCATCGCCTTGTTAAAAAGGGATGCGCTGTCAATTGTGATCCGCTGACCCATATCCCAATTGGGATGGGTGCACGCATCCTCCAGCGTTGCATGTTTCAGCTTCTCGGCTGGCCAGTCGCGGAACGCCCCGCCGGAGGCTGTGATGACGATGCGTTCAACAGCGGAGATATCCTCCCCCACCAAAGCCTGAAACACGGCCGAATGCTCGCTATCCACAGGCAGCACTGTAGCGTCGTGCTGTTGTGCCGCGCCTAACAACAATGGACCTGCGGTTACCAGGGACTCCTTATTAGCGAGCGCCAGCGTTTTGCCCTGCTTGACGGCTTCGAGACCAGGGATGAGCCCCGCTGCCCCAACAATGGCGGACATCACCCAGTCTGCAGGACGTGAGGCAGCCTCCTTGATGGCCTGCGCACCTGCAGCGACCTCAATCTCGCTGCCAGCAAGTGCCGCTGTCAGATCCTCGAAACACTCTTCAAAGGCGGTCACGGCCAAATCTGCATTGTGAAGCTGCGCCAGCTCCGCCAACCGGGCAATGTTCCTGCCGCCCGTTAAAGCGACCACGTCAAAATCACCCGGTTGCCGCGCGATCAGATCAAGCGTGTTCTCGCCAATAGAGCCGGTCGCCCCGAAAACTGAGACGCTGCGCATCTAGTTCACAATCGACGGGATAGGCGGGAAATCGACAATCTGCTCGATCAAGAGCAAGAAGACCGAAGCCCCCAGCATCCCGTCAAACCGGTCGAACACGCCGCCATGGCCCGGGATCAGGTTTGAGCTGTCCTTGACACCCATCTTCCGCTTCATCGCGCTTTCCGCGATATCGCCCATTTGCGAGGCCATCGACAGCGCGATCGAAATGCCTACAACCTCGAGCCCGACGCCCGGAATACGCAGGAAATAGGCCCCAACAAGCCCCGCAGCGACCCAGCCTGCGATGGTGCCGGACCATGTTTTCTTGGGGCTCACGCGCGGCCAGAATTTCGGCCCGCCAAACACCCGGCCCGCGAAATATCCCGCGACATCCGTCACGATCACGACAAGCGCCAGCCAGAGCATCCATGTGAAGCCAAAATCGTTGCGCTGCACGGCGAGGCCGTAAGCCGCGATGATGATGAGGGCAGTGAAGACCATGTAAAGCGTGCGGTTTCGTGTCAAAAGCGCGATGCCCGCGATAGATGGCAGCAAAATGAAAGGAAGACCGACACCTGGCGGCAAAAGCCGCGCGGCTAGAAATGCAGCGGCTGCGCCAAGACCAAGCGTGATAGCGCGCTTCGGCCCGCCGCCCAACATGCGCACAAGCTCCCAGACCAGGGCTCCGGTGAGCAGCGTACATAATGCAAGAAAGGGCGCACCTCCCAACCAAACGCATGTAAGACCGACTACGGCGATGACCGCGCCGGACCCCATACGGACCGAAAGGTCGGAAAACTTCTCGGCCTGCGGGCTCAAAGCGTTAGGCCTTTACCGCGCCAAAACGGCGGTCGCGGCCGGAGAACCGTGCAACCACATCCGCAAACACGTCAGGGCTGAAATCAGGCCAGAGCGTATCGATAAACTCATATTCCGCATAGGCCGATTGCCATAGCAGGAAGTTCGAAATCCGCGCCTCCCCGCTTGTGCGGATGACAAGATCAGGATCCGGCAACATGCATGTGTCCAGGAAGGAGGCAAGCACCTCGGTGTTCACCTGCTCCGGCCGCAACCGCTTCTCAGCCACTTCAACGGCTAGGCGCTGCGTCGCCCGTGTCACCTCATCCCGCGCACCGTAATTGAGCGCAATCGTGAGATGGGTTTCATCATTCTCAGCCGTCAGTTCCTCAAGGTAATTCATAAGCTTCTGCAGCTTTTCATCCAGCTTTTCACGCTCGCCAATGAAGCGTACGCGGGTGCCGAGCTGGTGCAGGAAATTCGCTTCCCGCGTGATGTAGCGGCGAAACAGTGCCATAAGTCCGGCGACCTCGGACTGTGTTCGCTTCCAGTTCTCGGTCGAGAACGCAAAAATCGTCAAATATTTGACGCCCAGTTCAGGACATTTAGAGACGACCTGGCGCACACGTTTCGCACCAGCTTGATGCCCAAACAGGCGCGGACGACCACGTTGTGTCGCCCAACGGCCATTGCCATCCATGATGATCGCGACGTGGCTGGGCCCGTCGCCTTTGATTGGTGTCACATTATTCATATAGCTGCCCTCAAATACGATAATAAAAGGCCGCGCGAGCGGCCTTTCTTCGTCACACCTGCATTATTTCTTCTTGTTTTGTCGTCAATGCGGCATCAACGGATTTAATTTGTGCATCAATCATTTCTTGAACTTCGGCTTCCCAAATCTTCTGGTCGTCTTCCGACATGCCATCGGCCTTGGCCTTCTTGATCTGGTCCATCGCATCACGGCGAATATTCCGGATCGAGACACGCGCGTTCTCTGCGTAAGTGCCAGCGACTTTAGTGAGCTCGCGACGGCGTTCCTCATTCAACTCGGGGATCGGCAACATAATGATCGTGCCGTTGAGCTGCGGGTTGATACCCAGACCGCTTTCGCGGATGGCCTTCTCTACCTTGCCCACAAGGCCTTTGTCCCAAACATTCACGGTCACCATGCGCGGCTCGGGTACATTGACCGTGCCGACTTGGTTCACAGGCGTCATCGAACCATAGGCATCCACCATCACCGGTTCCAGCATCGAAGCCGAAGCGCGCCCCGTCCTCAATGACGCAAACTCAGATCGTAGAGAGCTCATAGCCCCATCCATGCGGCGTTGAAGATCATCAGTATCGAGCATGAAGTCGTCAGACATGTGGCGTCCTGTAGCGTGTTCTTGTTGGTTGGCCCTTCTATAGCCAAGCCTGCCACGCAACGCCAGTTCAAGATTAACCAAGCTCACCAGACGTGTTGCTATCGCACGCCAACGCCCAAAGTCTCCCAAGCGGCCGGTCCTTCAAACGTCCAGCTCCGCTCAAACCCGCCCAGCAGGCTTTCATGGCGCGCTTTGCGTCGGGCCTGACGCCCCGGATCGCTCCAAAATCGCTCGACTTGGTGCGTAAACACCGCCTGCTCCTCAAGCTCCCGTGCCGTTAAAGCGGCGAGCAAGCCGTCATAGACAACAATCTCATCGAGTGGCGTGCGCTCGAAGTAATCGACCGCCTGCAACACCGTTGTCACGGCCGAGCGGTTCGCCCGCGCCGTGATAAATTGCAGCCACCTTGTCTCCTCCGAAGTCATCCAGCGCGTTCGCTCCGACTGTAACCGGCTTTCAAAGAGCATCGCGCGTAGCAAATGCGCCAGGCCCTCATTGGTGAAATTCCGGGTGTGGAAAGTCTCAAGCATCCATGCGTAAAACCGGTCGAGCTTGGGATCGAGGAACTTGTAGTCAGGTTCAAACCCGCTGCCCTCCAGGCGCCCTTCCGCCTTCAATTTGCGTTCAACCGGCGTCCCGGAATAGGGCAGCATTCTGCAAAACCCGGCCACCGACCAACCGTCGCCGACAAAGGCGTCAAGAAATTCAGCATTGGCGCGGATCATGCGAAAATCGGACCATGGGTCCATCAGCATGAAACCGAAGTCAAAGGACAGCCCCGCTGCACGCAACATATGGCCCGCATCCAGATGCTTTTGCGGCGACATCATTTTGTTCATGTTTTTGAGGCCCTGAACGTCGCCGCTCTCAACGCCCATATAGACATGGGTGAGCCCGCCCCTCACCATGCGTGCGATGATATCAGGACGCAGCTCGTCAGAACGGCAGGACATTTTCGAGGACACGTTACCGCCGATATCGCTCTCCGCGATCAGGTCTGATAGCTCACCGGCCCAATTGCGCGCCCGCGCGCGTGTCGCCAGAAAATCGTCGTCTTGAAACAGAAACAGCGAGACGCTGCGATCATGATAAAGATGACGCATCTCCTCCATCACATCGCGGGGGCTACGTAACCTGCGCAAACTCCCCTCCTGCGCCTCATAAAAGGGGCGGATGGAACAGAAGTCGCAATTCCATGGACAGCCACGAGAGCCTAAAATGGCCGCCGTCGGTTGGGCCGTTTCTTCATACGGGATATCGGCGCGGTCCGGCCAAGCGAGCGTATCGAGCTCCATGATCTGCTTACGCAAGGGGTTGGCGTGAATGCGACCATCGGGAGCGCGCGCCACCAGACCGGGAAGCTTGTGCCACTCGGGTGTGGTTCTCGCATGGCAAAGTAGGTTTTTTCAAGTCTCTGAAATCGTGTGATAAATTCTGACTTATTTTGAGCGACCCCTTGAGTCCGAGCGTTTTCGCGAAAATATCCCTTG
>JAPORH010000197.1 GCA_026710325.1 Litoreibacter sp. | reverse complement strand
GAAAGGAGTGCGGGCCGTAGGCAGGTAGTCCGGACTGGTCAAAGGCGCTGTTTACAATCTTGCGGACGGGTTCTGTTGTTTTCCAATGGGCGCGGGTGAAGCCATTGGTGGTGAAGCCGGTATCGGCGCTGGCCTTGAGGGCTGTGGCAGGAAATAGAGGATCATCCGGGCTGTAGAAGGCCACTTCGTCAAGATAGGCCAGCCAATTGGTCAGCGCGGTTTCGGCGTCGTCAAAGTTTTTCGCAAAGAACGTGTCGATTTTCCTGCCATACTTGGTCGCGACTTCACGCGGGTTTTGATTCACGGATTTTTCGATCAAGTCCACATGCTTGATCTTCAGAGAGATAAGGGCGGCCACACGAATACCCGTGAGACACAGAAGCGCGAAGATTGCTTTGTCGCGCTTCTCGCGGGGCGTGGTGTTCGGCATCAAGCCTAAGGCACGTTTGGCTTGACGTATGCTTGGGGCAGGCCGTTCCGGCGCGGCGCGGGCTTCGGCTTCATCGCGCAATGAAAGCTGGAAGTAGTTGGCGTCAGAAGCTTTGATGCGACGGCGGAAGCCCTCTTGCTGAGATAACCAAAGGAAGAATTCGCGCAGCGTTGCTATAATCGCTCGTGTCGTTGCTTTTGCGAGAGGTTGGCCGCTTTGGCTTTTGGCTGTATCCAAGTAGGCGCGAAAGCCCACAGCCCAATCAATGTGAAACTTGGCAAAGTCCTTGCGCTTATTCCAGATGTCAAAGCGTTCGATTGCAGCGATTTCCCGGTCCAATGTCTTCTCCGAAACCTGCCTAGAATGTTTGCGATAGGTCAGAAAAGCTCGCTTAGTCCGTTCGTTCTTTTCGTTCGGTTTTTTGGTCATGCCAGTGCCTCGTTTGTTTGTTGGGTTTGTTTGATTATCCCCTGCGAAAAGCCTGCTTCTCGCATAGTTATGGATGCGGAAGTATAGGGGGGCGTCTGTCCACCACCTTAATGTTGGTTCAGGGTGGCTATTCCGCCGGAGGAGTTTCGATGGTTTCGGAGTTGCTTTTGACGGTCAGATCGAACACCTTTGCTAGATGTGGAACCTGCCCAAGAGCGACAGGCTTGTGCATGATTGTTTCGCAGTCTTCGCAAATCGCAGTTAGTTTGGCGCGTGTGCCTTTGATTTCACATTCAACCATGCGTTCGGCCGGATTGCGCGCATCTCGGCACTTTAGACAGTAGAATTCGTCCTGTTTGATCTTCGTTCTGCGTGACTTGCGCTGCCCCTTGATAAAGGCGATCAGCGCATCGCCGCGTAGTAAAGTAGGCCGTTCCTGTGTCATTGCGGACAAACCGTCTTTGATCCACGCCCGGATGGTGCGGTCTGAGACGCCAGACACTTCCGCCGCCTCTTGGATCGTGTAGCAGTGCAGCGATTTGATGCCGCTGAGTGTGGCTGACTTAGGCATTTGGTCTCACCCCTCATTCTGGGCCAGAAAGTCGCGTATTGCGTCTACTCGGATAAGCCGCCGCGTACCGATCTTGATGCTGGGTAGAGCGCCTTTCGCGAGCGCAGCGTAAAGAGTGGTACGCCCAATCCCTGCCAACCGGGCAGCTTCATCTGGGGAGACCGCAATTGGCTGGTGCTGCTTGCTGTCATCAGTGTTTGTCATGGTTCAAGCTCCATCGTTAGAAGATGGGCGGACCTTGGCGGATAGCGGGCGGTTCAAAACACAGGCGAGGTTTCAAACCAGTTATAAACCAGCGCTAAGCCTATGATATTGCGTTCTTTACCGTTGAAATGGACGGTGGCTTCTCAGTCGGGTTTTCCGTGCGATAGATTGTTTGAATAGCACGGGCTTCCGCATTCTTGCCGGGTAAGGCTTCACCGGATGCCACACGCGCTGCGATAATTTTCGCAAGCTTGGCGGCGTACAGGCTTGGCCGACCGCCCCTGTTCTTTTCCGGCGCGCCCGCAATCGCCAAGAGGTCACCGGCAAATTCAAAAACCATCGCTACTTCATCGAATGCGAGGCAGTCTTCGATTTGCACGGTTTTGAGTGGCGGGCACGATAATTGTCCCGATGCAGTCAGGATGATCCCATATTGCGACCGTGTTTCGTTGGACAAAGCGGTCTCAAAAGATCGAAGATCAAGGGCATCGCACAATGTCGGCTGGAAATAGACCGCTACGTCCACAGACGGGGCAGTTACAATGCCAATCCGCCAAATCTGCCCGTGAATTGGCGTGGATTTGGTACGTTTGCATCCCAGGGCATCCGCAACGTTTTGAACAAGCCGCTCCAAATTCGGTTTTACTGCCACCAGCTCGGAACGCTCCTTCGAAATGAACCCAAGGTCCGGGCAATGGATGCCGTACTGGGTCGCCTCAAAGACCACGGCTGCGTCATGGGGAACGTCGCAGTCATTGCAGTGAATGGATTGAACGACGCCTGCCTCTTCGATGTAGCCGCCGTCGGTCAAGGCGTGGAATGCTTGCAACGTCCGCAAAGGCGCAGCTGAGACAGGCGCATTTTGAGCGATGATGTCGCCAAGCAAACGGACCGCATCCATCTATTCCGCCGCGATCACTTCGACATCTTCGGGCGGTGGCGCTACCAGCTTCCAGCGTTCCAATAGGCGCATGACGAATTGCCGGTCGATGTCGGTCTTGTTCGGGATGGTGGTGTAGTTAGGAGCGCGTAACGTGACAGTTAACGACCGCGCTCGCTTTCCCTCTGTTGCGGTCATGTAAATCCGCAAGGTTGCGCCCGCGATGGTCCAGCCGCGCCCTTTCAGGGGAGAAACGCTTCCAAACTGGCGCGCGAGAAAGTGATGGATAGTTTCCCCTTCTCCCGGCCGATCAAACCGGGCAGAGCCTCCGCCTGTAGCGAACAGGTTAAGTGACGACACTTCCACGCGGTCAATCCCGTCGGCTGGCTCAATCAAAAAGTCGGGTTGCTTGCGTAAGACCTCCAGCAAAACATCCCGTCTCGGCGCCTCAATCGGCGGTGGAGCTTCTGGCGCGAAATGCTTTGCAAAAACGGTTGCATACTCGTCACGCACGTCTTTGCCGCCCTTTGCACAAACCTCGACAATGCGTTCCTTCGGGTCGCAAGCAATAGCGACCTCCACAACCCGTTGGATGACTTGGCGCTCCAAACCCTCAGTTGGGCCGAAGGTCAGTTCGGTGGACGCGCGATCTTCTACGTAAATAGTCGCATAGACCAACTCGGTTTCTTCGCCAGTGATTGGGTGCGCCCGGCACGACTTGTACCAATCCGCCTCTCTTTTGCGATGATCAGGCACTTGCAGAATTGCGATAGCGTCCCGAACGAACGCGGCCTTTGCGCCTTCGTCATCCAAGGCCCAGGGTTTGCCGTCATCGTCGAACTGGAAGGTGGACCAACTGCGACCTCCAAAACGCTGCTTGAGAGCCGCGAGAACGCTTACGCGCTAGAGAGCTGTCGGGTGCTCTACTGCAAGCATTAAGATCACATCTTGCTCACCTTCGTGACCTTCCAGATCAATGTTTAGCGGCAGGCAAATCTGTTCAGCAGCCAGCAACTCTTTATCATTGGAAAGGCTCGCGAGGTGATCCAATTCTGCTTTCAATTGATCCTGTTTGAGTGCGGGGAGATCATCAATCATCGCGTTAATGTCGGTAACAAAGGCGGTTCCGCGCCCGGCGCTCTGCCAGTCGAAGTTGTCCGGTGTTGCAACACCCCGCTTTTCAAGCCAGGCCTTCAAACGTGCGCTAGGAGCTTTTCGGAGAAATCCGCCGTAAGATGCCATTGATTTTGTGCCTAGTTGACATGGATTGGCAAGATATGGTGTTCACGTGCGGCATATTCAACCCAAGGCTGTTCGCCGTCGGTCTCAATCTTCTCTTTTAAACGCGGCACTTTTTGGTGGCGTTCTGTTTTGAGGCCGAAGCACCAATTGGAAGAGAGTAGCTGCTGACAGTCGGCCGGAAACAAGTAATTTGTGACGTGAATTGAGTTCAAACTCATCTCCGGCTCATTGGATACAAAAGCGTAACTGCCGAAGGCAATTGTCCCTTACGCGTCGCTCACCATTCGATCGACCCAACCATCTGCTCACGCGATGATCGAAATATAGTTTTTACCGAAGAACCAATTCAGGCTGGATCATGGTTTGCCCATTCGCAAGGCTTTGAACCAGAATGCGCGTATCGTAGATGCTGCTCAGGACCTGGTTTGTGAACACATCTTGCGGCAAGCCTTCTTCGACCAATCGACCCTCCTTCAACATGACGACCCGGTCCGCAAAAGCCGCGGCAAGGTTTAAGTCGTGAAGTACCAAAAGGATGCCAGTTCCCTCAGCCGCCAGTTGCCTTGCAAGGTTCAGCAAAGTGATTTGATGGGCAATATCAAGGCTCGCAGTTGGCTCATCGAGAAAGAAAAAACACTCATGCCCGAGCAGCTGGTTGGCGCGCAATTGTACAAGGACACGTGCAAAATGCGCGCGGTGGCGCTGGCCGCCGGACAAGGCCGCGACGGGCTTGTCCAGCATGCCCGCAAAGCCAATTTCGGAGACCGTATCCGCGACAAGCCTGTTCAAATCATCTGGCGCCAGATCAATCGGCGCGCTCAGTTCGATCAATTCAGAAACCAAGAAATCAGCAGAAAGCGACGGACTTTGTTCCAGCACAACGCGGCGGCGCGCGAGGTTTGCTGAGCTCATCGCGTTGAGTGGAGTGCCGAAATAGTCAACGGCATGACAGCAGGTTTCATGTTCCCCGGACAGGCAGGACAACAGCGTCGATTTGCCCGCACCATTCGGACCGCAAAGGGCGAGTATTTCACCCGGAGCGAGCGTCAGCGAAACGTCTTTAAGGATTTTCTTGCCCGATAGCGTGAGGCTTACGTTTTGTGCGTTGATCATAGTCTCTTGTTCTGCAGCAAAAGCCAAAGGAAGAACGGCCCGCCCAAGATCGCAGTCGCAATGCCGATCGGAATTTCCGCCGGTGGAATGGCATTGCGCACAAACAGGTCCGCAAAGAGCAGGATGTTTGCGCCGATCAGCGCAGAAACGGGCAAGACCACCCAATGGCTAGAGCGCACGAAGAGGCGCGTCATATGCGGCGCGACAAGCCCTACAAACCCAATGGGACCCGCGACTGAGACCCCGGCACCCACAGAGATAGCAACCAGAGCACAAATACGGAATTTAACCTTTGCAACATCAATGCCCGAGTGAAAAGCAGCGCGCTCGCCCAGTTGAAACAGGTCCAGGTCGCGCCGGTAGCGCAAGAGTGCGATGCTGGCCGCAACCATGACGACGCAAGCCAATGTCACAGTATTCCAATTGCTTTTCGCAAGGCTCCCCATCGTCCAGAATGTCAGCTCGCGCAGTTGCTGATCTGTTGACATATAGACCATCACCCCAATCAGCGCGCTAGCGATCGCAGTGATCGCAACACCGACGAGGATCAACCGCCCGACCGAGAAGCTGCCACCAATGCGAGCGGTCGCTAGAACGATGAAGGTTACAAAGAGCCCGCCCAGAAAAGCGGCGACCGAGTTTAGCGCGGCGTAGAGATAGGCGG
This sequence comes from Litoreibacter sp., assembly GCA_026710325.1. GTDB lineage: Bacteria > Pseudomonadota > Alphaproteobacteria > Rhodobacterales > Rhodobacteraceae > Litoreibacter. Next base: position 12,202 of record JAPORH010000197.1, on the reverse strand, counting down.
GCACATCCCCCAGAACTTCGTCGCCCAGGACAATCACAAACACGACGGCCAGTGAAGCGCCCGCTGTGATACCGATCAGCCCGGGATCGGCCAGAGGGTTTCTCAAAAGCCCTTGCAAGCTCGCCCCGCAATGGCGAGAGAAGCGCCAACCACAAGCGCCAGAACCATACGCGGTGCGCGGATATCGAACAGGATCGTTTCCGTGACTTGGTCCCCTGCCCCGGTCATTGAGGCCCATATCTGCGAGAAAGTCAGCCGCACTGGGCCCACGGTGAGCGCCAAAAACACCGCGAGCCCAAGCAAGGCGATCAGACCAAAATAGACCAAGCCTAGCCCGCCAAACGCGGCGCGCAGTGTTAAATATCGCGGTGTCGTCGCGTCAGACATTTAATTTGCAACGACGTTTTCGAACGCATCGACAAGATCGTTCATCGCCAGGGGCGAGCGCGGGCCAAATTGCAGCATCAATTGCGGGCTCAAAGCGACGTAGCTTTTCTCGCCACCAGCTGGCGTCGCCCCAATATCCGCTCTGCCCATCACAACATCCAAACCGCCAAGGCGTTCAATATGGCTGGTTGAAAGGATAATGATCTCCGGTGCGGAGGCTATGATCGCCTCCGCATTCATCGGTTTCCAGCCTTCAAAAGTCGCGATGTTCTCTCCGCCCGAGATTTCAATGATATCGTTTCCGGTGGTGTTTGTGCCCGCAACAATCGGCGCGCCATCGCGGACGGATAGGATCAGCATCGCACGCGGTGCGCGCGGCAACGCGTCAACGCGCGCTTGGACGGCATCGAGAGATGCCATGTAGGCGGCAACCAATTCTTCGCCGCGCTCCGGCATATCAAGGACGTCACCGATGAACTTCACCTTGTCAGTGTACCGCGCGGCCCCCTCCCCTTCGGCGACAAATTCGATCCGCATTCCTGCTGCAGCTAGGTTATCCATCACCGCTGGCGGCCCCATATCATCGGAGCCAATCAGCAGATCCGCTCCGGTTGCGAGCACACCTTCGGCGGACAGTTCCCGCACATATCCAACGCGCGGTAGGCTGTTGACGACCTCTGGGAAGATCGAGGTCGTGTCTGCAGCCACAACTTTGTCACCGACCCCAAACTCGAACAGAATTTCGGTAATATCGCCTCCGGCGGATGCGATCTTCTCGATTTGTCCGGCCAGAACCGGGTTTACAGAAATGCTAAATGCGGCAAGAGCCGTTTTGATAAGCGTCATTTGTGTCACCTTTGATGTCCCTTGAAAGGTGGGGATTTATGCGAGTTGTGGTTCGATTTGAGAGGTTGGCAGCGCTTCCACGATTTTGCGCCACGCTTCGCGGCTGTCGCGGCCTTCTTTACTCAAGCCAAACACTTGGAAGATGAGCATGCCACGTGCGTCGAACGCCTCGACTGACAATGCCGGACCGCGTTGTGTCGGTTTTTCAACCGCCCAGACCTCAGCAACATTATCGCCGCGCAGATGCAAATTAAACCGCGGGTCCATCACATTTTCCCAAGGCCCCATAGGCTTTAGCGTCTTAAGCGGGCCAGTGTGAATTTGAATACACCCACGGTTGCCTACGAAGAGCATGATCTCGATCCCGGCTGCTTGGACCTTGTGCAGCATCTGTGCTGCGGCTGCTGGCTCAAGCGATCGCACAAAGGGCTCACCCACGATCCGGTAGGCACCAAGGCGGTTCATTTTGAGTTTAGAGGTTAGCCGCATGAACTGATGTGTGTCAGTCATACGCGCCCATTCCTTGCGCAGGATGTCGAGCTTTGAGAGGTCCGATTTCGGCGTCTCGGGGGCTTGCCGGTGCTCAACTGCCAAAAGGTCGCTCTGCTCCGAAAGCGAAAGCTCGGACTTCAAAGAACCCCAAACATCATGATTGCTGTCATCACGCAGGAAAATCTTGTGTACCGCATCGCCCGCTGCATCAAAGACTTGAATGCTGCGACGTGGCGCGCCTTCACTTTCCCGTTCAACCAGAAACGCATGTTTCCAATGGCTCGGAAAAATACGCAGATCGATCTCTTCAGTCAGAACCATCGCCGCATGATGGCCTGTATGATAATTGTCGTAAGTGCCGACTTTCTCATGCACACAAGAGACGTTTCGCGTGAGTGCCATCACTTCCCCAAGCTTTTGTGCGGCTGCCATTACAATGTCGGGGTGCGCTTCGATCCGCGTTGCGATCTCACCGGTATGAGCTGCGATAAGCTGCCCTTCGGAGATACCCAGTTTGTCGGACAGGTCGCGTTCGCGCATCGCGGCATTCTCGTTCCGCGCAACACGTATCTCTTCTGGGGTCGGGGTGGTTTGGTCAGACATATTTGCTTCCTGAGCTGGCTAGGCCTGTCTCTGGCTGCGCGCTTTTGCGCATGGCTGAACAAAGCGTTAATACTTGACACTTTTAGTAAGTTTTAATATCCGCTGCAAGTCGCCAGCGGTATGCGAGCGCAAAAATTTCCAAAATATTGCCGATGCCAGCCCTGCGCACGCGACCGGTTTAGCCACTCATGAGGGGACTGAGATGACGCATGTGTTGCGCCACGCCGGGGAGCGTGTGACTAAAACGCGTAATTTACTAATTACAACGACAGCTTTGACGCTTTGCTTGCCAATACAAGCCTTTGCTCAAAGCGCTGAGGGCGTTGAACTAGACGAGCTGTTTATTGGCGAAAGCCGAAGGGATGTTGCGACCGACACGGCCGCGCCCGAAACCACCATTGACCAGGAAGAACTGGACGGCCGTCAGGCGACCACCTTCGGGGAGCTGCTCGACACAGTTCCAAACGTCACCCTTCTAAACGGCAACACCCCGCAGGGCGGTGGTGTCTCGATCCGCGGACTGGGCAGCCAGGCTGGCCTTTATTCAACGGACGGAACGGTCGCTGTTGTGATTGATGGGGTGACCAGCGGGGCCGAAGAAATTTACCGCAATGGCTCCGTCCTTGCCCTTGAGCCGGAGCTGTTCAAGGAAATCACTGTCACCCGCGGTCCGTCGGGCGGTTTCAGATATTCCAGCGGCGCGTCTGGCGGTACGATTGAGGCGACCACCAAGGATGCAAGCGATTTTCTGGAAGACGGCGACACATTCGCCTTCCGCCAAAAGCTGGGCTATGAAACCAATGGTAACTCGCGCCTCTCGACATCGATTTTTGCCTTTGCCCCGGATGACAAATTCGAAGCGCTCCTCTTTTACGGGTTCCGCGACGCGCGCGAACGTGAGGATGGCAATGGCAATCGCCTGATCGGCACGGAGTTTAAGCAAACGGCCGGCCTTGCCAAATTCAGCTACCGTCTCAACCCGGAAAGCAAATTCACGTTCTCCTATCTCGAAAATACGATCCCCGAGCGCGACGTGCTCTACAACGTGTTCGACGGCGTTGTGGATGCGTTTTTCGGGCGCGTCGACCGGGATATCGACGACACCACCGCCTATCTGGAATATGCATACGCACCAACGGATTCGAACCTGATTGATCTGACCGCGCGCCTGCAGTTCAAACGCGAGGACATCAAGCTTGACCCGGTCTTCAACCCGTTCATGACGGACTTGTTGGAGGCGGATCATCTTACGGAAACCACCTCTTTCCTGGTCACGAACGTCTCGCGGTTTGACACGGGTTCGATGAACCACGAGCTGACCGTCGGCGTTGAGATCGGGGAGCGGGAGCGCTCCTCCCTCACAGATGCCGGGATCAATGACACGGCCGCCCCCGGGGGAATGGACCGTTATTTGGCGTTTTACCTGGTGGACGAAATCGCTGTGACTGACCGCCTGACGATCACGCCTTCATTGCGCTATGAGCATCAGGAGCTGACATCGGACAACAACCCTGCACTCGCAGATGGCACGTCCTTCTCCGACTATTCCTGGACGGGCGGGATAAACGCATTCTATGACATCAATGACCGTGTCTCCGTCTTTGGCACAGTGGCCTATAACGAGAACATGCCGCTGCTCGACAACATCACCAATGCCAATGTGAACAACACAGAGCGCGCGACGACTTTGGAGTTTGGCGCATCTTATGAGGGGTTCGACATTTTCACATCGGAGGACTCGCTATCGGCTAAAGTGACGGTCTACTCGACACAAATCCGCAGTGGCCGCACCTATTCGCTTGGCGGTGGCACCTTTGCCTCTGATGTCGACCTTTACGGGTTGGAGCTTGAGGCGTCTTACGTCAATCCGGCTTTCTATGTTGATCTGGCGGCTGGCATCAATCGCGGCAAGGTCAAAGGCATCTCAAACGGCACCGCAGCCAACCAGGATTTCAACTACACCACGGCAGACAATATCGAGCTGACGATCGGTAAGGTCTTCATGGATGAGCAATTGGATGTTGCCTTCTCCATCGACCACAATTTCGCTAACGATCGTACAACAACGACCAGCGCGACGAGCCCGTTGAGGGCTTCCCAAAGCTATACGCTGTTTGACGTCGGCGTCGGCTACATTCCGAACCAGGGTGCGTTGGAAGGCTTGGAGTTCCGCGCCTCCATCGACAACATCTTGGACAAAAACTACCGCCAGTTCGGCTCCTCCCGCAACGGGTCGGGACGTAACTTCAAGCTGACGGTCGCGAAAACCTTTTAAGAGCAGGCCGGTTTTTACTGGTTCATTGTCACGGCGGCACTCTTCGGGCCGCCGTGATGCATTTCAGGGCTTCAGGAGTTCAAACTCACAAGATGGTTGTCAAAGGCCCGGTCATGCTGCGCCAAACGAGCCAGGTTTTGCCGCTCAAAAACATATACCTGCCCCGAACCATCGGTGACCAAGGTCTGGGTCTTGGCGGATGAGGCCACGCCGCATACGTCTGACGCGGAGAAGCTTTTGCCCAAGCTGCCATCCGCGCCAAATGCCATAACCTTCCCGCCGCGCGGTGAGGAAGCGATGAAACCGTCCAATCCTATCGCCGCAACACTTCCAATATAGGCGTTAAGACTGCGCAAGTCGGGCTCGTCCATGTCGACAAAGGCCAATCCCTTACCCTTTTCAAACACAGCCAAAAGCGCGGGCACCTCGAACGGATCACCCTGCCACTGAAACCCGCACCCTATCCGGCCATCAGGCAAAGCGGCGATATGTCTGAGGGAGTTGAGCTGGTGGAGCTCAGGCAGTTGCTTCTGATCTGTGATCTCACCATCGGGTGTCATAACGGTCAAATTGGCGCGCATCGTCTCAAGGTTTAGTTTGTCGCGGCCGGTGGCCGGATGGGTTCGGATACCGCCATTTGCAATCGCAAATGCACCGTCTGGCAGCCTTATGATTTCATGCGGGCCGATCCCGCCGGAAGACACTTCCCCTACGCGCTCAAACCCAGCAGACCGGTCCCAAATCCCGACGCGGCCCTCACCTTTTTCAAAGGCATTCTCGGTCGTGAACAGATACTTGCCATCGCGCGAAAACGCGGCATGGCCGTAAAAATGACGCCCGTCAGGGGCTTCCAAAGTTGTCCGCACCCGCCCTTCCGCGCAATCCAGCACTACAGCAAATCGTCCGGGCCTGCGTGCGATAGCAACGGCTTCGGCTTCCGTCGGATGTGCGGCGGCTGCATGACCCCGTGCGGACAAAGGAATTTCGAATACGATTGTCCCTTGCGCGTCGAGGCCAACAAGGCTCAACGCGCCATCCGGTCTTTGTGCCGCGCTCAATGCAACCGGTTCACCGACCTGTGACCAGCCGGTTTTGGGCAGGAATGCGGAGGCGGCGAGCCCGCCCAAAACGGCGCGACGGGTCGTCATATCAATCCCCATCAAGCGCGTTGAAGCCCGCCGTAATGCCGAGCGGCTTCCCGATCTCCGTATTCACGGCATTCTGAATATCGCGCACTGTCCGCTGCAACGCCTCGATCCGGATACGTTTTGAAGGGTCGGCAACACCTGCGAGTGCCGGATCATCCAAAGCAGCGGCGCGCGCGCGGGCATCCGCGAAAGCCGACTTCGTAAGGTTCAAATCACCACTATAAAATGTCGTCGCGAGCTCTTCTAAGGCCGCCAGGCTCAGCTCGATATGGCGCAACGAGCGCTCAGACCGACGTGCCTCCGCACGTCTTGGACGCGGACGCTCAAACGTGCCCAATGGGCGCCCGAGGCGCTGATCATGGAGAAACTCCAACCCGGTCGACAGCGCTGTGTAAAGCGCCCGGTTCACCTCTTCTTCGGATTGGAACCGGTCATTCCCCGCCTCGGTCATAAGTCCCGCAAAGCCCGGCCAAGCAGCATTGATGCTTTCCGCCTTATCGACCAATCCGTTTGCCACGGCTTGCGTCAACGCGCAGGCATAATCCGCATCGGGCTGCGGATCGAAAAGCAGGCGCTCAAGGGCGGTAAAGCCTTGGGCCGCGGCAGAGACTTCCCCAAAATCTGCGCTTTCAACGATCGGATCTTTGGCCGATGTGAGCCGGGCGATGGCCTTCCCGGTGCTGTCTTTCGGGTCGGGCCAGAAGGACATCGCCAGCCCCAAGCCCTGCTCCTCAATCGGGCCAAACTGGATGTGAGAGATGCTGATCCACGCATCATAGGCGTCCGAGAACGCGGGCTTCAGCGCATCCGCGGTGCAATCATTTTCCGCGACACTCGCGAGCGCGCTTGTCGCAGCAACAAATTCGCCATGTCTTGGAAGAATGTGGCTATCAATCACGGCTTGAGTATCGGCAATTGCCGGAATGGCAAGGAGCGAAAACGCAAATGCGAGGCGACGTTTCATCTATAGGCTCTCCAAAAATCGGATGAGTGCGGTCCGGTCGTCGGGCGGCATGTTGATCACTTTGTCTTTATGAGCCTCCGCCTCGCCGCCATGCCACAAGACTGCTTCCAGTAAGGATCGCGCCCGCCCGTCATGTAGAAAATAGGAATGGCCAGAAACGGTCTCTGTCAGGCCGATCCCCCAGAGCGGCGGCGTGCGCCATTCTTGCCCGTTGGCCCTGCCCTCCGGCCGGTTATCCGCCAGACCCGGCCCCATGTCGTGCAGAAGCATATCCGTATAAGGCCAGATCAGCTGGAAGCTTTGCTCTGGTTGATCGGCCAACCTATGCGTCACGAATTTAGGCGTATGGCAAGCGGTGCATCCGGTTTCGTAAAACACCTGCTTGCCGCGCAGCACTTGCGGATCGTCCACGTCGCGCCGGGCAGGAACGCCAAGATTAGACGCGTAGAACGTCACCAGCGCCAATCCCTCATCGCCGATTTCCGCGTTGTCATGGATGGCGGTGTTCCCATCGGGCGCAGTGCGGCAGGCGGCTTGCTGCCTTGTGCAGTCGCCATAGGCCGTAGGGAAAAGCGTGGAAGAAATACCGATATCGCCATGGAATGCCGCCGCCGATTGTTCCCAAACCGATGGCTGCCCGGCCTTCAGTCCGAACCGCCCAAGCATCGGCGTCTCATAGGCGCGCGACATCACGATCTGAGCGCGGCCCGAGATAGCGTCGCCGTCCAAGTCCTCTGGGTCAGCCAGCGCCAGAATATCAGCGGCCGGAATAGCATCGAGGAGCCCCAGCCCGATCATCTGCGGCGCCACGCGCGGGGAGATCATCAGCTCGGGATGAGATGCCCCATAGCCATAGTCTGAGACCGTGTAGGTGGGGGCTCTGAGCGTTGCAATCTCGTCGCCAGAAAGAGAGATTTCGATTTGCTCATAGGTGATTTCAAAACGCGCTTCGGCTGAATGACCTGCGACGCTGAAATCCTGAATTTGCTTGCCGTATGTAGGGTCTGGCAAGGTGGCGATGTAGCCTTCTATCTCGGCTATGCCCGGCCCGCCGGGGATTGAGACGCCCATCAACATGGAAACTGTGCTGTCATCCGGTCCTTGTGGTGGGTGGCCGCGACCGTCCTTCAGGTGGCAGCGTTGGCAGGATCGTGCGTTGTAAAGCGGGCCCAGACCGTCTGAGGCCAAGGTCGAAGATGGCGACGACACCCAGAGCTTCTTGAACAGCCCGTTGCCGACTTTAAAGTCCAGCTCCCGTTCAAAGCTGATATTGCCAGAGGCCTGGCTGAAGGCGTTGGTCGTGTCGCGCGGGCGCACCGTGGCCGCCCCGGCCTGATTCGCCTCAAACCGCTCAGGCTGGTTAAAATCTTGCGTTGGCTGAGTCACACGGCTTATGCGCTCGACCTCATCGACCGTGCGCGGGATCACATTCAGGTGTAAATCGCCCAATACAGCGTCCGCGTCAGCATTTTGTGACAAAAGCAGACCAAATGCGGTTGCAGGGAGTATTGCAATACGAAACATTCCCTATAAATATACTCAGGATTAGGCGCTGGCGAGTGCCTTTTTGCTGCCAAAGATGGAATGTACTGCGACAAAATGCTTTCGAGACTAAATATTGAGCTATTGCCGCTTTCCGAAAGCCGGGCTGCACCGGATATCGATCCTGCGGCCTTCGCATTTTTGAACCATCTCCGCTTCGTGGCTATGGACTGTCGCGTCAAACCTCGCACTGACCTGTTCGAAGCTTGCGCCTTGTTAAAGGTCGACAAAGCCGCGTCACGGAACGCCCATGCGGAAGCCCTTATGCGCTGTTTGGCAGAAGCGCTTGGAAAACCTGCACGTCTTTACGCCCCCGGCGTCGAAGAGTTCACCTTTGACGAGCAGTGGCTCATCCGATTAGGTAAGGCCTGTACCAGCGGCGATGAAGACAGCCTGCGCTTCCTTTTGAGCTCGCGCGTGGCATTCGAGAACCGGCGTTTCGTCCGCTTTTTAGTTGGGCGTATAGCTGAGTGTTTTTATCTGAATTAGAATAATTCTAAAAAAGACTTGCCTCCCCGCTTGTGCTGCCTAGTTTAGGGTGAGCGCCAGCCAGCATGCATGCAAGCCAGCCTCAAAATTCAGAATTTCGAGGGAACTCTCATGACACAGACAGCCAGCGCGCTTTCCGTTGACGCGCGCGCAGCCATTGCTGAGGCATTGAACCAAGCCGTGGCCGAAACGGCAGTAACAACGATGCTTGCGCAGAATTTCCACTGGAACGTGACCGGCATGGCCTTTGGCCCCCTCCACGACCTCTTTCAGAAAATCTATGAAGATCACTTTGTCGCCCAGGATGACTTGGCCGAACGGATCAAAGCCATTGACGCCCATGCCGAAGGTACGCTCGCGGGCATGTTGGCGCGCTCCAAGGTGAAAGAACATGACGGGCATGCCACTGATAAAGAAATGATCAAGGTGATGCAGGAGGCGCAGGAAACCGTGGCCACAACTCTGGCCGGCGCCGGCGCGCTTGCAGCGGGGCATGGCGACACGCTGACGGAAGACCTCTGCATTGCCCGCGGTCAAGAACATGAGAAATTTGCGTGGTTCCTGCGGTCCCACCTCGCTTGAGGGGATGCCAAAGCCAGCAAAACAAGCGTGATGGCAGCCACCTTTGTCACCCAGCCACCTATTTTAGGTCGCGAGGCAGCAAGGTAGCCACCGACGCAAGGTGCTCCTAGAGCGCCTGGGTCAAGCCACGTCCCTTACAGCGGCGACTGGCTTGACCTTTTTCTTGAGACATTTGCGAAGATATTTTGGCGCCCAATGCCGGTATCTCCCAAGCCGCGACTGTTGACCAATCAGCATTTCGACAAACGCCTCGCGGTGCGCGTCTTTCTTGATCTGTTTAAACAACGACTTCTGCGCTTTGGTCATAGAACAGCCGATGCAATGCCCCTCACGTTTGAATTTGCAGACATCGATGCAGGGGCTTGGCGTTTTCGATTTGGACGTTTTCGACATTGGTCACCTTGCAAACAGGCCGGGCCAATCGGCCCGACCCAGCTGGGTACTTAAGACTTACTGAAAGACGGCTTCCGGGTCGTCCAGGCTGTCAGACCCCTCAAACTCGATCTTGTCGACGCCAAGAACCGCCACCGCGCGCTCGATGGAGCGTGTTTGGTCCACCAGCGCGTTCACGGCGCCCATAATCAGGGCCTCGCCCTTTTCATTGCCGCGCTCCAGCATCATGTCATAGGCAAAGCCCGCTTCGGCTGCGGTTTTCATCTCTGACATCTCGAACATCGTGGCGTTGAGCTTTGCGGTAAGCTCCGCATCCACACCTGCATCAGCTGCTGCGACGAGCGATGACAGAGATGCGCCGGAAACAACGGTGCCATCGATGCGGGTATAACCGCCTAGATAGACATTGCGGATGCCAAGTGCGTCGTAGAAATGGCTGTTATGGGTGTTGTCGGCGAAGCAATCATGCTCCTCCTCAGGGTCGTTCAGCATCACACCAAGCTTCATCCGTTCACCGGCTTGCTCGCCATAAGATAGCGAGCCCATACCCGTTAGGATCGTGCTGATCCCGGCATCTTCGTCTGCGGTCAGTTGGGTGCGGGCCTCGCCGCCAGCCTGCCATTGCGCGACCATCCATTCCAAGTCCGAAACGAGCAGCTCCGTTGCCGCTTTAAGATAGTCGCCGCGGCGGTCGCAGTTACCGCCTGTGCAGGAATCACCCATAGCGTAATCAGTCCATGGGCGGTTGCCCGCACCGGGGCCATGACCGTTCAGATCCTGGCCCCAAAGAAGAAATTCAATTGCGTGGTAGCCTGTCGCAACATTGCTCTCGACCTCATCGGCCTCGTGCAGCGCGCCTTCCAGCAAAGCCGGTGTGATCTTGGCGGCATCAATCGTTTCGCCCGACAATGTGAAGGATGGGTTGGCGACCACATTCAGAACGGCATATTCGTTTTCATCCGTCGCACCGCCATAGCTGGCATCGACATAGTCGATCAGGCCTTCATCGAGCGGCCAGGCGTTCACCTTGCCTTCCCAATCATCAACGATGGCATTGCCGAAGCGGTACACCTCGGTCTGCTGATAAGGCACGCGCGATGCCAGCCAAGCCGCTTTTGCCGCCTCAAGGTTTTCTGCAGATGGGCTCTCAATAAGCGCATTGACTGCGCCAAGCAGGCTTTGAGCAGTGCTCAGGCTGTCCTCATATTTGGCGAGCGCAATATTCGCGTAGTTATCAAGAACAGCCGCTTTATCGGCAAATGCCGGGCTGGTGAGCAGAAGCGCTGTTCCTAGCGCCGTCGATAGTGTGAGTTTCATTTTGGCTATACCCTCTGTTGGCTAAGTTAGTGAAGCCGCGCAGCGTACGGCGCGGGTTTTGGTGAAATGCGTGTGATGCGATCTCGTGTGAGTTTTCGCGCGCAGGTGCCGACTTGCCCGGCGAGCAGTGCGATCTGCTCCGCCCTAGACGGCCCCGCCAGAAGCGCCGCCATCAAGGCCGCGTCGTATAAGTCTCCATCCGAGGCGCAGCGTACGAGGTGCAGGAAGGTGCACTCATCCGCACCGGCGCAAACGCAATGCACCTCATGCCGGACCAGCGGGCGCGGCGCGGTAGATGCGATGGTTGTGATGAGCGTTTCAAAGGCGCGGCATTCATTCTGTGCCTCAAGCCCGCTCAAGGCTTTGCGATACTCTGACCAAACGCGTGTTTGTCCCTCGGTGCCATCAAGCCAAAGGCGCAGATTGAGGATGAGATTTGCCTCCCAAGCCTCCATTCTGTTCAAAACGCCGATGGCAGCGCCGCCTTTGGAAAATCGATCTTGGATCATTTTGTGAGGATCAGCTTTCCGGCGCGGGTAATGCGCAAATAGTAGGTTTGATCGTCCAAAACGATGCAGGCCTGCACGCCGTCTTTGACGATGTCCCGTGCATCATATGTGTCAATTTTTTGCTTCGGCTTTGTGGGGGTAGACCGCGGCACATCGGTCATGGCGTTCATCGCGCCCGCCCCAAGTGGTCACGTAACAATTCAATCTGTTGATCGTATGAAAACTGACCAGACAGTGCGCCATAAAGCATCTCTCGCCAGCAAACGCGATCCTTTGGGTTCTCTAAATCTGTTTTTTGCTCATGTTGGTCGCGGGCCATTGGTCTCTCCTACATCTCAGAGGGTCCGGGCTGCCCGACAGTGTTTTGCAGCGGGTTGGCTAAGACTCAGTGCAATAAACCTGATCTAAATACTAAGACTAGTCAATCCTGACAAAAACAATTGGTAATCAATCGGGGCAGATTTCTGCTTTTCAATTCTATGTAGTCGGTGGAGCAAGGGGATAGCTCCGTCTACAAAAAGGCGCGCCGGTGGGGCACGCCTTTTCGGAGTGGTTTGCGGGAGAGTTTACTTCCAGCCGGCTTCGTTCAGGATGGTTTGGGCCGCGCCGATATTGTCGGCGATGTCGCTCAGATCAATCGCGTCGGGACGGAAGA
>JAPORH010000061.1 GCA_026710325.1 Litoreibacter sp. | reverse complement strand
TCGAACCCCTCTTTCCAGGTTGAAAACCTGGCGTCCTAACCGATAGACGAAGGGAGCATCAGCAGTGAGAGGCTATTTAGGCGAGCCGCCCCCGCGTGACAAGTCGAAATATGTCGCAGATGCGAATTTTTACCCCCCGCTCGGTGCCGCATCTTCAAGGCGTAGCTGGACAGAGCGGCGGCCTTGCCAAGTGTTGATTTCCACCTGGCCTGCGAGATGAAAGCGCGCGCCTCTATGGCCAACTAGCGCATCCATCATACCGTTCTCGACCGCGTTGAAGCAGATCGCGTCGAGGCGCGGCCCCATCCCGTCTGAGAAGCCGAGTTTAAGATGACCTTGGCCCACCTCCTTGGTGAAGCCGATTTGTTGGTCGGGAAAGGCAAAACGCGGGGCGGCTGCGCCTGCGCCAAAGGGGCCTGCCTTTTCGAGCTGCTCTGCCAGTTCAACCGTGGCCGCACCGGCCATCATCACGCCATCAAGCTTCAGGTCACGCGGGCCAAGCGCGCCTGCGCCTTGTTTCTCCATCAGCTCAGACAGCCGCGCCATAGCGGGTTCCAATTTCTCTTCCTCGACCGTCAGGCCAGCCGCCATTTTGTGGCCGCCCCCTTTAAGAAGCAGGCCTTCCATGGCTAGTTTTTGCACTTGCGCGCCAAGATCAATACCGCTGACCGAGCGGGCGGAGCCTTTGCCGATGCCATCCTCCAGCCCGATCACTACGGCGGGGCGATTGCTGGCCTCTTTCAAGCGGGAGGCCACGATGCCGACCACACCGGGATGCCAGCCGGGGCCTGCGGCCCAGACAAGCGGCGCGTCGAGCCCGCGCGCTTCCGCCTGTTCAAGAGCCGCGATGCGCACCTGTTCCTCGATCTCGCGGCGCTCGGAGTTCAGCGCATCGAGGCGTTCTGACAAAGCCTGTGCCTCTGCCGGGTCTTGCGTTGAAAGGAGCCGTGCGCCGAGGTCCGGCGTACCGACACGCCCGCCCGCGTTGATGCGGGGGCCAAGCAGGTAGCCAAGGTGGTAGGAGGTGGGCGCCGTGTCCATCCGCGCGACGTCGGACAAGGCTGTAAGCCCGATGCGGCGGCGCTGCCCCATGATCTTCAGGCCCTGCACCACCAACGCGCGGTTGACGCCGATGAGTGGCGCGACATCAGCGACCGTGCCTAAGGCCACGAGGTCGAGAAGACCGATCAAATCCGGGGCGGGAGTTCCATCGGCGCGCAAAAGCCGGTTCGCGGCCACGAGCGTCAGAAAGACCACACCTGCCGCACACAGATGAGCGAGATCGCCGGATTCGTCCTGCCTGTTGGGGTTAACGACCGCGAGAGCCGGGGGCAGGGTTTCGCCACCTAGATGGTGATCGAGCACGACGACATTCGAGTCTTTCGCCGCAGCCAGGGCGTCATGGCTGAGCGTGCCACAATCGACGCAGATGATCAGGTCGTGATCCTTGGCGAGCATCTCCATCGCGGGGATATTGGGCCCGTAGCCCTCATCGATACGATCGGGGATGTAGAGGGTGGCGTTTAAGCCCAGCTCCCGCAACCAGGTGATCAGCAGCGCTGCTGAAGTTGCACCATCAACATCGTAATCTGCGAAAATCGCAATTTTTTCGCGAGATTTCACGGCGGTGCAAAGGCGCTCAGCTGCTTTGTCCATATCCCTCAGGACGGACGGGTCGGGCAGAAGTGCCTTGAGCGTCGGTTCGAGATAGCTCTGCGCTTCGGACACCGGAACACCAAGCCTCGCAAGCGTCTGGCAAACGGGGCGGGGCAGGGTGGTCTGTTGCGCCATCGCTTCCGCCAGCCGGTCTTGCTCAAGCCCAAGTCCCACCCAACGGCGCCCCGTCAGGGACGCCTCAACATTTAGGAATGCCGCACTCACGAGCCCTTAGACAGGGTTACGGTAGGTCATGCGCCGCACAGACCCGGTCTTGGAGCGCATCAGGATTGTCTCGGTGGTCATATAACCGACCTCGCGCTTGATGCCGGCAAGGATGGAGCCGTCAGTCACGCCGGTTGCGGCAAAGATCACGTCCTCTGTCACCATGTCGTCGCGCGTGTAAACGCGGTCGAGATTTGTGATTCCGGCCTTTTTGGCGCGACCACGCTCGTCATCATTGCGGAAGGTGAGGCGTCCGAACATCTGCCCGCCCATGCATTTCAGTGCGGCTGCGGCAAGCACGCCTTCAGGCGCACCGCCGGAGCCCATATACATGTCGATGCCGGTTTTTGCGGCCTCGGCGCAGTGGATAATGCCCGCCACGTCACCATCCGTGATCAGACGGATGGCCGCGTCGGTGGAGCGGATTTGCTCGATCATGTCTTCGTGGCGTGGGCGTTCTAGTACACAGACTGTGATGTCGGAGGTGGAGCAGCCTTTGGCGGCGGCCAACGCGTTGACCCGCTCCGCAGGGGACATGTCCATGGTCACAACGCCGTCGCGGTAGCCGGGGCCAACGGCAAGCTTGTCCATATACACATCGGGTGCGTGCAGCATCGAGCCGCGCGGCCCCATGGCGATGACGGTCAGCGCGTTTGGCATATCCTTGGCGGTCAGCGTCGTGCCTTCCAGCGGGTCCAGTGCGATATCGACCTCTGGGCCTTTGCCCGTGCCGACTTCCTCGCCGATATAGAGCATAGGCGCTTCGTCCCGTTCGCCTTCACCGATGACGACGACGCCAGCGATATCGAGCATATTGAGCTGTTCGCGCATCGCGTTTACGGCGGCCTGGTCGGCAGCTTTTTCGTCGCCACGCCCGATGAGTTTTGCGGAGGCCAGAGCGGCAGCCTCAGAGACGCGAGCGAGGCCCAAAGACAACATACGGTCCTGAAAAAGTACTTTGCTCATAGGGAAGGGGTCCTTTTTACATTGAGGATCAGCGCTTGCAGCAGCAGGCCGATCATGAGCCCATTTAGAATGTGCCAAATAAAGTGGATGCCACGCGGCATCGCCTCGCAGACTGCCATATCAAAGGTGCGGAAGGTAAGCGAGACCATAAAAACAACTGTTGCCGAAAGGAACCAGTAGCGGATCGGGTGCTTTTTCCACAAAGCGATGGAGGTGAAGATGATCATGGCAATGACGGCGGGCAGGTATTGCTCCGAGCCGTTGAACCGGCTTGGGGCGTGGGGCACCTCCGGCTCAGGCGCGCCTGCCTTGGCGAACAGGTAAAGCAGTGTGCCAGCGATCACGAGCACGACGATGCCAATCGCGATGCTGCGCGGCGTTGCCTTGCCTATCAGCGCGATCGTCACCACTGCGTAGGTCGCCACGAAGGCCCAGATTGGCAATACATCCGTCAAGCTGGCCCAGACTGTCGCGTGGGTGTGAAACAAGAATGAACCAGTCCCGATCAGGAATGCCAGAAGGATGCACAGCCAGACCGACGGGAACCAAATTTGGCGCTTAGCCGCGCTATAGGCCCCCCACAAGGCCGCTAGAATAAAAGCCGCGTTGGAAACCGCATTTAGCGGTTCCGCCCAGAAAGAGGGGTCTACCCGTTCGCAATAGATGTCCACATGCGCGTGCCAGTCCATCCTTGGATCATACCTTTTCGATCCTGAGAGCGACGGGCGTATCCGAGATTACCCCGGTCCCGGGCAGGGCTTGAAGTGCTGCATTCAACGCATCGGCCGAAACGGTATGCGTAACGATCAGGACCGGTGCAGTCGCGGCGTCGGCGTGATCATACTGACGCATCCGGTCTATAGAAACACCCGCATCGCCCAGAGCGGTCGCGACCTTGGCAAGAGCGCCTGGTTTATCCTCCAGCGACATGCGCAGGTAATAGGGCGCGGGTGTCGCGGATTTGGCACTTTTGGCTTTTTGCAGCTGCGTGGCGGGCTGTCCAAAGGTCGGCAGCCGCGTCCCGCGCGCGATATCCACGATATCTGACAGAACGGCTGAGGCCGTCGGCCCCTCACCAGCGCCTGCGCCGCGCAGCACAATCTGGCCGACTTGATCGCCCTCGAGCACGACCATATTCGTGCCGCCATCAAGTTGGCCCAAGGGGGACGTCGCGGGCACCAGGCAAGGCGCCATGGATTGCTCTAACCCGCGCGCGCCAAGCTGAGCCGATCCCAAGAGCTTAATCTTGAACCCCATATCGGCCGCGTGGTTGATATCTTCGATGGTGACGTTCTCGATCCCCTCCAATGCGATGCCGGCGAAATCAACTTGGGTGCCGAACGCAATAGAGCTCAAGATTGCAAGTTTATGCGCCGCGTCGATGCCACCTACGTCAAGCTGCGGGTCAGCTTCAAGGTATCCCAAGCCGTCGGCTTCTGCGAAGACCTCCTCATAGGTGAGGCCAGCGCTTTCCATGCGGGTCAGGATGTAGTTGCATGAGCCATTCATCACGCCCATGACGCGGGTCACCTCGTTCCCGGCAAGCCCCTCGGTCAGCGCTTTGATCACAGGGATGCCGCCCGCCACGGCTGCCTCGAACCGGATCACGCGGCCTGCCGCTTCGGCCATTTCGGCCAGTGTTTGGCCGTGCATTGCGAGCATTGCTTTGTTCGCTGTGACAACGTCCTTGCCCGCATTGATTGCGGCCTCAGTCGCATCCTTGGCGGGTCCGTCCTCGCCGCCCACGAGTTCCACAAAGACATCGACATCATCGCGCGTCGCCAATGCGACCGGGTCGTCTTCCCAAGCATAGCTCGAAAGGTTCACACCACGGTCCTTCGCGCGGGAGCGGGCGGATACCGCGGAGATCACGATCTCCCGGCCAGTGCGCGCTTCGAGCAGCGCCTGCTTCTGGCGGATAATTTTGACCACGCCCGCGCCAACGGTGCCCAGCCCTGCAATTCCCAAACGTAACGGGTCGGCCATTGACGATCTCCAACTTGGCGATTGTTTCGTGTTGGGCGTCTGTTAGCGGTGTTTTAGGCGGGGTGCAACGCGGGCTAGAGCCGGGCCGCGTTTCTGCGCCCTGCCTCGATCAGTTTCAGCCGGGTGGCCCCGTCAAAGACGCTGCGATTGCGCAATGCGGCGGCACGGGCTTTGAGAGCTGCGAGTCGTTTTGAAAGTTCTTCTGTTTCATCGACCACGCTAGATCCCTCCTCTGCGCTATTCAGAAGCGCATTGAGCGGCAAAAGCTTTGGATAAGGCGCGTCCAGCGCAGCCTGGCTGATTGTGTCGCGGCTTTGCGGTAGGTCTGCGGCGCATGCGCTCAGCATCAAAGCCGCCAAAGCCGTCAAAAGGGGGCGTGTTGCTTTCATGGCTGTAAGGCTACAGCCGCGTCGTGCCAGCGTCCAGCGTATCGATCCTGTCTTGAACTGAACAATTGTTCATATACGCTGGACGGCATGGCGCGGAAAACCGGATCACATTCTGACATCACAGGCCCCAAGGTGCGCGACGCCGCAATGCGGCTGTTCACCGAGCATGGCTATGCAGGCGTCTCTATGCGTCAGATCGCATCAGAGGTCGGGGTACAAGCCGGGGCCCTTTACCTTTATACTCCGAACAAGCAATCGCTGCTCTTTGACTTGTTGCTTGAGCAAATGCGCGGCGCGGTGGAGCGGTTGAAAGAGACTGATCTTTCCGGCCCCCCCGAAAAGCAGATCGAGGCCTTTGTGCGCACCCACTTTCAATTCCACATGGGGGGGCGCCAGGGCATTTTTATTCCCTACACCGAGCTGCGCAACCTGACGCCAGCCAACTACAAACGCTTGGAGGAAATGCGTCGGATCTACGAGCGCGAGCTGGAGAAGATTATCCAGGCCGGCGCCCAAAGCGGCGCGTTCGACGCGCCTGACAGCAAACTGTCGACACTGGTTGTGATTTCGATCCTCAACGGGGTGTTGGCTTGGTATCGCCCCGACGGAAGGGTGCCATTGCAGGACGTGGAAGACCACTATGTGTCAGTTGTCAAAAAAGCACTGAGCGCGACATAAGAGCCGCGCCCTGCTTTAGGTTTTGTGCGCTTAAATTCCGGTATAAATCGGGAATTTGTCGCAGAGGGCTTTGACGTCTTCGCGGATGCGGGTCTCGGTTGCGGCGTTGCCCTCTTCTCCGTTCGCGGCCAGGCCGTCGACGACCTCGCAAATCCACTGGCCTATCTGGCGGAACTCGGGCTCGGCGAAGCCGCGGGTGGTGCCGGCGGGCGAGCCCAGGCGCAGGCCGGAGGTGATCATCGGCTTTTCCGTGTCAAACGGGATGCCGTTCTTGTTGCAGGTGATATGGGCGCGGCCCAAAGCCTTCTCTGCCGCGTTGCCCTTGACGCCTTTGGGGCGCAAATCAACGAGCATCACATGGGTGTCGGTGCCGCCAGTGACGATGTCGAGACCGCCCTCGATCAGCGAGGCCGCGAGGGCCTGGGCGTTCTTGATCACCTGTTCCTGGTAAGCCACGAAACCGGGTTCCAGCGCCTCGCCAAAGGCCACGGCCTTGGCCGCGATCACATGCATCAGGGGCCCGCCCTGGATGCCGGGGAAGATGGCGGAGTTGAACTTTTTCGCCAGTGCCTCATCCTCGGTCAGGATCATGCCGCCGCGGGGCCCGCGCAAGGTCTTGTGGGTGGTGGTGGTGGCAACATGCACATGTGGAAAGGGCGAGGGGTAGACGCCCGCCGCGATCAGCCCGGCAAAATGCGCCACATCGGCCAGAAGATACGCGCCCACCTTGTCGGCGATGGCGCGGAAGCGGGCGAAATCGAGCTGGCGCGGGATGGCCGAGCCACCGGCGATGATCATCTGCGGCTTGTGCTCCAGAGCCAGCGCTTCGAGCTGGTCATAATCCACGTCCAGCGTGTCGCGCTTCACGCCATATTGCACCGCTTTGAACCACTTGCCCGACTGGTTGGGTGCCGCGCCATGGGTCAGGTGGCCACCTGCGTCGAGCGACATGCCCAGGATCGTGTCGCCGGGCTTCAAGAGCGCCTGGAAGACGCCCTGATTGGCCTGGCTGCCAGAGTTCGGCTGCACATTGGCAAAGCCGCAGCCAAACAGCTTTTTGGCGCGCTCAATCGCCAATTCCTCAGCGATATCAACATACTGGCAGCCGCCATAATAGCGCCGACCAGGGTAGCCTTCGGCGTATTTGTTGGTCATCACCGACCCCTGCGCCTGCATCACCGCCTTGGAGACAATGTTCTCGGACGCAATCAGCTCAATCTCATCACGCTGCCGCACCAGCTCCGACGTGATCGAGCCAAACAGCTCAGGATCACGATCCGACAAATCCTGTGTGAAAAATCCGGTGTCTTTGTGCGAGGCATTCATGGCGAGGCTCCGTTTGATCCGTCAAATTTTGCTCTCTCCTACGCCGAATGTTGCCCTGCGGAAAGGGAGTAAAACGACCCAACGGCCCAGAAATCCGGCTGACCTTTATGAATCTTGCTCACTTGCGGGGCTTGTCTTTTGGGCTCGGCGGCGCAATCAATTGGGCGGGAGGAGCCTCTAACCCATGCCTGAGCTTGGAAAAATCGCCTTCATGGCGGCACAAACTGACATCGCGCAAGAGGCGTTGGTGCAGCTTGAGGAGCGCTATGGGAAGTCAGCGCCAGATCAGGCGGATGTTATCGTTGCATTGGGCGGCGACGGGTTCATGTTGCATACGATGCATGCGACGCAACATCTCGATACCCCGGTCTACGGAATGAATCGCGGAACCATCGGGTTTTTGATGAACGAGTTTTCTGAGACTGGCCTGAGCGAAAGACTGGCCGCCGCCGAAGAGGAGGCGATCAACCCGTTGCGTATGATAGCACAGCGCGAAGATGGCTCGACCTATGAAGCGCTGGCTATAAACGAGGTGGCCTTGCTGCGCGCGGGCTCCCAAGCTGCGCGCTTGAAAATCTCTGTGGACGGACGTGAGCGAATGGGTGAACTCGTCTGCGACGGGGCGTTGGTCGCGACACCTGCGGGCTCGACCGCCTATAATTACTCAGCACATGGGCCGATTTTGCCGATTGGGTCTGATGTCCTGGCTCTCACTGCGATGTCGGCATTCAGGCCGCGGCGGTGGCGTGGCGCGCTTTTGCCAAAAGCTGCAAAGGTGCAGTTCGACGTTCTCCACCCGGAAAAGCGACCTGTAATGGCGGATGCAGATGGTGTGTCAGCCGGCAATGTTCTTTCGGTGGAAATTCGATCTGATCCTAGTGTGACACACCGTATTCTGTTTGACCCGGGTCACGGGTTGGAAGAGCGGTTGATCAGCGAGCAATTTACCTAAATGTGGGTGAACCACGCTTGTACTGCCTTGTGGCTTTCATATAGTTTAACGTTAAACTATTTCTCTGATAGGGGCTCATGACATGGCCGACGAACTCAAGGATTCACTGAAACAATCCGCGCTGGATTACCATCAATACCCAAAGCCCGGTAAGCTTGAAATTCGCGCCACCAAGCCTTTGGCCAATGGGCGCGACCTGGCGCGTGCTTACTCGCCTGGCGTTGCCGAAGCTTGCCTTGAGATTAAGCAAGACCCTGATACGGCAAGGGATTATACCTCTCGTGGCAATCTGGTTGCCGTTGTGTCAAATGGGTCGGCGGTGCTGGGCTTGGGCAATATTGGTGGTCTCGCTTCTAAGCCGGTGATGGAAGGCAAAGCGGTCCTTTTCAAGAAATTTGCCAATATCGATTGCTTCGACATCGAGCTTGATGAGAAAGATCCGGAAAAGCTGGCAGATATCGTCTGTGCGATGGAACCAACCTTTGGAGCGATCAACCTTGAAGACATCAAGGCGCCAGATTGTTTTATCGTTGAACAAATTTGTCGTGAACGCATGAACATCCCGGTTTTTCACGACGATCAGCACGGCACCGCGATTGTCGTATCAGCCGCAGCAACCAATGCGTTGATCCTGAACAAGAAGAAATTTGCTGACATCAAGGTCGTTTCCACCGGCGGCGGGGCTGCCGGGATTGCCTGCCTGAACATGCTGCTCACGCTTGGCGTGAAGCGGGAGAATGTTTGGCTCTGCGATATTGCCGGGCTCGTTTACGAGGGGCGGGAAGAGGAGATGACCCCGCAAAAGGCAGCATTCGCGCAAAAGACCGACTTGCGGACGCTTGATCAGGTGATCGAAGGGGCCGACCTGTTCCTCGGCCTTTCTGGCCCTGGCGTCCTGACGCAAGACATGGTTGCGAAAATGGCTGATGCGCCGATCGTATTTGCTTTGGCCAACCCGACGCCTGAAATCATGCCGGAAGAGGTGCGGGAGGTTGCGCCGAACGCCATCATCGCCACCGGACGCAGCGATTATCCCAATCAAGTCAATAACGTGCTTTGCTTTCCTTTCATTTTCCGCGGCGCGCTGGATGTGGGCGCCACCGAGATCAACGATGCGATGAAAGTGGGCTGCGTCGAAGGCATCGCTGCGCTCGCCCGTGCGACCACCAGCGCAGAAGCCGCTGCCGCGTATCGCGGGGAGGAGCTGACCTTCGGCCCCGATTATCTGATCCCAAAACCGTTCGATCCGCGTCTTATGGGCGTTGTGGCCTCTGCCGTGGCGAAGGCAGCTGGTGAAAGCGGGGTCGCAACGCGGCCGATTGGGGATTTGGGGAGCTACAAGGAAGCGCTCGATGCCTCCGTGTTCAAATCAGCCCTAATCATGCGACCGGTTTTCGAGGCAGCGGGTACCGCATCGCGGCGCATTGTCTTCACCGAAGGGGAGAGCGAACGCGTTCTGCGCGCGGCCCACGCCATGTTGGAAGAAACAACGGACATGCCCATTCTGATTGGCCGTCCGCAGGTAATCGAGGCGCGGGCGGAGAAGCTGGGCCTTTCCGTCAAGCCGGGGCGCGATTTTGAACTGGTCAATCCCGAACGGGATGATCGATATCGCGAATATTGGGAGACATATCATAGGCTTATGGCGCGCCGCGGAGTCACGCCGGATCTGGCCAAAGCAATCATGCGGACCAACACGACCGCTATCGGTGCCGTCATGGTGCATCGCGACGAGGCGGATTCGATGATCTGCGGCACCTTTGGCCAGTACCTATGGCACCTGAACTACGTCAGCCAGGTCTTGGGCGGCGGGCCGGAAGAACTGCACCCGGTTGGCGCGCTGTCGCTTATGATCCTTGAAGATGGTCCGCTTTTCGTGGCTGACACGCATGTTCACCCCGAGCCGACACCGGAACAGATTGCTGAAGTTGTCATAGGCGCTGCCCGACATGTACGCCGTTTTGGGGTGGAGCCGCAGATCGCGCTCTGCTCGCACTCGCAATTTGGCAATCTTGATTGCGATACGGGGATAAGGATGCGCGCCGCGATTGATCTGCTCGACGCGGCGCCGCGCGATTTTGTCTATGAGGGAGAAATGCATAGCGATGTGGCGCTGGACCAAGAATTGCGTGACCGCATTTTCCCCGGGAGCCGTTTGCAAGGTGCCGCCAATGTGCTGGTTTTTGCGAATACGGACGCGGCCTCCGGTGTGCGCAACATCTTGAAGATGAAGGCGGTCGGGCTCGAGGTCGGTCCGATCCTGATGGGGATGGGCAACAAGGCACATATCGTGACACCGTCTATCACGGCGCGCGGGCTGTTAAATGTCTCGGCCATCGCAGGCACGCCGGTCGCGACCTATGGTTAGCGTTATCTCAACCTGCCCCCTTGCGTGATCGCGTCCCGCGCGGCAAAACCGATGCTGTAGGGCAGGAGGGACAGCCATGGGATATGCAGAGGTTTACAAAAGCTGGCAGGAGGACCCGGAGCGGTTCTGGATGGCCCAGGCCGACGCTATCGACTGGGACACGGCCCCGTCCAAGGCGCTGTTTGACGACAACGCGCCGCTATACGAATGGTTCAAGGATGCCCGCGTTAACACCTGCTGGAATGCGGTGGACCGGCATGTCGAGGCTGGGCGTGGCGATCAAGCGGCAATTATCTATGACAGCCCTGTCACCGACACGAAGCGGCATATCACGTACGCTGAATTAAAGGATCAGGTGGCGCAACTGGCAGGCGCGCTTGCCGCCAAGGGCGTGGAAGCTGGCGACCGCGTCATCATCTACATGCCAATGGTGCCCCAGGCGCTGACGGCCATGCTGGCCTGCGCGCGGATTGGCGCGGTGCATTCGGTCGTCTTTGGCGGGTTTGCCGCCAATGAGTTGGCGGTACGCATTGACGACGCGACGCCCAAAGCAATCATCGCGGGCTCATGCGGGATCGAACCGGGGCGGGTTTTGGAATACAAGCCGCTCCTCGATGGGGCCATCGAGCTGGCGACGCACAAGCCCGATTTTTGCGTGATCTTGCAACGTGAGCAAGCGCCAGCGGCGTTGATAGACGGTCGCGATTTCGAGTGGGACGCGGTGCAGGAAGGCGTCGATCCTGCAGATTGCGTCCCCGTTTCAGGCGACCACCCAGCCTATATTCTTTATACATCGGGAACCACTGGCGCGCCCAAAGGCGTTGTTCGGCCGACGGCGGGGCATCTTGTGGCGCTCTCCTGGACGATGAAAAACATCTATAACGTCGATCCTGGCGATGTCTTCTGGGCAGCCTCGGATGTGGGTTGGGTCGTGGGCCATAGCTATATCTGCTACGCCCCGCTGATCACCGGAAACACAACGATTGTCTTTGAGGGCAAGCCGATTGGTACGCCGGACGCGGGCACCTTTTGGCGGGTCATGTCGGAGCATAAGGTCAAGACCTTCTTCACCGCCCCCACTGCATTCCGTGCGGTGAAACGCGAGGACCCGAAAGGCGAGTTTTACGCGAAATATGACCTCTCTGAGCTGAACGCAGTCTACCTTGCAGGCGAGCGCGCCGACCCCGACACGATTGAATGGATCGGCAACCTCACTGGGAAGCCGGTCTATGATCACTGGTGGCAGACCGAGACGGGCTATACGATTGCGGGCAACCCGGCCGGGTTAGAGGCATTGCCTGTCAAGATTGGCTCCCCCACCGTGCCAATGCCTGGCTATGACGTTCAAATCCTTGACGACGCTGGCCACCCTGTTGCAGCAGGCGAGCTTGGCGCGATTGCGATCAAACTACCGCTGCCCCCTGGCACCTTGCCCACGCTTTGGAATGCCGAAGCGCGCTTCCGCAAAAGCTATCTCGACACGTTCCCGGGGTATTACGAGACGGGTGATGCGGGCATGAAGGATGAGGATGGTTACCTCTGGATCATGGCGCGCACGGATGATGTGATCAACGTGGCCGGGCACCGATTGTCCACGGGTGCGATGGAAGAGGTGCTTGGCGGCCATAAAGATGTCGCTGAATGCGCGGTCATCGGTGTGGCGGATGAGTTGAAAGGCCAACTGCCAATGGGGTTCCTGTGTCTCTCCACCAGGGTTAATCGCCCGCATGAAGAGATCGTGAAAGAGGTGATCGCCCGCGTGCGCGACCAAATCGGCCCGGTGGCGGCGTTTAAACTGGCGCTGGTGGTGGATAGATTGCCCAAGACGCGGTCCGGCAAAATCCTACGTGGTACGATGGCAGCGATCGCGGACGGGCGGGAATACAAGATGCCCGCAACGATTGACGATCCGGCGATCCTCGATGAGCTGAAAGAGGCGATGCAAGCGATAGGCTACGCCAAGTGAAGTGGCCGGGCTGGCTGAAGCGGCGCAACGAGGCGCCGCCCGAGCCCGCCCCCACGGATGCGCCGCGCAGTCCGGTTTTGACAACCGATCCAAGGGATGCGGGCGGCCTCACAACGCTTTGTCCCACCTATGTTATTCACCCGACCAGCTTCGAGGATTTGCGGCATTGGCGGCAGATGGTCGCCGCGCGTCATCCAGATGCATTACTTCTGGCTAGCCTCGATAGCCTAAGTCAGGCGGGCTATACCGCGTCGCACGCACTCCTGACGCATGACCTCGACGCGACCAATGGCCATGACCTGTCAACGTTGCCGGAGCGTTGTTTTGAGGATGATGAACATATTGGCTACTTCTCAACGCAGGAGGAATTTCCAATTCGGCTGGCCAACTTCCGGTCTGGACTGGAAAAAGCGCAGCTGCGTGATGCAAAGCTTCCGTGGTTGGATGCTGACCATGATGTCACCATTGACGAGGTAAATTTTGACCCTGACGCGGTGGTCCACGGACCTGGAATTGTGCAAGCGGTGCCAGTCGAGCGCAGCGCAGATATGATTTCGGCCTTCCCGAATGGCTATTTTAGCGATGACTTGTCGCCGTTTGAGATGCACCACCTTACGTCAAAATTAGAGGATTTGGGGTATCAGTTGACTGCACTCGGAGCGTCTTATCTGGCCTTCTGGGGCGACACTTACCTGACGGCGCCGCAAATTGCCGAGCGCAGTACGATTATAGCAGGGCTCTATGAGGAGGCTGATATCGATCTCTTGAATGATGCCCTCAAGGGCAAACGCCATCTGATCCTGCGCTACACCGCTTGAAACCCGCGCGTGGCAGGGGCACACTCTAAATCCGAAGATTCAACAGGATTTGCACAATGTCCGACCTGCTCGATCAGGCCCGCGCAGTGCGCGAGAACGCGCATGCGCCATACTCCAAATTCAAGGTGGGTGCCGCGCTAAGGACACCAAGCGGGAAGGTCTTTCAGGGCTGCAATGTGGAGAATGTCGCCTACCCGGAAGGCACTTGCGCCGAGGCTGGTGCGATCGCCGCAATGTGTGCGGCAGGAGAATATGAAATCGCCGAGATCGCGGTGATTGCCGATAGTCCCGACCCGGTGCCGCCCTGCGGCGGGTGCCGCCAGAAGCTCGCCGAATTCGCCAAAGGCGACGCCAAGGTGACCCTGGCCACCACTGGAGGGCAGTCCAAGGTGACAACCGTGGCGGAACTACTGCCCGGCGCATTCGGTAAGGACCATATGAGCTGATGGAAGCACGCGCGATCATCGCAAAGCTGCGTGCGGGCGCTGTGGTGACTGTGGAGGAAGCACGCTGGTTCGGCGAAGCGCTTTCAGGTCGCGTGATTACTGACGCACAAGCAGGCGCTTTTGCGATGGCTGTCGCCTTGAAAGGGATGGGGCCCGAGGCACGCGTTGGACTGACGACAGGCATGCGCGACAGCGGCGATGTGCTGAGCTGGGATTTGCCGGGGCCTGTGCTCGACAAGCATTCTACCGGCGGGGTCGGCGACCCGGTTTCGCTCATCCTTGCGCCGGCATTGGCAGCCTGCGGGGCCTATGTGCCGATGATTTCAGGCCGCGGGCTTGGGCATACGGGCGGCACGCTGGACAAGCTCGAAGCAATTCCAGGCTATATTTGCGAACATGGCCCCAAGCGGCTTGATCACATCTTGCGGGAGGCAGGCTGCGCCATTGTAGGTGCCACGGGCCGGGTCGCGCCGTCTGACAAGCGGCTTTATGCGATCAGGGACGTCACCGCGACGGTCGAAAGCATTGACCTGATCACAGCGTCAATCCTGTCCAAAAAACTTGCCGCTGGTCTGGAAGGCCTTGTTCTGGACGTCAAAACAGGCTCGGGCGCATTCATGCCGAGCTTAGAGGCGTCAACAGAGCTCGCGCAATCCTTGGTGGATGTGGCCAACGGTGCGGGCTGCCGCACCTCAGCCCTGATCACCGATATGTCGCAACCTTTGGCCTCAAGCGCAGGAAATGCGGTGGAAGTGCGTGCCGTGATGGAGGCTTTGACCGTCTCTGGAACACAAAAACGGCTGCGGGAGGTCACAGTCACATTGGGCGGCGTGCTTCTGGCGCAGGCAGACCTTGCACAGGACGTCCAAGAAGGGGCGGAGAAGATCGCGGCAGCTATCAGCTCCGGCGCAGCCGCCGAGCGGTTCGGACGCATGGTGACTGCCATGGGCGGGCCTGCGGACTTCCTCGAACGCTGGAACAACATTCTGCCCGAGGCCAATATCATCATGGAAGTTACGCCCGCCCGCCCCGGGTTTGTGGCAGAAATCGATACGCGCGCGCTTGGCGAGTCGGTGGTGCATCTGGGCGGTGGTAGGCTGGTGGAAAGCGACCGCATCGATCATGCTGTAGGGCTCAGCGGGATTGCGCGGCTCGGCGCAAAGGTCGACATGAAAACACCGATCGCAACGGTTCATGCCACCAATGCGACCAAGGCCTCCCGGGCGGTGGAGGCGGTGAGGGCCGCGTTCAAATTGGGATCAACCCGGCCGGAACCGCTGCCGCTCATTCATTCCGGCGTCGGAATATGAGGGCTTTTCTGGTCGTCACGGACTCCGTGGGCTGCGGCGGCGCCCCCGATGCAGCGGCGTTTGGCGATGAAGGGGCGGATACCCTTGGCCATATCCATGCACGCGTTGGGTTGAGCCTGCCGAACCTGACAAAGCTGGGGCTCGCGCAAATCGTGCCTGGCATGAGCGGTCCCGCCGAGGGGCTCTACGGTGTCGCACGGGAGCATTCCCCTGGAAAGGATACCCCCACAGGGCATTGGGAGCTGTCAGGCGTGCCGGTGCCATGGGATTGGCACTATTTTCCGACCTCCGAGCCCAGTTTCCCAGCCGAGATCACGCAAGCCGTTGCGGCGTTTTGCGAAACGGACGGCGTCTTGGGCAATTGCCATGCCTCTGGTACCGAGATTGTCGACAGATTGGGCGAGACCCATATGCAAACTGGGCAGCCCATTTGCTACACTTCGGCCGACAGCGTGTTTCAGATTGCGGCGCATGAGGGCAGCTTCGGGCTCAATCGCCTCTATGCCTTGTGCGAGCATATCGCGCCGAAGCTGCATGACATGAAAGTCGGCCGGGTCATCGCGCGCCCGTTCGTCGGCGAGACCCGTGCCGAATTTCAACGCACCAAGAACCGCCGCGATTACGCGATTGAGACACCCGCGCCGACCCTTCTGGATTGGGCGCAAGCGGATGGGCGGCGCACTTACGCGGTTGGCAAGATATCAGATATCTATTCGGGCCGCGGCATTGATGAAAGCGTCAAAGGCACCGATGCACAGTTGATGGACCAGCTCGAACGGCTCACCCGGGAGGCTGTAGGTGGGAGTTTCACATTTGCCAATTTTGTCGAGTTCGATGCGTTGTACGGGCACAGGCGCGACCCGGAAGGCTATGCCCGGCATCTTGAATGGTTCGACGGGCAGTTGCCGCGTCTCTTCGCAAATCTGCAAGACGATGACCTGATGATTTTTACGGCCGACCATGGCAATGATCCGACCCGGCATGGGACCGACCACACGCGGGAGGAGGTGCCCGTGTTGGGCTTCGGTGTGGGTCACAAACCGATAGGGCAGGTCGATTTTGTGGATGTGGCCGCCTCGATTGCGCGTTATCTGATGCTGGAAACGCAAGGACCCGGCCGGAGCTTTCTATGACTGACATCCCCAAGATCGAGCTGCATTTGCACCTGGAGGGCGCGGCCCCTCCAGCTTTCATTCGCGGGCTCGCGCAAGAGAAAGGCGTCAATCTCGACGGCGTGTTTAACGAGGACGGCTCTTATCGGTTCGAAGGCTTCACCCAATTCCTGCGCACTTATGAGGCGGCGACTGCGGTGCTAACGGGACCGGAAGAGTTTCGCAGGTTGACCCTCGCAGTGCTGGAGCAATCGGCTTACCAGGGTGTGATTTACACGGAAGCCTTCATCAGCCCCAATTTCTGTGGTGGCGGTGATCTGGGCGCATGGCGAGAGTATGTCGCTGCTATGGAAGAGGCGGCGGCTCAGGCCGAGCGTGAGATGGGCATCACACTGCGCGGCATCGTCACCTGCATCCGTCACGAAGGCCCAGATGCGGCCAAGCCTGACGCGATCTGCGCCGCAGAAACCAAGGGCGATTTTGTCACTGGCTTTGGCATGGGCGGGGATGAGAGCATGGGGGTGCAAGGTGATTTCGCCTATGCCTTTGATCTGGCACGCGAAGCCGAGCTACGTTTGACGACCCATGCCGGTGAGTGGGGCGGTGCGGCCTCGGTCTGGCAAGCTGTTCGCGATCTTAAGGTCGAACGTATTGGCCATGGCGTTCAATCCATCGAGGACCCGGCCCTTGTTGATTATCTGGCCGAGCATGAGATTGCGCTGGAGGTGTGTCCCGGCTCTAATGTCGCGCTTGGCGTAGCCCCAGACTGGAAAAGCCATCCCGTTGAAAAACTTCGCGCCGCGGGCGTGCCTGTCACGATCTCCACAGACGACCCGCCGTTTTTCCATACGACCCTGACCCGCGAATATGACATGCTGGCCGACACGTTTGGCTGGGAGGATGAGATTGTCCGCGCGGTCAACATCACCGCCGCAAAAGCCGCCTTCTGTGACGACGCGACGCGCGACAGGCTGCTCAAGAAACTGGAGCCCGCATCATGAGCGACCATCTGACTATCGTTGACCACCCTTTGGTGCAGCACAAACTGACGCTCATGCGGGAGAAGGATACGCCGACCGCCGTGTTCCGGCAGCTTTTGCGCGAAATCTCGCAATTCTTGGCCTATGAGGTGACCCGCAATCTTGAAATGACGACCAAGCGGATCGAAACCCCAATGGAGGCGATGGACGCCCCGACGCTTGCAGGACGTAAACTTGCGCTGATCTCGATCCTGCGGGCGGGCAACGGGTTGCTCGACGGCATGTTGGAGCTGATCCCCTCGGCACGCGTGGGATTTGTTGGGCTCTACCGCGATGAAGAAACGCGGCAGCCGGTGCAGTATTATTTCAAAGCGCCTGATAATCTCGAAGACCGCATGGTCATCGCTGTGGACCCGATGCTAGCGACTGGAAACTCTTCGGCGGCAGCGATTGATTTACTGAAAAAGGCGGGTGCCAAAGACATCCGTTTCCTTTGCCTATTGGCCGCGCCCGAAGGCGTTGCGCGCATGAAAGAGGCGCATCCGGACGTGCCGATTGTCACTGCTGCGCTCGATAGCCATCTCAACGATGTTGGCTATATCGTCCCGGGTCTGGGTGATGCAGGTGACCGGATGTTTGGCACGAAATAGGCCGCACTTTCCAGAATCGGGTGTGCGCCGTGGAAAGGCGCGTTTTCCTTGCGGGTGCGAATCCCGCCCAACAATTG
>JAPORH010000136.1 GCA_026710325.1 Litoreibacter sp. | reverse complement strand
AAGCTTCAATTCGAATCCTTTTCGCTCCTCGTTTCAAGTAGCGTCGTGTACTATGGTGCGGCGGTGAGAGGCGAGGTGGTTTCACCCACAGGTTTCACTTGGTCTGGTTCTGCTTTGAAAAACAGCCTGAAAATTGTACCTGAGCCTGGTTCTGACGACACGGTGATGGACCCGCCAGATTGTTTGATAAACCCTTCCACCATCGACAGACCAAGACCTGAGCCCTCACCAAAGGGTTTGGAAGTGTGAAACGGCTCGAAGATTTTGTCGATCACTGCCGCTTCGATGCCCCGCCCGGTATCGGAAATCGAGAGCGTGACATAGTCCCCCGGCTTCAGATCATCGCCTGTCGCCCGCAGGTATCTATGCGTGAGCGATAAGTTGGCGGTCTCAATAACAAGGCTGCCCCCTGCCGGCATGGCGTCGCGGGCGTTCAGCACCAGATTGACGATTGCGTTTTCGAGGGAGGTTGCGTCAAGTTTGCAATCCCAAAGCCCGTTTGACAGCTTCGTTTCGATCGTGATGCAAGCTGGCAAAACACGCGCGCCCCAGTCCATCGTGTTGCTCACAATATCATTGAGATTCAGGAGTGAGGGTTCCAAATGGGCACGGCGCGCAAAGCTCAGCAGATTTCGCGTCAGTCCTGCCCCGCGATGTGTCGCACTCAGAGCATGCGCAAGGTGGCTTTGAAGCGCGGCGTTGTCTTTGCTCTCTTGTGCAAGCTCAATATTGCCCATGATAATTGCCAGAATGTTGTTGAAGTCATGCGCGACGCCCCCTGTCAGGGTGCCAATTGCTTCAATGCGTTGGGATTGCCGCGCTCTTGCTTCTGCCTCTCTCAAGTCGGTCAAGTCGATGCTGCTGCCAACAACCTCGATCTGGTTGCCGTCGTCGTCAAAAACGGGTTCTGAAATTTGACGAATAAAGCGTAAGCTGCCGTCGGGCTGGACAATCCGATGCTCAATTAAGACCGCTTCTCCGCCATCAAGACGCGCGACAGCTTCCAAATAGGCCGCCTGATCATCGCTATGAATGTTTTTAACATAGGGCGTGTTCCCTTTGTTAAGTTCATAAAACTCCTCAGCGGTTATCCCGAAATGTGCAGCGTGCTGTTGCGAACAATACAAGCAGTCGCCCGTCGCAAGATCCCATTTGTAATAGCCTATGCCCGAAATACGAACTGCCATTCTGAGTTGTTCTTCGCTTTCGCTGGCTTGCGCCGTTTGTCTATCTTTCTCTTCAGTTTCGTAGATCAAGGACGTTTTCAGCGTCTCATTCGCGTTCAATATTTCTGACTGCTTGGCATCGCTTTCATCTTTGGTTTGCCCCAAGCGGTATCCGAGAAAAAGAAAAAGCCCGGCGCCAATTGATACGTTGAGAAGCTTGCTCGTCAACTCTGCAGGGCCGTACCCGGCCAGGTAGGCGTAGACCAAAAAGGTGGATGCGATCGCACCCGAAAGCAAGCCGGCCCTCTTGCCGCCATAGCTGCCAGCAACAACAACACTGACAAGCACGCTGAAGAAGGGGGCGGGAATGCCGATCTCGAACCAGAATGTCAGCGTAACACCGACCGAGATAACAAGCGTCGGAAGCGCCCAAAGCAATCGTTTTGCGCTGCCACTTTCTTGTTCCGAATTGGACTTGTTGTGGCTCATCAGCATTGCTGGCTCCAAGACACAGTCGGTTTTCGCTCGGAGTCATTCAGCCCGTTTTTTTGCTTCGCGTCTAGCGCTGCTTCGTCTTGGAAGGTTGTCTTGACGTGTCCAGCTCTCCGCTTACACCGCCATCGCGCAGGTTTCTTTTCATATGCTCATAAATTGCAACACGACACCCATATGCATCGCGGGCTAAAGCCGCTTCCACAATTGCCTGATGCTCATGTGCGTTTTCAGGATGATATCCGTATTTTGGCTGCATGATCTTTTGTTGGCGAAACTGATCATAGGTGCGCCTGAAGCTGGATCTAAGAAAGGGGCTGTCGCAGGCCGAAATCAGAGTGTCATGAAATTCCAGCTCCGCCAAAGACCATATACGCAAAGTTGGCCCTTCCAGCCCGTCTTGGGTGATTTTGCGTTCTATATGGGCAAGTTTGTGGTGGACTGCGGAAAGTTGTGCCTCCCAAGCCAATTCCCCTTTTTCAATTGAGGCGGTTGCGCCTTCTTGCTCCAACATGACGCGAAATTTGGTCAAATAATGTAGCCGCTCCGGATCTGTCGGGCGCGCACGGAAACCCCTTTGGTCTTCAAAGATAACGAGGCCTTCCGAAGCGAGGCGAAACAGAACTTCCCGTATTGTGTTGGCCGAGCAGCCATAAACGTCGCGTAGATGTTCGGAACGAAGCTTTTGACCTTGTGGGATCTGCGCCGTCACAAGCTGCAGGTGTAGGTCTTCATAAATCTGCGGTGTCGAAAATTTGGTTTTCAGCATGTTGGCTTGAGGGCCTCGATTCACTTTTTGTTAACCTTCAGGATACGACGAAATTCAGGAAATTCCAGAAAATTTCAAAATTTTAAAAAATCAGGTTTTTTCTTGTCGGGTTAAGATTCGCCCGCTAACGTCTCGCTTACGCGGTGCCCGAATGTCGAGAAAACGAGAGGTGCCGAACGTATCAACTGGGAGGAAACCAATGAGTTTCGTTAAGACTGCGGCTGCGGCCGTTGCAGCTTCGGCCGTCCTGGCCACAGGTGCTTTGGCCGACGGCCACGCCACCACCAAGCTGCGCATTCAAACACACTACGCACCTGAAACCGTTTCAGGAAAACTGGCGGCGCAATACATCGAAGACATTCAAACCATGTCTGGCGGTGGCATCGAGGTGGAGATGTTCTACTCCTCCTCCGTCGTGAAATCGGTTGAGACCTTTGACGCCGCAGCGACAGGTATTCTGGACTGCGACATGACCGGCGGCGGCTACCAGACCGGCAAGAACTCCGCCTTCCAGTTTGTGGGCGACATCATGGGCGGCTACGAGACGCCTTACCAGCAGCTGAGCTGGCTGTATTTCGGTGGCGGGCGTGAAGCTGCGGCGCCACTGTACAACAAGTACGGCATGGAGCTGATTGGCTGGTGGGTTTATGGCCAGGAGAGCTTCGCCTCCTCAAAGCCGATCGAGAAAGTGGCTGACTTCAAGGATTGGAAATTCCGTTCCCCTCCAGGCATGGAAACCAAGATCTTTGAAAAGCTCGGCGCAAACCCAATCGTGATGGACTTCACCGAGATCTTCACCGCACTTGAAACCGGCATCATTGACGGTGCTGACGCGTCCGGCCTCGCCAACAACGTGGGCCTGGGACTCTACGACATCGTTAAATATGCTAACTTCCCTGGCTTCCACTCTATGCCGTCTGACCACTTGGCCTGCAACAAGGCGGTGTTCGACGAGATGCCAGAAGCGCATCAGCGTATCATGAAAGTGGCTATGGAAGCCTTGGCGCTGCGTACAGCCCTGACCTTCGAGAAGAAGAACGCCGAAGCTGCAGCAGCGCTGCGTGAGCAAGGTGTAACTCTGTCGCAGTGGGCTCCAGAAGAACTGCAGAAGTTCCGCGATGCAGCTCAAGCCACATGGCCTGAGTTCGCCGACACGCCCGAAGCTGAAGCTCTGGTTGAAGCGCACCTGAGCTACCTGAAGCAGCTGGGCCTCGTGTCCAACTAAGCGTCAGCTTTCAGAAGGAGGGGCGGTGCATTCCGCCCCTCTCGCTGAGGTCTGACGAGGGACCAAATTCAAAAAACGTTAAGGGACAGCGGGCCACCGGGGAGGGTGCGATCCGTGAAGGGGAGGCTCATGGAAGAGGAACGTAACGGCACCTTGGTCGAATGGCTGGTGCCTTTGGGTCTGGTCTTTTGCACCGGCTGGGTGATCTGGCAGATGCCTGCTTTCATTCTGGACTGGGGTGGGCATGGTGATCAGCTGGCTGCTCATTTTGGCCGGGTTGACCTGACGCCAAACCTGTCGCCGATTATGGGTGCACATATCGACATCCTTGATCTGGTATTTTTGATCGCAATCCCGATCCTCTTCGTGCTGGGCGTGCGCACGGTGCGTCGGGCGCCGATGGAGTTTGAAAGCTGGCGCGCCCTGGACCGCGTTGCGGTTTTCATTGGTCGCGTCACCATGATGCTGGTTGTCGTTTTGTGCTGCGTGATGCTGTACGAGGTGTTTGTACGCTACGTGCTGAATGCGGGCACACTTTGGGCAAATGAGCTCTCACTCTGGCTGGCTGGCTTCATCTTCTTATGCGCCGGGCTTTACGCTATGCAGCAGCGCAGCCATATCCGCATTTTCTTGATCTACGATATGATGCCTCGCTGGTTGCAGCATGTCTGCGACGTGGTCTCCACAGCGCTGATCGTCACGTTCGCTTTCTTCCTTGTTTATGGCGGCTATGGTGAGGCGCTACAGAAATTTGGCCGGTGGGAGCTGTATGGCTCCGCCTTTAACCCGCCGCTGCCTGCCACCATCAAGATCACCATCCTGATCGTCATCAGCCTCGTGGCCATCCAATCTGTGATCAACCTGATCTCCGACTGGAATGAGGAGCCGGTGGTGCACTCGGCCGCTGATGACATCGACCAAGACGAATTAGAGCGCCTGAAAAAGGCCGTGGGGAGCGACAACTAAAATGGATATCGGAACGATTTCACTGGTCCTTCTACTGGGCCTGTTGGTGCTGCTCGCTATCGGCATGCCTTTGGGTTTTGCCTCCGCCATCCTCGCCGTGCTGGTCCTGGTGATGAAGTTCGAGCCTGACTTGCTGCTGGCCCCTTGGACCTTTGGCGACGGCATTTTGACGGGGAGGCCGGGGTCGGGGCCCCTAAATATCTTATCGCAAAAGATATACGGGCTCTTAACGGACTATGTCCTCATATCCATCCCGCTATTCATCTTTATGGCGGCTTTGCTGGAACGCTCTGGCATTGCGAAGGACATGTATTCGTCGCTCAATGTCTGGCTGAACCGGACGCGTGGCGGCATTGCGGTGGTGACCTCGATCATGGCTGTGATCATGGCTGCCATGTCGGGCATCATCGGCGGCGAGGTGGTCCTTTTGGGACTGATCGCGCTGCCACAGATGTTGCGGCTGGGCTATAATCAGAACCTTGCTATCGGGACGATCTGCGCCTCTGGTTCGCTTGGCACTATGATCCCACCATCGATCGTTTTGATCATCTACGGGCTGATCACCGAGACTTCGATCAAGGCGCTGTTCACCGCGTCCTTCCTGCCGGGGTTCATGCTGGCGTCTTTCTTCATCATCTACATTCTGGTGCGCACCCGTCTGCGTCCAGAGGACGCGCCTTTGCCGGAGCCGATCCCAGGCGAACCGGAAGGCAAAGAGAAATGGAAGCTCTTTGGCGCCTTCCTGTCGGTCGTTATAGCTGGGGCATGGAGTTTCTTTGCCGCCCGCGTGCTGTTCTTTGAGTTTTCAGGCCAGAACGCGGCACAAACGGGTGACCCGATCCGCTACGGCACGATGGACTACTTACCTTGGTTCCTCGGCACCGTCGCTGTAGCGCTTGCACTTATCTTCTTCGTCTTCGGCACTGCCCGCACGAAGAAGGGCTGGGACATGGGCAAAGGCCTCGTCCCACCAATCATCATCATCGGCGTTGTGCTGGGCTCCATCTATATGGGGATCACCGGGATTACCGAGGCTGCAGGCATGGGCGCATTGGCGGTGCTCGTTATGGCCGCGCTGAGGGGGGAGGCATCGTGGGACCTGCTTTGGGACTCTCTCATGCGCACCCTGAAATCCACTGGCACAATCATCTGGGTGACAATTGGTGCGGCGGCCTTGGCCGGTGCCTATACGATCGCAGGTGGTCCGGTCTTTGTGGCGGACCTTGTGGTTGGCCTCGACGTGCCACCAATGGGGATCATCCTTGTCATGATGATCATCCTCTTGTTCATGGGAGCCTTTATGGATTGGGTCGGCATCGTGCTGCTGATTATCCCGGTCTTCCTGCCCATCGTGTTGCGCTTGCCGATTGAAGAAATTGGCTTCTTTGGCCAGCTGGAACCCAAACATGTCGCGATCTGGTTCGGGGTTGTGTTCTGCATGAACATGCAGGTGAGCTTCCTCAGCCCGCCCTTTGGCCCGGCGGCCTTCTACCTGAAATCCGTGGCGCCACCGCATATCTCGTTGACCGACATCTTCAAAGGCTTCTTGCCCTTTATCGGCATCCAGATCTGTGCATTGTCGGTGCTACTGATCTACCCGCCGATTGTGACCTGGCTGTTGCCCTAGACCCTGAGAGGCAGAATGAAAGACGTCATATGCCTCGATGCGGATGACAATGTAGTGACGGCCGCCCGCGCATTGGAGGCGGGGGTGGCGGTGGCCGAGGGAAAGGTCAGCACCCAGCTGATCCCATCGGGTCATAAGGTGGCGATCCGGGCGATCCCCAAGGGCGAGGTCATCCGCAAATACGCGCAGATGATCGGCGTGGCCTCTGATCACATCGCGCCGGGCGAGCATGTGCACACGCATAATTGCGATTTCGTCCCGACCGCCCAGGACTATGAGTTCGGCACGGATATGCGGCCTGTGGCGCCTGTCGAGGGCGACACGTTTATGGGGTACCGGCGCGCAAATGGCAGCGTCGGGACTCGGAACTATATCGCGATCGTTACCTCGGTGAACTGCTCGGCCACGGCGGCGCGGCGGATTGCGGATCATTTTACGCCTGAACGGCTCGCCGCTTACCCGAATGTCGACGGGGTTTGCGCCTTTGTGCATGGCACCGGCTGCGGCATGGCCGATAGCGGTGACGGGTTTGAAGCGCTGCAGCGCGTAATGTGGGGCTATGCGCGCCACCCCAACCATGCTGGCGTGTTGATGGTGGGTCTCGGTTGCGAGATGAACCAGATCGATTGGCTGTTGGAGGCCTACGGGCTCAAGCAGTCCGAGACGTTTCAGGTCATGAACATTCAAGGTGTAGCCGGGTTGCAGAAGACCATCGAGATGGGCATTGCCAAGATTGAAGCGATGCTGCCGATTGCTAATGAGGCGCAACGCGAACCGTGTCCGGCTGCGGAGTTGAAAGTGGCCCTGCAATGCGGCGGGTCCGACGCGTGGTCCGGCGTCACAGCCAACCCGGCGTTGGGCTATGCCTGCGATCTGCTTGCGGCGCAGGGCGGCACGGGTGTGCTTGCCGAGACGCCGGAGATTTACGGTGCCGAGCATTTGCTGACCCGCCGCGCTGTTTCCCGAGAGGTTGGGGAGCGGCTCATTGGTCTGATCGATTGGTGGAAGGACTACACTGCGCGCAACCGTGGCTCGATGGACAATAATCCTAGCCCAGGCAATAAGAAGGGTGGCTTGACGACCATCCTTGAAAAATCGCTTGGCGCGGCGGCCAAAGGCGGGACATCTCCCCTGACAGGCGTCTATAAATACGCCGAGCCGGTCACTGCGAACGGGTTCACCTTCATGGATTCGCCCGGGTATGACCCGGCCTCCGTCACGGGCCAAATCGCA
This sequence comes from Litoreibacter sp., assembly GCA_026710325.1. GTDB lineage: Bacteria > Pseudomonadota > Alphaproteobacteria > Rhodobacterales > Rhodobacteraceae > Litoreibacter. Next base: position 10,482 of record JAPORH010000136.1, on the reverse strand, counting down.
GGTGGCTGCAACTTGGTGGTGTTTACCACGGGACGTGGTTCGGCCTTTGGCTCAAAGCCAGCGCCGACGATCAAAGTGGCGACCAATACCGAGATGTACAAGCGCATGGTCGACGACATGGATGTCAATGCGGGCGACATGCTGACCGCGGGCGTGTCGCTGGAAGAAAAGGGGCGGGAGATTTACGAGCTGATCCTGAGCGTGGCGTCTGGCGACGTCTCAAAATCAGAGGCCCAGGGGCTGGGCGATTACGAGTTTGTTCCCTGGCAAATCGGGGCAGTGATGTGAGGCTCCTGATCGCAGGGCTGGGGCTGATCGGGGCGCGTCACCTGCGCCACGCAGTGGCTTTGCCGACGATCGAAGTCGTTGGTGCGATTGACCCGGTTGTGACGCAGGATGAAGTGCCACACTTCATTTCAATTGACGCGGTAGATTTGGAAGCCGATGCGATCTTGATCGCAACCCCCTCCCACCTTCATGCCGATCACGCGGAGGCGGCGGCTTCGCGCGGCTGGCACATGCTCATCGAGAAACCTGTGGCGCATTCTTTGGAGGCGGCTGACAGGATCATCGCGGCGGCCAATCAGGCGGGGGTGGAGACCTTGGTAGGGCATCACCGCAGACATCATGCGCGGGTTCGGACGCTCAAGGGCGTTATCGAGGCAGGCGATATCGGTGCGCCGGTGCTCGCCTCACTCATCTGGGCCATGAAGAAACCAGATACGTATTTTGAAGGGAACTGGCGCAGCGGCGTGGACGGATCACCTGTCTTGATCAACCTGGTCCATGAGGTGGACCTGCTGCGTTTCCTTTTCGGGGATGTGAAACAGGTTCAGGGCTTGGGCAGCAACGCGCAGCGTGGTGCGGCCCGCGTCGAAAGTGGCGCGGCTTTGCTGGAATTCGAGAACGGCGTGGCGGCAACGATTGCCTTTGCTGATACCTCACCGAGCCCGTTTGGTTTTGAAGCGGGTACGGGGGAGAACCCCAATATCGCGATGACGGGGCAAGATTACCTGCACATCACGGGCACAAAGGGCGCGGTGAGTTTTCCGTCTTTGACACTTTGGTCGGGGGCTGCGGATTGGTCCGAGGCCCCGAAAGAACGCCTAAGGGAAGTGACAGATAATGTTCCGCTGGACGCGCAGCTATTGCATTTTGCAGATGTGGTGGCGGGACGCGCGCGGACGCTGATCTCAGCGCACGAGGGTCGCAAGAGCCTTGAGACGACACTAGAGATTGAAGCTTGCGTGACGGCGGGCTTGCGCAGTCGGGGGACCTCGCTTGCAGCATCGGCCCGCCCGCCCGCCGAAACCCTTTTAGGGAGTGTGTGAGATGGCGTTCGAAGCGATCACGTCGGAGCAGAAAGCCTTCTATGAAGAGCATGGTTATCTTGTGTTGCCGGGGCGCATCCCAGAGGGGATTTTGGCAAATATTCGCGCCGAAATAGCCAAGTTCCAAGAGCAAGCGCGCGGTTTGACCGCCTCCACTGACGAGATCGACCTTGAAGATACCCATACTCCGGAAACCCCCCGCATCCGCCGCATCAAACTTCCGCATACCCACAATAAGGTGATGCGTGATCTGATGTATTCCGACCACGTGCTGGCCCCCGCCCGTGATCTGATCGGACCAAATCTGCGGCTGCATACGACCAAGCTTAACATGAAGGAGGCGGGCTACGGCGCGGCAGTCGAGTGGCACCAAGATTTCGCTTTCTACCCGCATACCAATGACGACGTGCTCGCCATTGCGGTGATCATTGACGACATGGCCGAGGAGAACGGCCCCCTGATGGTCTTCCCAGGCTCGCACAAACACCCGATCAATGACCACCATGTTGACGGTGTCTTTGCCGGGGCGATGGATTTGGCGGCCTGCAGGTACGACATGAAGGACGCTGTGCCTTTAACCGGGCCCGCGGGCAGTATCTCGATCCATCACGGAAGGATCGTGCATGGCTCGGCGCTCAATCGCTCCGACCGGGACCGCAGGCTTTTGTTCTACGAAATGATGGCTGCAGATGCGTTTCCGATCATGGGGTCAATGACCAAATGGAACGGGATTGCGGATTACAACACGCGGATGCTTTGCGGCAAGCCGGGGTTGGAGCCGCGCGTGCAATCGCTTGGTGCCCGCATCCCGGCGCCGCTGCCAACGGAAGAATTCACCATTTACGAGGTGCAAAAGCAACTCAAGAACCGCAGCTTTGAGGTGGAGACTTGAAGGTTGCTGTCATCGGGGCCGGTCTCATGGGGTCCGCCGCTGCCCGCCATTTGGCCAAGGCGGGCGTCGACGTCACGCTGATCGGCCCAGGGGAACCTGAGAATAAGCGCACTCATCAAGGCGTCCACGGCTCCCACTACGACGAGGGGCGGATCACGCGGCATAATGCGCTCAAGCCGTTCTGGGTGGAGGTCACCAAAGCGGCGATTGCGCGCTATCCTGAGGTTGAGGCCGAAAGCGGCATATCCTTTTTCACAGAGACCGGCGCGCTTATGGCGGGTGACGACGCCTGGATGGGGCAGGTGGATGCTGCGGCGCTGATGCATGGCGTCGAAAGCCATGCGCTTGGCTCGGACGGATTGCGCGAGACCTTTCCGTTTTTCCAGTTTGCAGACGGGTATTCTGGTGCATATGAGCGGCGCGGGGCAGGGCACATCTCCCCCCGCCGGTTGGTGGCTGCGCAACAAAAAGCGGCGGTGCGTTTCGGGGCGAGGCGCATCGAGGCCGAGGTCGAGAGCCTGTCTGAGGGCAATGTTCACTTCGCCGCTGACACCCACCAGTTCGACCAAATCATCGTCGCGGCGGGTGGATGGAGCGATATGGTGCTGGGCCGCGCGCGTCAATTGGACGTTTACGCGCGCACGGTCGCATTTTTTGAGATCAGCGCGACCGAGGCAACGCGGCTGTCCAAAATGCCCGCGCTTGTTTGGCAAGCGCCGGAGGACCCGTATCTTCTTCCGCCGATCCGTTACCCGGACGGCAAGATTTACGTCAAACTTGGTGGCGACCCGGAGGATGTGCGCCTTGATGGACCGGAGGCGGTTGGGGAATGGTTCCGGTCCGGCGGGAATGCAGATGTGCGCGATCGGCTTGAAGACATGATCCGGGAGCTTATGCCCAGCCTCGACATTCGGGCCGTGACGATGGATGCCTGCGTGACGAGTTGGACCGCCGACCGTTTGCCTGAAATCCGGCGCGCCTCCGAGGGCCTCGTGATTTGCACCGGCGGCAACGGGGCAGGCGCGAAATGCAGCGATGAATTAGGCCGCCGCGGTGCGGCCCTGGTACTAGAACAGATCGGAGAAATGGTATGAGCAAGATCGGATTTATGGGCCTTGGCCTGATGGGCGGGGCGATGGTGGGTCGGTTGCAAGACCAGGGGCATGATCTGTGCGTATTGGCCAACCGCGACCGCACCCATGTGGACAAGGCAATCGCGCGCGGCGCGACGGAAGCAAAAACTGCGAAAGAGCTGGCCGAAGCAAGTGAGTTTGTCATGCTGTGCATGGGCACCTCAGAGCAGGTGGAGGGGCGCATGCGCGGCGCCGACGGAGTGATTGCCGGGCTACAAGCCGGTACGGTTGTGATCGATTTTGGTACGTCTTTGCCTGCCTCGACCAAGGCATTGGCAGAAGAGGTGGCTGGGGCCGGTGGCGCCTACCTCGACGCGCCCCTTGGCCGGACCCCGGCCCATGCCGTGGACGGGCTGTTGAATATCATGTGTGCCGGCGACAAAGCTGCCTTTGAGAAGGCCAAACCTGTTTTGGATGACCTTGGTGAGAATGTGTTCCATCTGGGCGCGTCTGGTTCCGGCCACACAATAAAGCTGTTGAACAACTTTTTCGGCATGACAGTCGCCAATGCAATGGCCGAGGCCTTTGCCATGGCTGATATCCAAGGCGTCGATCGCAAGGCGATGTATGACGTGATGTCCGCTGGCCCTTTGCATTCCGGTATGATGGATTTCGTGAAGGGCTATGCTGTGGATGGTGACCCTGCGCAGCTTGCCTTCGCCATCAAGAACGCGGCTAAGGATGTCGGCTACTATGCGCAGATGGCTGATGATGCGGGCGTTGATAGCATCATGTCCCGGTCGACGTTGGAGGCCCTGCGCGGCGCCACCGAGGATGGTCGTGGCGATGAGATGGTAAGCCAGATGACGGACTACTACGTAGAAGCGTTCAAGAGCTAAAATGAGCCGGGTCGCCATACCAGCGACCGAGGACCGGGCGCAGCTTGGTATCGCGATGATGCTGGCGGCGTGGTTCTTCTTCTCCCTCATAGACACTTCGGTAAAATGGCTGGTGCTGGCGGGGCTGCCCGCGCTTCAACTGGCCTTCATGCGCTACTTCGCGCATTTTTTCCTGTCGACCGCGCTGGTTCTGCGGGGAGGTGCTGATTTGGAGCGGTTCAAAACCACCCATCTCGGTTGGGTCATGTTCCGCGCCTATTTGTTGACAGCCTCCACCGCGCTGAATTTCGTGGCGCTGATTTACTTACCACTGACGGTGACGGCGGCGATCATGTTCACCTCACCTATTTGGACCTGCCTTCTGGCCTGGCCGATGCTGGGGGAGCGGGCAGGGCCGTGGCGCATCTTCGGGATTGTGATGGGGTTTGCGGGTGTCTTGGTCGTGATGCGGCCCTTCGGGGCGGAGTTTCACTGGGCGATGCTTTTGCCTTTGCACAACGCATTGGCGCTGGCGCTCTATTCGATCATCACGCGCAAACTCTCGGGCGTGGTCGCAACCGAGACCATGCAGTTTTACATGGGCGCATTCGGCACGGCCGCTTTGTTGCCCTTCGCTATTTGGCAATGGGTGAACCCAGCCAATGTAATGGATTGGGTCATCATGGTTTTGCTGGGTGTCTGGGGGTGGGCGGGGCATGAGCTTTTGACCCGCGCGCATCGCTTTGCGGCCGCGAACACGCTTATGCCCTATGCCTATTCTTTTCTGATTTTTCTGAGCATTTCGAGCTACCTGATCTGGGGCCATATTCCTGACGGCTACACGATGCTGGGCGCTGCGATCATCACCGGATCTGGCTTGTTGATTTGGGCGCGCGAGCGGAGGAGAGCACTGTGATGTGCGAAGGATGCGCGTCCGCTCGGATGGTCGACCAATGATCCGGGTCGCAATTCTCGGCGCGGGGATTGGCGCGGAGCATCTGGCAGGCTATCGGGCTTTGCCAAACCTCTTTGAGGTCGTGACCATTTGCGATCTCGATCGCGCCCGGGCCGAGGCCATTGCGGGGGGCGCGAGGGTCGAGGTTGACGCGCAAAAAGTAATCGCGGATCCGGGCATAGACCTCATCGACATCTGCCTGCCGCCGCACTTGCATGTTCCAATGTCTCTGGCGGCGTTGGACGCCGGAAAGCATGCGATCTGCGAGAAACCTGTTGCAACGTCACTTGCCGATGCTGACCTTTTGCAAGAAGCGGAAACCCGTTCCGCTGGGTGTCTGTTTCCCGTATTTCAGTACAGGTTCGGGAAGGCCATGTCGCAGCTGGATGTTTTGCGAGATGGGGGCCTTCTGGGCGCGCCTCACATGGCGGCGTTGGAGACCCATTGGGCCCGTGGCGCCGACTACTATGCAGTGCCGTGGCGTGGGACATGGGCAGGAGAGCAGGGCGGCGCGATCGTAGGTCATGCCATTCATGCCCATGATTTGTTGACGCATTTCTTCGGGGAGGTGGCTCAGGTCAGCGCGCAGCTGACAACGCGCATCAACCCTATCGAGACCGAGGACTGCGCGGCGCTTTCGTTTCAAATGGCAAACGGCGCCTTGGCGACGAGTTCGGTCACTTTGGGCGGGGCGGATGACACCACGCGGATCAAGCTTATTTTTGAGCACCTGACGGCCACAAGTGGCTCCAAGCCCTATGCCCCAATGGATCAACCTTGGACGTTTCAGGCGCGCGAGCCTGATCTTCAGCCCCGCGTTGACGAGATCGTCGCAAATGCAACGTCAGGACTTGCTGGTTTCGCCGGTTTTCTTTCGGAGGTCGCGCATGCGATCAAAGGCGCGCCGAACCGCGCGGTTCGCCTCGATGATGGCAGACGTTCGCTGGAGATTATAACGGCCGCCTATGCATCGTCTCGTGCGGGCGGAACTCCAATGGCTTGCCCGGTTGCACCCGACCACCCGCTTTACGCGGGATGGCAACCCAAAAGCTAGCGCATCACAAACGGGTCCGGGATTGGATCGTCGCTTGTGCGCAGCCAGACGGCCTTGACCTTTGTGTAGTCCAGCGCGGCCTGCAGCCCGCCTTCACGGCCATGACCGGACAGCCCATGGCCGCCAAACGGCGCAATCGGGCTCACGGCGCGGTAGGTGTTGACCCACACAATGCCCGCCCGGATGGCGCGGATCATCCGATGCGCGCGGGTTAGATCTCGGGTGAAGACACCAGAGGCGAGCCCATAAGCCGTGTCATTGGCGATTTGGACGGCTTCGGCCTCGGTTTCAAAGCTCGTGACTGAGAGGACAGGACCGAAGAATTCCTGCGTGAGGCAAGGCGGATTCTCTGCGCCGTCGCAGTCAAGAATGGTCGGCGGAAAGTAATGGCCCGGCCGCATCATCGGCTGCCCGCCTGTCACAAGCTTCGCCCCACAAGCGACTGATTTGGCGACCAATCCCTGCGCATGCGCACTTTGAGCAGCGGTGCACAGTGGCCCAACCTCGGTCGCCATGTCTTGGGGGTTACCGATCGCAACGGCTTCCGCTTTTTCCTTGAGCCGCGCGACAAATTCATCCTTGATCTTCGCTGACACAACAAGCCGGGAACCGGCAACGCAGCTTTGGCCTGTGGCCGCGAAGATGCCTGAAACCTGGGCATTCACGGCGCTGTCGAGATCGGCATCTTCGAACACGATGAAGGGTGATTTGCCCCCAAGTTCGAGGGAAGTTGAAGCGAGGTTCTCTGCCGAATTGCGCACAATCGCCCGCGCGGTTCCGGGCCCGCCGGTGAAGGCCACATGGGCCACTTTGGGATGGCTTGTTAGAACTGCGCCGCAGGTGGGGCCAAACCCGGTGATCACATTAAGAACGCCTGGCGGAAAGCCCGCCTGATCGAAGATGCGGGCAAATTCCAGCATGGGAGCTGGACCCTCTTCAGAGGCTTTCAACACCACGGTGCATCCCGCAGCGAGCGCAGGGCCAATCTTAACGGCTGACAAAAACAGCTGCGAATTCCAAGGCACGATGGCGGCAACCACGCCGACGGGCTCGCGTCTGAGCCAAACTTCCATGTCCGGCTTATCAATAGGCAGATGCGCGCCTTCGATTTTATCGGCGATCCCCGCGTAATACCTGTAATATTCGGCCACATAGGCGATCTGGGCCGAGGTTTCCCGGATGATTTTACCTGTGTCCCGCGTTTCCAGCTCTGCGAGTTTTGGCGCGTTTTCGGAAATCAAATCTGCAAGGCGCAGCAGCAATTTGCCACGCGACGACGCCGTCATTCCCGCCCAGTCTGGGGAGAAAAACGCGTCCTCAGCCGCTTGCACAGCGGCTTCTACATCGGCTTCCCGCGCCTCAGGCATCATGGCCCAAACCTCGCCCGTTGCGGGGTCTCGGCTTTCGAATTGGGTCTCAGCCGTATGGAAGGCGCCGCCAATATAGTGTTGAAACGTCTGCATATTCTATTCCTCAGGCGAAGGCAGGCATGACCTGATCGATGAACCGTGTAAGGGACGCTTTCTTGCGCTCGAAACTCATCCCGCTGTCGATCCAAAAGGAATACTCGTCATACGCTAAAGCCTCATACCCCTTAATCCGGTTGATTGCGACGTCAGCGGTGCCGATTACGTTGTCTCGTAGCATAGCCTCCGGCGTGTAGAACGGATGCGCGGCAATCTCCTCATCGGATAAGGGTGCGATCAATCCTTGGGTGACAGGGCGCTCGTTTTTAAACCAAGCGCCGAAGTAGCAATAAAAGCGGTTGATGTCTTCGGCCGCCAGTTGAGCATCGGCCTCATCTGCCGCGATATAAGTGTGGTTGAGCAGCATGATTTCGGGACGCGGAACATCCGGGAACTTGGCGCAGGCTGCGTTAAATGTGTCCATGAGTTTGGTGATTTCCGCGTCACCCTGCCAAAGGGGTGTGACCTGCACTTGGCAGCCGTTGGAGACGGCAAATTCGTGGCTGTTTGGATCGCGCGCTGCGACCCAGATGGGTGGGCCGCCCTCTTGCACTGGTTTGGGGGAGGAGGTGGAGGCGGGAAAGCTGTAATAGGTGCCGTCCTGCGCGTAATCTCCGGCCCAGAGACCTTGCAAGGCGGGCACCAATTCGCGCATCCGCTGGCCTGCATCCCACGCGTCCATCCCGGGCACCATACGCTCATATTCGTAGGAATAGGCCCCGCGAGCCACCCCCAGATCAAGACGTCCGTCGAGGATCATATCCGTCATCGCGGCCTCACCGGCCAGTTTGATGGGGTGCCAGAACGGAGCCACGATCGTGCCAGTGCCGAGCCGCACATTTTTGGTTTGCCGCCCAAGATCGACGAGGTTCAGGAACGGGTTCGGCGCGATGGTAAAATCCATTCCATGATGCTCACCTGTCCAGACCGCATGCATCCCGCCTGCGTCAGCAATCTTCGCAAGTTCGACGAACTCGTTGTAGAGCGCGCGCTGGTCCTGCTCCGCTGAGACGCGTTCCATATGGACAAAGAGTGAAAAGCGCATGGTTTCGCTCCCTTTCAAGCGGTGAGACGCGTTTCGCCGCGCCTTTCGTTGCCAACGTAAATTCCGATGCTCCCTTGGGCGCGCTCACGCGCGCGGCGCGCCAACATCGTCACTATGGCGGGGTCCGTGACATCATCCAAGGCCTGCGCGTCCATTGAAACGAACGCCCCACGGCTTGGTGTGCCGTCGCTTGCTTCGCACAGAAAGGCGAGATGCTGGCGGCGGCGGTAGGTGTCTTCGAACACCGAATAGACAAATCCGGGCTTTGCTTCGAGGCCGGTTTCGGCTAGCAATTCTACCAATGCGGCGCTGGCACCTTGCGTGGTGACAACCTTTTCAGGCAAAGCGAGCCCGCCAATGGCGTCGTCCCACAACAAGACTTGGCCCTCGCGTTCAATCAGCGCAGAGACAACCACTTCAGTGGCTTCTGAGAGGGCTTGAGCTGAGGCGTTTGGGGTTATGTAAGTTCCGCGCGCATATCCGAGGCCGGCCTTGTTTGCGTCCTCAAAGCCTTTGACCTCGCCGATCAGGATAATGTGGTCGCCCGCGTCCACAGCCTTGAACAAGCTGCAATCAAACCAGGCCGCGACCCCGTCCAAGATGGGCGAGCCTGCCGGGCCTCTGGCGTAGTCAACGCAGTTGAACCGGTTTTCAACCGGGCGCGCAAAGGTGTTGGACAGGTCAATTTGCTCTTCGGTCAGCACGTTTACAGCAAAACCCGCAGCTTGCGTAAACGTGTCGAGGTTTTGGGAGGCCTTGGCGATGCAGACCGAAAGCAACGGCGGGTCAAGCGATACAGAGCTGAAGGAGTTTGCGGTAAATCCAAGCGGTGCATGGTCGGTGTCAAAGGTGGTCACCACAGTCACCCCGGTCATGAAGCTGCCAAAGGCGTTTCGCAATGCGCCTGGGTCGATGTCGTTCATGGCAAGGCCTCCTGCGTCGTCGGACATTTGAGCCACTGCAAAAGGGCCGCGTTGACCTCGTGGGGCGCGGTTAGGTTCACCATGTGCCTATGGCCTGTGATGATCTCCGCCCGCCCCAATGGCGCGAGATTTGCAATGGCGCGTGACATTTCGGGGGTAGAATTTTTGTCGCCATCCGCTGTGAGTGCGAGGAGGGGGGCGTGGATTTGTGCGATCTGGTCTGCGTATGTCGCATCGCCCGCCGCGAACGCAGCATAGGCCGTAGCATAGCCCCCGGCGCTGACTTCAGACAGTAACTGCCCTGTCAAAGCTTTGGCCTGTGCCTCAGCCGGGCTGTCGCTGAACCAGCGCGCCAGAGGCGTTTCCAGATCAAATGTCCCTTTGGCGATCTCATCTGCGCGCGCTTTTACGGCGGCGCGCGCTGTCGCAGAGCGACGGAAAACCGGGTTGAGCAACGCCACGCGGCGCGCAGCGTGTGGAGCCGTGCAGGCGAAACCAGCGGCAATCAGCGCGCCCATTGAGTGGCCCGCAATATTGACGGACCCAAGTTTGAGAGCCTCAACAACTTCTTTGGTCCACGCTACAAACTGTGGCAATTGACTTCCGCGGGGCAGAGCGGTGCTGCCCCCATGTCCCGGCATGTCGACGGCGATGACCCGGTAGTTTTGCATTAACGCATCCATCTGCGGGCCCCAGGCCCGCGCGTTCATCCCGACGCCATGGATCAGCATTAACGGTTCACCGTGGCCGCGCTCGGTATAGCTGAAATGTCCTTTAGACAGCGGCTGGGTTGTCGACATCATGGCCCAACTCCTATGATGATTGTCCAGCAGGACATTGATTTTGTTTGATTTTAAATTCGGTA
>JAPORH010000043.1 GCA_026710325.1 Litoreibacter sp. | reverse complement strand
CAAGTGGACCAAATTCCGCGACACCGTGACCGACAACTTCCGCGTCATCTCAACCAAAAAATACACCTTGATCTGAGCAGAATCCAAGGTCAATTGGGTCGCAAGAGTATAAGAAGAAAAGAGGCGGCAATAACAATAACATGAGAGGCAGAAAGCGGCACGCTTTGCCCGAAGCGTTGATTGGTCAATTCGGCTGTTGAAGACGCTCTCGACATATCGGCTCAATAGGGTGTGCTCGCTAAAGATTCCCTTAATTCCGCTAAAAATCCTCACTTCGCTGTGATTGCAAAGGCCGTGATCTGTCATTTGTGGAAAACTGAGCTTAGGAGGTTGGAACCCGGAACCTTTGAAAGCGCTGTTATGTCTGCCAGTCCCGTCACCGCGAAATCCGCCTCAACTGTCATTGCCGAGCGTTTGTTTGAGGCCGGGGCGCGCTTTGCGTTTGGTATCCCGGGTGGGGAAGTTTTGGCGCTTATGGACGCGCTCGACAAGGCGGGTATGTCGGTCAATCTGGTCAAGCACGAGAACTCAGGCGGCTTTATGGCCGAGGGAACCTATCATGCGACAGGCGCACCCGGTGTGTTGTTCGCGACAATTGGGCCCGGGATTGCCAATGCGGCCAACACCATTGCAAATGCTTGGCAGGACCGCGTGCCGCTGATTGTTCTGACAGGCTGCGTGCCAGCGGTGGAACAACATACATATACGCACCAAGTCTTCGACCATGTGGCCATGTTAAAACCTGTGACAAAGGCCAGTTTCCGGGTGGAGCCCGGTACAGCCGGCATTTTGATCGACAAGGCTTTGAAGATCGCGACCTCAGGGCGACTAGGCCCGGTGATGCTGGACGTGCCCATCGATGTGCAGCGGAAGGTGCGTGACACGTGGATTATGCCAAAGCACCGACCTGAAGTGGCGACCGTGCCCGCGACTGGCCCGTTGGCGCAAGCCAATGATTGGCTGGCCGACGCCAAGCGGCCGCTCGTCATTGCTGGTCTGGATGCAATTGACGACGAAAATGCGGGGGCGGTCGCCTCTTTCTGCCGAGACCGCCAGATCCCTTTGATCACGACTTACAAAGCCAAAGGCATTTTGCCTGAAGGCGACGCCTTGGCTTTGGGTGGCGCCGGGCTGTCGCCGGTCGCGGACAAGATTTTGTTACCGCTTGTCGGTGCTGCGGATTGCATTCTTATGGCGGGCTATGATCCGATCGAAATGCGGCCGGGATGGCAAGACGTGGTGACGCCGGAGCAGCGGGTGATCGACATCACGGCGGAAGGAAACACGCATTACATGCACCAATCTGCGCTGAATGTCGTTGGTGGTATCGCGGAAACGCTTGAGGCCTTGGGCCCTAGCGGGGATACCGCTGCCTGGGTTTCAGGGCCAGTCACAGACGCAAAACAGGCTCTAATACAAGCTTTTCAAGCGAATGAGGGATGGGGACCCGCTGCCGTTGTGGACGAAGCCCGCAAGGCTTGCCCGCCTGGCACCATTGCCAGTGTCGATAGCGGGGCGCATCGGATTGTGTTGTCCCAGATTTGGGAGACGGATGTTCCGCGCGGGTTGATCCAATCGACCGCGCTTTGCACCATGGGGTGCGCTGTGCCGCTGGCGATGGGGCGCAAGCTCGCAGAGCCCGACCGGCCAGTGATTGCCTTTGTGGGCGATGCGGGGCTCGAGATGTTTCTAGGCGAGCTCGCCACCGCGCGCGACCTCAAGCTGGGTCTGCCGATTGTGGTCTTTGTAGATGAGCAGCTGGGGCTGATCGAGCTGAAGCAGCGTGGAAGCCAGATGCCCAATCTGGGCGTGGAATTTGGGGCTACTGATTTCACACGCGTTGCGGAGGCCATGGGCGGTTATGGTGAGACTTGCCGCGACCGTAAAAGCCTCAACGATGCTATCTCCGCGGCATTCGAGCGTGACAGCTTCACCCTGGTCTCCGCTGTGATTGGGCGCAACGCCTATGATGGGCGCATCTAGGGTTGAACCCTGCGTCAATTTCGCTGCAAATGCGAAAGAGACATTATATTGCGCGCCCTCGGCGGGTTTGAAGACAGAGGACATGGTATGAAAAAGATCTACCCTGATGCGGCATCGGCCCTGGACGGGCTGTTGCATGACGGAATGCAGATTGCTGCGGGTGGCTTTGGGCTATGCGGTATTCCCGAACTACTGATCGACGCGATTGTAGAAAGCGGCGTGAAGGACCTGACGATTGCGTCGAACAATTGCGGGGTGGACGGCTTTGGCCTCGGTAAGCTTTTAGACACGCATCAGATTTCGAAAATGATGTCCTCCTATGTCGGCGAGAATGACGAATTTATGCGGCAATATCTGTCCGGCGAGTTGGAGATTGAGTTCAACCCGCAAGGCACCTTGGCCGAGCGGATGCGTGCGGGTGGTGCAGGTATTCCGGGCTTCTACACCAAGACCGGTGTTGGCACCGTGATTGCCGAAGGCAAGGAGCATAAGGATTTCGACGGTGAAACCTACATCATGGAAGAAGGTATTTTTGCCGATCTGTCCATCGTGAAAGCCTGGAAGGCAGATGAGACGGGCAATGCGGTATTCCGCAAGACCGCGCGCAATTTCAACCCGCCAGCGGCGATGTGCGGCAAGGTTTGTGTGATGGAAGTCGAGGAGATCGTGCCGAAAGGCTCGCTTGATCCTGACTTGATCCACCTGCCAGGCATTTACGTGCACCGGCTCATTCAGGGCGAGCACGAGAAGCGCATTGAACAACGCACCGTGCGTCAGAAAGAGGGGGCATAATCATGGCTTGGGATAGAAACCAAATGGCCGCCCGCGCGGCGCAAGAGCTGGAAGACGGCATGTATGTGAACCTCGGCATCGGGATCCCGACGCTGGTGGCGAATTATGTGGGCGACAAGGACATCACCCTGCAGTCGGAAAACGGCATGCTGGGCATGGGCCCCTTCCCGTTTGAGGGCGAGGAAGACCCTGACCTGATCAACGCGGGCAAGCAGACGATTACGGAGTTGAGCCGGACCTCTTACTTTGACAGCGCGACCTCCTTCGGGATGATCCGCGGCGGTAAGATCGCAGCGGCTATTCTGGGCGCGATGGAAGTGGCCGAGAATGGTGACCTCGCCAACTGGATGATCCCAGGCAAGCTGGTCAAAGGCATGGGCGGCGCGATGGACCTGGTTGCGGGCGTCGGCCGCGTGATCGTTGTGATGGACCACACCAACAAGCATGGGGCCAGCAAGGTTTTGAAAGAGTGCACCCTTCCTTTGACGGGCAAAGGCGTGGTTGATCTGATCATCACTAATCTTGGTGTCCTGGAGGTGGTCGAAGACGGCTTGAAAATCGTCGAGTTGGCGGACGGAGTCTCAGAGGAAGAGCTGCGCGGCGCGACTGAGGCGGCCATCGTCTGACCTTCCAAAATACCAGTAAAATGAAGAGCCCCGCATGCGGGGCTTTTTATATCTTATTGTTTTTAAATATATTCTGAAATTTGTTTACCATTTGGAAATAAGTGCAACACGTGGCACCAAAAGCGATTTGGCTAAAAAAAATAACTGCCAATCATGCTAGCTGACTGACAGATTTTACGTTGCCCAAAAGTGAGATTTGCCATGAGGCCGTACCAGCACGCGATGTCCAGCGCAAAGTCCCGACAAAGTTGGACTGATGATTTACCGGTGCATGAATTCCTTGATTCAACAAAATTCTGCTGTGCCGACCGACGGCATAGGTTTCTGCTGCATCACGCTGATCTTGGATCTGCGGTCGCTGAACGAGCGTTCCCGCAGCGTTCTGACATTGGGCGCTTGGTCGCCCGCCATGTCAAAGAAGATCTGGGGCGCAGCGCGACTTATTCGGACTGGTTGGATCGGGTGGATAAAAACCTTTTGCCGCGTCCGAGCTTGCGACGGTTGAGTGCTGGCGAAGATCACATCGCAAAACTTGTGTCGCGTAAGCTTCCCGAGGATGCATATGACAGCGTATTGGAGGTCTGTGCCTTTCTCTATTTGCCCTCAACATTCGTGGACGCAGAACTCGAACATAGCCTGCCTGTTTTCATGAATGCAGCAGGTCCCATGTTGGTCCGGCGCGTGTTCGGTCCACCGTGCAGTCTTTCGGATAGCGTCATTGTGGATTTCGGTTGGATTGCGGAGGCCATAATTTTTACGTTGTTCGGCCGGATACCTGATTTAAGTGAAGTTGTCGGTGCTGTGATTGAAGAGCCGACCAAGTCTATGAACGGAGACACTCATGCATAAATTTGCAGATGAGCCTAGGGCTATTGCTTTGCTTTCCGATATGGCGGCGCGACTGCAACACTTGGAGCAGAGCCCGCTTTTTCTGAGTGAGTCCCCCAATAAGTTTAATGATGCCGGTCAAGACGACCTTTGGCTTGCGGTCCAATCCGGGGAAACCTACTGGGAGCAGTCGCATTTCTTTGAGGACCGGAGCGAACCACTCGTTCGTGAGCATTCCGCTTATGGTCATAACCTTTCGGGCGACTCTGTTCTGGACATTGGTGCGTCTTTTGAAAGCAGCCTTATCGCGTCTCTGAGGCGTCAGCTGAAAGAGCTTCAAGATAAGGAGTGGCGGAAGCTGATTGGGTACGATCACCTCATTGGCCTTGCTTATGAGATGGGCCAATGGTGGCTGGTTCTTGAATTGGTAAACTATGGTGAGGGCGAGGTCTATTCCTGGGACGATGACGGCTTCTTCCTTGTGGGAATTGTTGATCGAATTGATGACCGGGTTGGCCAAAAGAGGCTGTTCTATTTCGAAACAGTGGATACCGCGAATCTGGCGCGTTTGGGATCAACTGCTCGCGCCTATTTTGAACCCAATCTCGTAGACCTGCCCGTAGCGACGGACCTTCACGCTTTGTTGGTCGATGCGATAGCGACGGTGAGAAAACAAAGTCCCAAACCTGCTGGTTTGAAGTCTTCTTCGTCACCACCACAGACCGGCGTAACGAGCCGTTTCTATTCAGATTTCCCCAGAAGTTTTCACGAGGATCTACGGGAAAAGGAAGGCGAGTTCAGAAGGCCGGACCAGCAGGGCCGCTGGCCTAAATATCAACCGAGGCCTTCGATCGAGCCACAGGAGTATTCTGACTTAGCGAAAACGCTACACACAACTCTCGGGACCTTAGAACAAGCGGGGTGGCGGGCGATTTTTGGTCAGGCTTTGGGAGAAAAGCTTGATAAAAACGAAGCTGTCTCGCTTTTCCTTGATAGTGAGATTGCGGTTGTCACGCGTGACAATTCGGCATTTCTCGTCGAAGAAGATCGGCTCAGCTTTTTAGGGCAGATCCCGTTTCCCAATTGTCATGATCTGCCCGACATTTTTGCCAATTTGCGCGCACTTCTAGACTGAGTACCGCTTCGCTCGGACTATCTATAGCAACCCCAGCAAATACTGCCCATAGTCCGATTTTTTGAACAGCTCGGCGCGGGCGCGGAGTTGGTCGGGGGTGATCCAGCCTTGCTCGAATGCGATTTCCTCGGGTGAGCCGGTTTGCAGGCCTTGGCGGGATTGGAGGGTGCGGACGAAATTGCCGGCCTCCAGCAAGCTTGCGTGGGTGCCGGTGTCGAGCCAGGCGAACCCGCGGCCCATGCGTTGGACCGTGAGGGTGCCATCGGTGAGGTAGGTTTGCAGGAGCGAGGTGATTTCGAGTTCGCCGCGCTCGGACGGCTCAATGGTGCGGGCGCGTTCAGGGGCTGTGCCGTCGAGGAAGTAGAGGCCGGTCACAGCGTAGTTGCTGGGCGGCACGTCAGGCTTTTCGATGATGTCGGTGACGGTGCCGGTATCGTCCATGGCGACGACGCCGTAGCGCTCCGGATCTGTGACGCGGTAGCCAAAGACAGTGCCGCCGGTTTCCGATGTATCAGCAGCGGCAAGCAGCTCGGGCAGGCCGTGGCCGAAGAAGATGTTGTCGCCCAGAACCATTGCGCTTGGGGCGCCAGCCAGGAAATCCTCCGCCAACAGATAGGCCTGCGCCAGACCGTCCGGGCTTGGCTGGGTAATGAAAGTAAGCGACAGGCCCCATTGGCTGCCATCGCCAAGCAGGCGCTGGAACTGCTCCTGATCCTGCGGCGTTGTGATGACCGCTATCTCCTGGATGCCGGCCAGCATCAGCACCGACAGCGGGTAGTAGATCATCGGCTTGTCATAGATCGGCATGAGCTGCTTGGAGACCCCGATGGTGATCGGGTAGAGCCGCGTACCGGAGCCGCCTGCGAGGATAATGCCTTTGCGTGTCATGTGCCTGCCTTCAGTTGCGCCACGATTTGCGCAACGCTAACGCGCCAATCGGGCTGTTCTATGGCGAAAATCTCGCGTGTTTTGGTGCAATCGAGCCGGGAATTCAGTGGGCGCGCTGCGGGTGTGGGGTAGTCGGCAGTTGGGATGCCGGTGACTTGGACGGACTGGTTTGCCGCCTCGAATATCGCTTCAGCAAAGCCCGCCCAACTGGTGTCGGGCGCGCCTGCGAAGTGGTAGATGCCAGCGTTCTCGCGGGTCAATTGGTCCGAAATAGACACTGTTGCTGCCGCAATCGCGCTTGCGGGCGTTGGTCCGCCGATTTGGTCGGCGACAATATTCAATGCGTCGCGCTCTGCGCCAAGACGCATCATAGTCTTGAGAAAGTTCGCGCCGTGGGAGGAGAAGACCCAGGAGGTGCGCAGGATCGCGTAGCGGCCACCCGCAAGTGCTACGCCCTGCTCGCCCTTGAGCTTGCTGCGGCCATAGGCATTTGGCGGGGCAGTCGGGTCATCAGGGCGATGTGGCGCGACGCCAGTACCTGCGAAAACGTAATCGGTCGAAATATGTGTGAAGGGAATGTCGAGCTCGGCGCAGGCTTTCGCCATGGCCGTGGGCGCGTCGCCGTTGATGACGGTTGCCAGCGCTTCTTCCTCTTCCGCCTTGTCGACAGCGGTGTAGGCGGCGGCGTTGATAACGGCACTAGGCCTTTCGCTGAGAATCAGCTCGGCGCAGGCTTCGGGGTTGGTGAGATCGGCCTCCTGCCGACCGAGGCATTGCGTGCCCTGCCGCATGCCGAGCTCGGTCGCGACCTGGCCTGTCTTGCCGAAGACGAGAATTGTCATCTCAGCCTTTCCCCAGCCGCTCGCCGACGCCTTGGCGGTTTTGCAGAGCGCGCCACCAGTCCTCGTTTTCGAGATACCATTTGACGGTGCGTTCCAACCCTTGCTCTAGAGTCACGGAAGGACGCCAGCCGAGCTCGGACCGGATGCGTTCCGGGTCGATAGCATAGCGCAGGTCGTGGCCCGGGCGGTCGGTCACATAGGTGATCTGTTCAGCGTAAGGTTTGCTTTTGGGACGTAGCTCGTCAAGCAGCGCGCAGATCATGGTGACGATGTCGATATTGCGGGCCTCATTTTCGCCGCCGATATTATAGGTGCGCGCGTTTTCGCCCTTTTGCAGGACGGTCAGCAGGGCATCGGCGTGATCCTCGACATAGAGCCAGTCACGGACATTTTCGCCTTTGCCGTAAACCGGGATATCCTTACCTGCGAGCGCGTTCAGGATCACGACCGGGATCAGCTTTTCGGGGAAATGATACGGCCCGTAATTGTTGGAGCAATTGGTCAGCACAAAAGGCAATCCGTATGTCTCCCCCCAGGCGCGCACCAGATGGTCGGAGGAGGCTTTTGAAGCGGAATAGGGACTGTTTGGGGCGTAGGGTGTCTCTTCGGTGAACTGCCCGTCGGTGCCAAGAGTGCCATAAACCTCGTCCGTGGAGATATGGTGGAATCGGAACCTTTCAGGCTTACCCCGTGCGGTCCAATAGCTGAGCGCCGCCTGCAACAGGGTGAAGGTGCCCATGATGTTTGTTTCGAGAAAGTCTTTAGGGCCATCAATGGAGCGGTCGACATGGCTTTCAGCGGCCAGATGCATCACGGCGTCGGGCTTATGCGTTTCAAATACCCGGGCGACTTCGGCCGCATCACAGATATCGACCTGCTCGAAGGAGTAGCCGGGGGCATCCTTCACGCTATTGAGGTTTTCGAGACATGCGGCATAAGTCAGCTTGTCGAGATTGACCACCTCGTGGTCCGCTGCGATGGCCTGCCGCACTACAGCTGATCCGATAAACCCTGCACCGCCTGTTACGAGAATTTTCATGGTGTCGTCCTATTCAAACGGGGAGGTGAAATCGGCGAAATCGATCGCGGCAGCGTCTTTGCCTGACAGCTCGGGTGTTGCATTGCCAAGCTGCCAGTCGATCCCGAGGGACGGGCTTGCATAATGCACAGCGCCATCGCTTTCTGGCGCGTAGAAATCGGTGCATTTGTAAAGAAGCTCTGAATTAGGCTCTAGCGTTGAGAAGCCGTGCAGGAAGCCCTTTGGCACGAGCAACTGCTTGCCGTTTTCAGCGCTGAGCACGACGGAGATCCATTGCCCGTATGTGGGCGAGGATTTGCGGATATCGACGGCGACGTCGAGCACGGCACCGCCGCCGCAGCGCACCAGCTTATCTTGCGCATGGGGTGGCGCTTGAAAGTGCAAACCGCGCACTGTGCCAGGCGTCGCCGAAAGGGAATGGTTGTCCTGCACAAAGTCCAGGTCAATCCCGTTCTCGGCGAGCAGCTTGCGGTTCCACGTCTCTGAGAAATAGCCGCGGTCATCGCCGAACCGTTTTGGCGTCAGAACGAGCACCCCATCGAGCTTTGTTTTCTCAATTTCCATGTAACTTGCTACCTCAAACCACGCTAAGTCGTCTATTCGAGACCAAAATCTGCACGACCGATCGAACAATAAGCTTCAAACCCTGCATCTTTCGCGTCTTGCGGGGAGTAGATGTTACGCAAATCGGCAAGGCGCGGCGTCTTCATGGTTTTGGCGAGCTTGGTCAGGTCGAGGGCGCGGAATTCATTCCATTCAGTCAGAATCACGAGCGCATCTGCTTCGCTTGAAGCCGCGTACGGGTCTTCGAGCCAATCGACCCCGGGAAGCAAAGCTTCGCCTTCATGGCGGCCTTGCGGATCGACGACTCGTAATTTGGCGCCGCCGCCGACAAGCGCTGGCACAATGGTCAATGACGGCGCGTCGCGCATATCATCGGTGTTGGGCTTAAACGTGACGCCGAGTACGGCGATTGTTTTGCCATTGAACGAGCCGCCGCAAATGTCGCGCAGCTTTTCGATCATGCGGGTTTTCACGCCGTCGTTCACCCGCATCACGGTTTCGGTGATTTGCATGGGCGAAGCATGCTCCTGCCCGATCCGGGCCAGCGCGCTGGTATCTTTCGGGAAACAGGAGCCGCCATAGCCGGGACCTGCATGCAGGAATTTGTTGCCAATCCTGTTGTCGAGCCCCATGCCGCGGGACACGGATTTGACATCCGCGCCTGTTTTCTCGCACAGCGCCGCGATCTCGTTGATGAAGGTGATCTTGGTCGCAAGGAACGCGTTCGCCGCGTACTTGATCATCTCCGCGCTTTCCAGATCCGTGGTCATGATCGGGAAGTCACGCAAGTAGAGCGGGCGATAGATATCGGCCATGACCTTCCCGGCGCGATCCGATTCGACGCCGACGATGACGCGGTCAGGCTTCATGAAATCCTCTATCGCGGCCCCTTCGCGCAGGAATTCGGGGTTCGACGCCACATCGAAGTCAAGCTCTGGCGCAGCCTTTGCAATGACCTCCTTCACCTCGCGATTGGTGCCAAGTGGCACGGTCGACTTGGTTACAATGACTGTGTAGTCGGTCGCGGCGCGCGCGATCTCCTCCGCGGCGGCATAGACATAGGTCAGGTCCGCATGCCCGTCGCCGCGCCGCGTTGGCGTGCCCACGGCGATGAAAACAGCCTCTGCCCCGTCGACGGCGGTTTTGAGATCCGTCGTGAAGGACAGCCTGCCCGCTTCGACATTCTTCTGCATCAGAATATCAAGGCCGGGCTCATAGATCGGGACCTCTCCCTGATTGAGACGCTCGATCTTGTTTGGGTCCTTGTCGACACAGACCACGTCATGCCCGAAGTCGGAGAAACATACCCCCGACACGAGACCGACATACCCGGTTCCGATCATTGCTATCTTCATAAACCAAGTCCCTAAACTCGCACGGCTAGGGCTTTGCTGATTTTGGGTCTGGCTGTCAACCGCGCAGGACCCTCAGCACAGAAACAGTCAGTTGTTTATGATAAATTTGTTGGACGTCCGCAGATTGACGAGCCCGATGCTCATTAGCGCGAGGGAGAGCATGCAGACGTAGAGCCAGGAGATATATGCGCCCTCATATTCTGGGTAGAACCCTGCCCTGAGCGTGCCCACGATATGAATAAGCAGATTCCACCAAAGTATCGACTGGATCGAAGCGGGCAGCGAGTCGAATAAATAGAAGATGGCCGAGATGAAGAAGAGCGGGCGCGTTATGATACGCCAGATGCTGCGCCATGATGGGAAAATTTCGAATAGGGTCGCGTTCATCAACCCAATGGATGCCCCCAAAAGCAGTGCCATGCCGAGCGCCGCCGCGATGTAGGGGATATTGGCAATGATTGTGATCTCGAAATACACCATCAGCCCGGAAAACAGGATGAGGCTGACCGCGACTTCGGTCACCGCGATCAGGATGAACCGGCCAAGTATGACGTCTGTATAGGTCACCGCCGGGTAGAAGAGCAGCGCCTTGTTTTGGCTGATTGCTGTTGAGATCTTGGACTGCGCCGCGTTGTAGATGCCGAAGGGCAGGTAGCCGGTGGCGTAGAACAGCGGAAAGCTTGTCCCAAGCGGTGGCTGCTTGAAGATGAGCGAGAAGGCCAGTGTGAAGATCAGGATCACCCCGATAGGCTCTAACAGGGCCCAAAGGTAGCCAAGCGAAGACCGCCCGAAGCTTGTCGTCATCTCCCGCAATAGGAGTGCTGAGATGACCCGCGTGGTTTGGAAAGGGACGTGACGGCGTGAAACAGAGTGAGACATGGTTACCGGTACGAGGTTTGGTGCTGGAATTCTTATGCGCGGAAACAATTAAGTAAGGGTTTCAGGTCACATTCAGGGTTAACCACGCGACCCTGACTCTTGGATGGGTTGGACCTGAAAAGGCAATCCACTTATGACCGCAACCGTCCAGGCCTTCCCCCCACGCCGCGCCGCGCGCCGCGCGCGTATGCGGCGCCGGCATGGGCTTTTTGTGATGTCATTTATTGTGATGGTCCTTGCCCCGTTGGGCGGCATCATCTGGTACCTCAACGAATACGCCGAAGACCAATTCGCCTCCGAGATGTCTTTTTCGATACGGTCTGAGGAGTTCGTGAACCCGTTGGAAACCCTGAACGGGTTAGGGCGGCTTTCGACCGGCACAACGGCGGATGCGGAAGTTGTGTATGAGTTTATAGGCAGCCAGAAGATCGTGCGCAGCATTGATGCCGAGCTGGGATTGAGGGCGCTTTACTCCGCGCCTGAAGATGACCCGGTGTTTACCATATCGCCCGATGTCCCGGTGGAGGAATTGGTGCGGCATTGGCGCTTTATGGTGCAAGCTAATCTGGACAAAGGTAGCGGGCTGATCAACGTGAAAAGCTTCGCATTCGACCCTGTTTCAGCACAAAACATCAATGCAGTTATCTTGAGGCAGAGCCAGGAACTGGTTGATATGCTCTCCTTTCAAGCGCGCGAAGATGCAACCAAATACGCCGAAGCCGACTTGGACGAGGCACGCGAAAGGCTCAAGCGCGCGCGGCAGAAACTCAGTGAGTTTCGCGCAGAATCGCAGCTGATCGACCCGACAATCGATGTGCAAAGCCAAGGCGGCGTCTCGGCTGCCTTGCAGCAGCAGCTTGCGGAGGCGATGATTGATCTGGACTTGTTGGAGGGCAGTACATCCAACCGCAATGATATCCGGTTGGAACAGGCGCGCAGGCGTATCGAGGCGATCCGCAATCGCTTGGAGGGGGAGCGCGCGAGCCTTGCCTCCGAAGTTGACCGAGATATGGTGGCGATTGTCGGCAGCTATGAGGCGCTGATCGTCGAGCGGGAATTTGCGGAGCAAGCATTTTTGTCGGCCGCGGCTGCCTTTGACAGTGCCCGTGCGGACGCGAAAGGGCGCACCAAATACCTGGCGGTTCATATTGAACCTACACTGGCCGACGCCCCGCTTTATCCGCGCGCTATTCTGATCAGTGCAGTGGGTGGCGCGCTTTTGCTGCTGATCTGGTCGGTGTTTTTGATGGTGGCCTATTCGATCAGAGACCGGCGGTAGGCGATGATTGAGCTGAAAGACCTGACTAAAAGCTTCCGGATTGGCCCCACGCGAAAGTTCATCGCGCGCGACATCTCCGCGGTGTTTCCGGAACGCAAAAGCGTGGCCCTTTTGGGTCGCAATGGGGCCGGTAAATCGACGCTGTTGAAGATCATCGGCGGCACGATGCGGCCCGATTACGGGGAAGTGCTGAGCACGGGAAGCATCTCCTGGCAGATCGGCTTTGCGGGCAGCTTTCACCCTGATCTGACGGGTGCGCAGAACACACGATTTATCGCTCGGGTCTACGGAGTCGATACAGACGGTTTGGAGGACTACGTTTTGGACTTTGCAGAGCTTGGCGAGAGTTTTTGGATGCCCGTGCGGACCTACAGTTCGGGGATGCGGGCGCGTCTGGCTTTTGGTGTGACGATGGGAATACCGTTTTCCTACTATCTGATTGATGAGGTGACCTCGGTCGGCGACGCGTCTTTTCGCGAAAAATGCCGCGCGGTGCTGGAAGACAGGTTGGACCAATCGGGATCAATTGTTGTGTCGCATAGCGAAGGCGCGCTGAAATCGCTTTGCTCCGCCGGTGCTGTTCTGGAGGATGGGCGGTTGTATTATTATGATGCGCTCGAAGATGCTCTGGCACACCACGCTGATAACATGAAGGTCGCGGCATGAAGGGGGCGGCTTTGGATGTGCTGCATGTCACTTCCGCCCATTCAGTCCGCGACACGAGGATCTTTGTAAAACAAGCGCGCAGTTTATCGCGGCAGTACCGTGTCGGCGTGTTGGGTCCTGGGCAGATAGATGAGGTTGTGGAAGAGCACGGCATTTCACTTCATATGATTGCGCGTCCATCGGGTCGTTTCGATCGGTTTACGAAGTTTGGACAGGCTCTATATGCGCGTATCCGGCAACTCTCGCCCCAACTCGTGCATCTTCATGACCCAGATCTTTTGATGCTTCTGCCGCGATTGCAGCGGGCGGGCATCAGAGTGATTTATGACGCGCATGAGGATTTCAGCCTAGCGCCCTTGTCGCGCGATTGGCTGGGTCCCCGATGGGTGAGGCGCGGTGTTGCAGGCTGTTTTGATCATATTGAGCGTAGGCTTGCCACACGGGCGGATGGCATTGTGGTCGCCGACAGGCAATTGCAAGCACGGTTTCCTGGTGCTTCGGTCCTTCGGAACTTTCTTGTCACGGAAGAGTGGCCAGACGTTGGCCCGCGTCCAAAAGATCGCGCGATCCGTTGTATCTATGTGGGCGACATTACACGGGCGCGTGGCGTTTTCAGGATGTGCGATGCAGTTGAAGCAGGCCGCGCGCATGGAGTCGCGTTGACGCTCGATTTGGTTGGGCCGATCACGCCAATCTTGCGTGCCGAGTTGGAACATCATCCGGCACGACCGCATGTGACATTTCATGGGCCGTTGTCGCGCCGGGATGTTGCGTCGCATCTAGCGGGTGCCCATGTCGCGCTGTGCTTGCCCGAACCCCTGCCTGCCTACCGCACATCGCTGCCTGTGAAACTGCTTGAATACCTGGCTATGAAACTGCCCGTCGTGGTGACGGATACCGCGCGTTTGCGGCAGGAAGACTCTCTGGCACCGGGATTGATGCGGGTGCCTTGGAGCGCCCCGCCCGCTTTGCTTGCCGGCGCAATTCGAGAGGCTAAAAAACTCCCAATGCAAGACCGCGTGTATCTTCGAAACCATGTCTTGCAGAAGTTCAGTTGGGCGGAAGAAGAAAAGCAGCTTTTGGCGCTCTATAGCAAGGTTTTGGCCGTATCAGAGCCTATAGGGGCGCTTGCAGCCTGATCACCTCGAACGGTTCCGCCATGTCATGGCCGGACGCGATCCCAGCGGCAGAGAGCAAGGTTTCAATCGCGCCTTTTTGGAAATACGGACGCTGCGCCTGGCTTTTGTAGCAGGCAACAGCTTTGAGTTTTGTGTCTACATGCGTGGGCCCGATGGCAACATGGGCGTTCTGGGTGCTGTGGGGTAGGTTCCATGGCAAATGGTAGCCCAGTAAGGTGGTGCGTTTGAACGCGCGTTCGGCCTCCTGCGCCAGGGTCAGGTGGTCCTGATGCCGGTCCTGCAGGGAGGGACAAAAGACAAGGTCGGGCGGATGCGCGCGCGCTTCTGCCACAAGCGCTTCAAGAATAGTCTGCCTGTGGGCAGGGAAATGGCGCACCGGGATATCGTCGATGAACAGATTGTCATCTGAGATGCCGAAAGACGCGGCAGCGGCGCGCTGTTCTTGTAGCAAAGTGTCTTTGGGGAGCCCCTTTAGCAGCGACTGCCAGGCGTTGCAGAAGACAAGCCAACGGATGGTGACCCCGGCCTCAACAAGCCGCGCGATTGTGCCGCCCATCCCGATCTCGCAATCATCGGTATGGGCCGAAAGCAAAAGCGCGGATTTTGGATATCCTGCGTTGGGAAAGATCACGCCGGGTATCGCTCCTTCAGGATACGGGCGGGAGAGCCGATCAGCACCACATTCTCCGGACAGGATTTGGTGACCACCGCGCCAAGCCCGATCAGGCTGCGATCACCAATGCTGGCCTGATTCATGATCGAGCTATTGGGACCGATCCAGCAGCCCTTGCCGATATGCACGCTGCCGCTCACCTCGGCGCAGGCAATGACAAGGCTGCGCTCGCCGATATGGACGTTATGGGCGATGAAAACCTGATCGTCGAGAATGGCGCCGTGGCAAATCCTTGTGGGCGTGAGAGTTCCGCTGGCGATGCTTGTCAGACAGCCGATGGTGACGTGATCCTCAATAACCACCCCGCCGATATGGGGAAGCTGGTAATTGTTGCCGTTCGCGTCAGTCTCAATCCCAAAGCCTGGCTGGCCGATTGCGCAGCCCGCACGAATGATACAGCCCGCCCCGACTTGAACATTGCGTTCGAGCACCGTGTTTGCGCCGATCTGGCTACCGGCCCCAATGGTGCAATTGGGGCCGATGACCGCACCCGGCCCAATTGCAGCGTCTCGCGCGACGTGGCTGGAGGCATGGATCGTCGCGGTCGGGTGGATTGTGCGTTCGGTCTTGGGGGCAAAGAAGGCCTCGATCAGCTTGCCGAAGGCGAGGCGCGGATTTTCCACTGGCAACAATATGGCCTGGGAGGCCGTTATCGCATCGGGCAGGCAAATCAGAAGCGCGTTTTCGGTCGACGCGGCGTGAATGGGGATTTTAGGTTTTGTACAAAAAGATACCGTTCCTGGGGAAAAATCGTCGAGTGGCGCCGGACCTTGAATGGAAAACGCGGGAACTTTACGCGGCTTCATTCCAAATTGCTTTTCCAGAAAGCCCGAGATGTGAGTGCTGCTGACGTTGGTCATAGCTGTGCATAGGCCGCGACGAGCTTTCGCTCCTGCGCCTCCCATGAAAAGAGAGCGTTGAGTTCGGCCTGCCTGTTGGCGCCGCGTTCATATTGTTCGTGGTTCAAGGCAACCTCGAGGAAGGCTTCGGCCAGCTTGTTTGTGTCATCGGCCTGGTAGCTCATTCCGAGCCCATAGTCCGCGATCAGTTTCTTCTTTTCGACCAAATCGGCGGCAACAATTGGCAGCCCAGCCAGAATTGCTTCGAACAGTTTGTTCGGCATCCCAAACTCATAGGACAGAACCAGTGGGATACCTGGCGAGATGCTGGCATCCCCAGTTTTGATGTAGTCGATGATCTGGTTTGGCGCGATGGGTGGGACGAAATGCAGCTTGATCGATTCACCATATTTTTTGTGGAGCGCCTCCACCCGTTTTACCACTGCAGGGACAGTATTTCCGACCATGGCGAAGTGAATGCCCCCGCGATACATTTTCCGAAATCCAGGGTCTTCCGACGCTTTTGAGAGACCTATGACAGACTGTTCGATCCCGCGGTTAAACGTGACATTGCCAGTGTGCACGATCAG
Source organism: Litoreibacter sp. (assembly GCA_026710325.1). Taxonomy (GTDB): domain Bacteria; phylum Pseudomonadota; class Alphaproteobacteria; order Rhodobacterales; family Rhodobacteraceae; genus Litoreibacter. The sequence continues at coordinate 1,856 of JAPORH010000043.1, read as the reverse complement.
AAATGCGTTCTTTGGGACCATCAACTCGTCGCGCAGATCGCTGCGGTCAGGGGTGGAGAGCCGGTCGGGTATTGGCAGCGGCGTTTCCCGGGGGCTGTTATAGAGCACAAGCGGTTTGCGGATGCGGTAGGTTTTCTCCAAGTATTCGGCAATCTTGTGCCCGACGGTCACCACGATATCCGCCCTAGGAAGGTAGGTTTTCTCCAAATGCACCACCTGCATTTTTCGCAGCCATGGCAGCGGCGGGTTTCGATGCGTCTCCAACTCATGGCTGTCAAAGACAAGCTTTGCGCCGCAAGACTTGGCGACCTTGGCGGCGAGGGGAAGCGCGATACCGTCATGGGCATGCACGATGTCGGGCTTCCAAGCCGTGATCTCCTCCTGAAACACCATGCGCAGCGACATATCGCAGAACACCGTGTGGAACATCAGACTGAGCTTTTTGATCCGCGCGTTGAGGGCTTTCGCAATGCGTTTTTTCATTCTGCACCCTCCCGATAACGGTTTTGAAGCCGAACCGTGTCGGATGGATAGGGCGAGCCGAGCAGTTTGTGTTTGATCAACCCGATCAGGTTCCATTCGCGCCGGATATAGGTGACGCCGTTGATCTCCTCCTGAACGGGGAGTTTGATGCCCGGTTTCCAGATGCAATAGACGCGAACCTCGTAGCCGGATGCTGCCAATGCCTCGGCCTCCTTCACGACCCGGTAGTCTAGGTTGCAGATATTGGGCACCACCATGGCAACGCGCTTTTTTTGCACCTTTTGCAGCATATCGGACCAAAAACACCCATCTTGCCGCGCATCGCGCGGAACGCCTTTTTCGAGGTCATAAGAGGGGAACTTGGTTAATAAGCTCTTAGCGAAACTGGCGGATTAACCTGAGCCATTTTTCATGGGGTAAGGCGAAATTGCCGGACACCTTTTGCCCAGCTGGGACGTCTTCTGTGACGACAGCACCGAGGGACACTTGTGCGCCTGTCCCTATGGAAATGCTGTTGGATATGGTCGCATTTGGCCCGAGATAGGCGGATTCCGCGACCCTTGCGCCACCCGAGAGACTGACTTTCGCGCAGATCACAGTCCCGGAGCCGATCACGCAATCATGCGAGATCGACACAAGTGAATCGATCAGCACTTCCGAGTTGATCTCTGTAAACCCGCCAAAGACTGCGCGCGACACGACGCAGCTCGATTGAATCGTGACATCGTCTGCGATGCGAACCCCGCCCGACTGCGCCATCAGATGGCCCGGAGTGCCTGCATCTTTCTGAAAACCGGTGGCGCCAATATGGGTGTTGGGGCCTATGGAACAGCGCGCGCCTATCGCCGTTCGAGGACCAATGATAGCCCCAGGAAAAATAACAGTGTCCGCGCCAATGGTGACGTCAAATGGTGCGATTGATGCACTTCTATCGATCTGTGCGGATGGATGAATCCGGGTTTCAAACCTGTCCCATTGCAACGTTGGATGGTTTGCAAGCTTGCTTTGAACATGCGCCAGCGCGGCCATTGGGTAAGGAGCTATGATCAGGCCAAACTGGTCCGGTATTTTCTGACTTAGACCCTCGGGCGTGATGAAGGCTGTGGTTCCGTCTGATCGCGTCGCTCGTTCCAAATGATCTTGGGACTGAAGCGGGACGATCCGGTCGTTCAAAGGTGTCGAAAGCTTACCCGCAAATGCGATTTCGGCGTCCCGCACAATCGAAAGGGCGCCGCCCTCAAGCAGCTCTGAGAGCCAGATTTTGCGTTTGGTGAACATGGATGAAATGCAATTCGTCAGATTAATTAAACATGTTTTTCATAGTACACGACGCTACTTGAAACGAGGAGCGAAAAGGATTCGAATTGAAGCTT
>JAPORH010000130.1 GCA_026710325.1 Litoreibacter sp. | reverse complement strand
AAGCTTCAATTCGAATCCTTTTCGCTCCTCGTTTCAAGTAGCGTCGTGTACTATGGGCTGCCGTGATCAATCAGCGGTAGACCGAGGCCCTTGAGACGCATTTTCAAGGTTGCCGCACCTTATTGATGCTGCGCGCGTAGCGCGTCATCTTCCTTGAGAAACCGAATGCTCGCCGCAGCTCCCGCCGCAACCGCTGGCGGCAAGGATGTCGTGAAAATAAAGCCCGGCGCGTAAGAGCGCACCGCATCACACATTTTGGCCGAGGCCGCGATGTAGCCCCCCATGACGCCATAAGCTTTGGCAAGTGTGCCATTGATGATGTCGACGCGGTCCATCAAGCCGTCGCGCTCTGCAATGCCTGCGCCGCGCGGTCCATACATGCCAACCGCATGCACCTCGTCCATATAGGTCAGTGCGCCGAACTCATTGGCGAGGTCGCAAATTGCTTCAATCGGCCCGAAATCATCATCCATGGAATAGACGCTTTCAAAAGCGATCAGTTTGGGAGCGTTGGCCGGAAGCAAGGCCAGTTTCGCCCGCAAATCCTCCATATCATTGTGCTTGAACACCATTTTGGCCCCGCCATTGCGACGAATTCCTTCAATCATCGAGGCGTGGTTCAGTTCATCCGACAGGATCACCAAACCTGGGAATAGTTTTGGCAGCGTCGAAAGCGTGGCGTCGTTGGCGATATAGGCGGAGGTAAAAAGAAGCGCTGCTTCCTTTTGGTGCAAATCCGCGATCTCCGCTTCGAGCTGTTTATGATATACCGTCGTACCAGAAATATTGCGCGTACCGCCCGACCCAGCACCGGTCGCGTCAAGCGCTTCATGCATAGCTTCCAAGACGACGGGGTGTTGCCCCATCCCCAGATAATCATTGCCGCACCAGATAGTTACATTTTGCTGCGAGCCATCGGGCTTGGTCCAAATCGCATCCGGGAAATTCCCGCGGGAGCGCTCCACGTCGATAAACGTTCGGTACCGTCCTTCGTCATGAAGTCGGTTCAAAGCAGCATCGAGTGCGGAGGTATAGCTCATCTGGGCAATCCCGAAAAAATTTTCAAACGTATAAATCAAGAATGAGGCAGAGGCACAGCTACAATTTGCCGCCCCTACGTGGAAGTGATCAGATCAATTCCATAACATTACCACAATCAACGACTTTGCACAAAATTGGTTACTGAACGCTTAGCGGTATCCAGCAGATGGGCGAAAACTCGCGTGTTTTCAGGCGATTGTCGCCAAACAAGCCAAGAGTTCACCCTTCTCACGAGACATTGTTTCGCCCTATGTCGGGTTTTACTTTACAGTTTGGCAACGGCTGATAGACCCAGATGAAATATGTCAAAAATGGGGCCAAAAAATGTCATTAGAGCGGGTACTAACACAGGTCGATTCTGACCTTGAGGAAGCAACCAACCGTTTGTTGGAGCTCTTGCGCATTCAATCCATCTCAACCGATCCTGCCTATGCAAAAGACTGCGACGCGGCTGCGGATTGGCTCGTGGCCGACCTGAAAAGCATCGGTTTTGAGGCCTCAAAGCGCGAAACACCGGGGCATCCGATGGTCGTGGCCCATGGTCGTGGCTCTGGGACACATGCGATGTTCTACGGCCACTATGACGTGCAACCCGTTGATCCGATTGAGCTCTGGGCCAAGCCACCATTTGAGCCCGCCGTTGAAAAAACGGCCAAAGGCAAGGTTATCCGGGGCCGTGGCGCCTCCGACGACAAGGGGCAGTTGATGACATTTGTCGAGGCCTGCCGCGCATGGAAGGCGGTTTACGGCACCCTCCCCGATCGCGTCTCGATCTTCTTTGAGGGCGAGGAAGAAAGCGGCTCCCCATCCCTCATCCCATTCATGAAGGAAAATCGTGACGAGCTGACAGCCGATGTTGCCCTAATCTGCGACACCGGGCTCTTTGGCGACAGCACGCCAGCTATCGTAACCCGCCTACGCGGGCTGCTGGGCGAAGAGATTACCATCACCGGCCCCAACAAGGACCTGCATTCTGGTATGTATGGCGGCATCGCGCGCAACCCAATCCGGGTGCTGGCTAAGATCATAGCCTCGCTTCATGACCACACGGGGCGCATCATGGTGCCGGGTTTTTATGATGGCGTCGCCGACCTGCCCGCCGATATAGCGCAGCAATGGAATGATCTGGGTTTTGAAAACGCAGAATTCCTGGGCGAAGTCGGCCTTGGCCTGCCCGCAGGCGAAGACGGCCGTACGGGGCTTGAGATGATCTGGTCTCGTCCGACCTGCGAGGTCAACGGCATATCAGGCGGCTATCAAGGCGACGGTTTCAAAACGGTTTTGCCGTCGCAGGCCTCCGCCAAGATCAGTTTCCGGCTTGTTCCCGGGCAGGACCCGTTGCGCCTGCGCGAAAACTTCCGTGCCTTTGTCCAGGCTCAATTGCCTGAGGATTGCACGGTCGAATTCGCCCCGCATGGGGCATCCGCCGCATCGGAGATGGCCACCGATCACCCGGCATTTGAGAAGGCACGCCAGGCATTGTCAGACGAATGGCCGAATGAGGCTGCGTTCGTCGGTTGTGGCGGGTCGATTCCAATCGCGGGCTATTTCAAAGACATCCTAGACATGGACGCATTGTTGATTGGGTTCGGGAAAGACGACGACCAAATCCATTCACCCAATGAAAAATACGACCTGTCGAGCTTCCACAAAGGCATCCGCTCTTGGGTCCGCGTGCTCGACGCGCTTGCAAAGTAAATGTCGGGACGGCGCGCGTTTCTGGCTCTTGCCGGTCTCGGCTTGGCCTACTGGGGCGCGCGCAGCGTCGTCCCCTCGGCCTGGGCGCGCTATGGTCCCCTACCCGACGTCACGAGCGCCGGTATGCCGGACGGGTTCCAAAAGCTCGAGAGCGAGGCACAGCTGAGCGGCGGCTTCGCCAACCCGTTGATTGGATTGGGTGAAACTCCCTCGAAACCCCAGCCACTCGACGATGCAGCGCTTTGTCAGGCCTTGTTTGCGGGAAGCGACGGCCGCCTCACACTCTCCTACTTTACGGACTACAATTGCCCGTATTGCCGGGTGCTTGGGCGCGACTTGAAAACCCTTGCAACGCAACGCAGTCAGGAGATGGTACTTCGCTATCACGAGTTGCCGCTTCTTGGGCCTGGTTCTGTCATAGGCGCGAAAGCCGCGCTCGCCGCGCGCAAGCAGGGCCAATATGACCAGATGCACCGCCTTTTGAATACCGGTGTGGTGCGCATCAATCAGGCATACGTTGAAAAAATCGGGCAGGAAATCGGCCTCGATCTGGGAAAGCTGCGCGCAGATATGGAAGGCCCAAGCGTCACAAGGAGCTTGGCAACGTCTCAGGCCGCAGCGGAGCGTTTTGCCGTCATCGGCACACCTTTCCTGTTAATTGGGCGCACCGCGGTCTATGGCCGGATTAAACCTGAGCTGTTGGACCGTTTGGCATCGCTCGAACTCGCACGCCGCGCGCCTGATACCTGTGCTTAAAGCGGAAGAGCCGTCGTCGACTTGATCTCTTCCATCGACAAAAGTGCTGTGACATTGAAAATCCGCACTTCGGAAATCAGCGCCTGGTAGAATTCGTCATATGCGCGCGCGTTGGCGACCCGCACTTTGAGGATGTAATCGATATCACCTGCGAGCCTATGTGCCTCCATCACTTCGGGACGTGCTTGCAGTGTCGCCAGAAACCGTGCTTGCCAATCGGCTTCATGCTCTGAGGTTCGCACCAAAACAAAGAAACACGCCTCTAGCCCAAGGGCTTCTGGGTCGAGTACAACCGTGTCCTGCTTGATCACTCCGCGCGCCCGCATCTTCTTGATGCGGTTCCACACAGGCGTCTTGGAAGACCCTGTTTTGCGGGCAATTTCATCAAGAGATTGTGAGGCGTCGCGTTGCAACTCCGCAAGGATATTCCGGTCCATTGCGTCCAATTGGTCTGCCATTCCTGTTTTCCCTCAATTTGTGAACGCACGTACTCAATCCCGCATCAGATAGTACATTATTCCTTATTTTCTCCAATGGGTAGTCGATATAAGAACTTTTTTCTATTTTTAGAGGCAACGCAACACGGAGCGCTCACAATGAAGCATTTTCCGATTTTCATGGCCCTTGAAGGGCGACGCGTCGTCCTGTCAGGCGGCGGCGAAGCCGCTTTGGCCAAGCTTCGCCTGCTGCTGAAGAGCGAAGCCAAGCTCACCGTTGTCGCTTCTGACGCGGCGCCTGAAATCCAAGCTTGGGCGGCAGACGGCAAGCTTCACCTCATCGCGCGTGCGATGGAACCTGGCGACGCGCTCTGCGCTTCGCTGTTCTATGCAGCAAACGAAGACGACGCTGAAGACGCGCGTGTGGCCGCGCTCGCGCATCGCGACGGCGCATTGGTCAGCATTGTCGACAACCTAGCCGACAGCCAGTTCATCACGCCCGCTATCGTCGATCGTGACCCTGTCACCGTAGCCATCGGCACCGAAGGTGCCGCCCCGGTATTGGCGCGCTCCATCAAGAAGTCTTTGGAAGAACAGCTTTCGCCCAATCTGGGCCTCATGGCCCGTGTGGGCAAAGCATTCCGTGCGAAGGTCGAAGCCCTACCCTTTGGTGCAAAGCGCCGCGCCTTCTGGTCGGACTACTACAAAGCTGACGTCAAGGCCGAGAACGCAGCACAAGAGCGGCTGGAAACCCTGCTCGACCAACACCTGAACGCGCCCGAGCGCGAAGGCTGGGTTGATTTGGTTGGAGCCGGTCCCGGTGACCCGGAACTTTTGACACTGAAGGCACGCTCAGCACTCGATAAGGCTGATGTCATCATCTACGACCGTCTGGTCGCCCCTGAAATCTTGGAACTCGCGCGCCGCGAAGCGACCTTGATCTCCGCAGGGAAAGAAGGGTTCGGTCCTTCGGTCAGCCAAGACGCCATCAATGAGATGATCGTCAGCCATGCCCGTGGCGGTGCGCATGTGGTGCGATTGAAATCAGGTGACCCGACCGTATTTGGCCGGCTCGATGAAGAAATCGAAGCCTGCGAGGCCTGCGGGATCACTTGGAACATCGTGCCTGGCATCACATCTGCCTCCGCTGGTGTCGCGGCCCTGGGTCAAAGCTTGACCAAGCGCGGTCGTAATTCCGCCGTGCGGCTCATTACAGGGCATGACACCAAGGGCTATGCCGATCACGATTGGCGCGCGCTGGCGCAACCAGGCGAAGTCGCCGCCATCTATATGGGCAAGAAATCGGCGCGGTTCATTCAAGGCCGGCTGCTGATGCATGGCGCGGACCCGGCGACGCCCGTCACAGTGATCGAGAACGCGTCGCGCCCGACGCAGCGCATTCTGTCAACCACCTTGTCGGAGTTGGAGCCGAGCCTGACGGAAGCCAACCTCTCGGGCCCTGCGCTCGTTTTCCTAGGCCTTGCACCACGCGCGGCGCTGGAAGCGGCAGATCAATTTGACCAACAGGAGGCTGCAATATGAGCAAGCCCTTTACCCCGAAAGTCGTTACCGCAAATGCGCTTCTTGAGGGCGACGTCATCTATCTGACCGAAGATGATCAGTGGTCGCGCAACCTGAAAGACGCCGAAGTGATCGAGGATGAAGCCCATGGCGACCTCCGTTTGCTTTTGGCTCAAAGCCAGCCTGAGCAAATCGTGGGTGCCTATCTGGCAGACGTAAAACTCGGTGAGGACGGGCCGGAACCCACCCATTTTCGCGAAGACTTCCGCACCAAAGGCCCCTCCAATTACAACCACGGCAAGCAAGCTGACGCTGCCAGCGTGAGGACAGTTTAATGTATCAATACAATGACTTCGACCACGACTTTCTAGCCGAACGCAACGCGCAATTCCGCGCCCAGGTCGAACGCCGCATCAACGGATCGCTGACCGAGGATGAGTTCAAACCGCTGCGCCTGATGAACGGGCTCTACCTGCAGCTGCACGCTTACATGCTGCGCGTGGCCATTCCTTATGGCACGCTCAACAGCGCGCAGATGGACCAGCTCGCGATGATCGCCGACAAATGGGACAAAGGTTACGGTCATTTCACCACGCGCCAGAACATCCAGTATAACTGGCCCAAGCTGCGTGACGTCCCCGATATGCTCGACGCATTGGGTGAGGTTGGCATGCACGCCATTCAGACCTCCGGCAACACGATCCGAAACGTCACCGCTGACCATTTCGCGGGTGCGGCGGCCGACGAGATCGAGGACCCCCGCCCCACTGCCGAACTGCTTCGCCAGTGGTCCACCGATCACCCAGAATTCCAGTTCCTGCCGCGCAAATTCAAGATCGCTGTCACCGGCTCCCCCAACGACCGCGCTGTCACCAAAGCGCATGACATCGGGTTGCGCATGGTGCGCAATGAGGCGGGCGAGCCGGGCTATGAGGTGATCGTGGGCGGCGGGCTTGGTCGCACCCCGATGATCGGCAAGGTTCTACGGGAGTTCCTGCCCAAAGCAGACCTGCTACCCTATGCGGAAGCCATCGTCAGCGTCTACAACCTGCTCGGCCGCCGCGACAACAAATACAAGGCCCGCATCAAGATTACCGTGCATGAAAACGGGATCGACACGATCCGCGATCTGGTCGAGGAGCGTTTCGCTCAGCTACGTCCTGAATTCAGCGGTGTGGATCAGGACATGTTGGAAGGCATCGAAGCCCAATTCGCTGCTCCGGAATTCAAAATGGCGTCGATCGCGCCGTTTAACGCGGCATACCACGAAGACCCGGTCTTCCGTTCTTGGGTGGACACCAACGTCACCAAGCACCGCGCAGATGGCTACGCAATCGTGTCCATTTCGATCAAAAAGCAAGGCCAGACACCCGGCGACGCGACCTCTGATCAGATGCGCGTCATGGCTCAGATCGCCCGCGATTTCGCCCATGACGAGCTGCGCATCAGCCATGAGCAGAACGTCATCCTGCCGCATGTCCACAAGGCCGACCTGCCCGCGATCCATGCGCGGCTGCGCAAGGCCGGACTGGCGACGGCCAATATCGGGTTGATCTCCGACATCATCGCCTGCCCCGGCATGGATTACTGCGCTTTGGCGACGGCCCGCTCGATCCCGGTGGCCCAACAGATTGCGACGCGGTTTGACGAGCTGAAGCTGGAGCACGACATCGGCGACCTGAAGATCAAAATCTCCGGCTGCATCAACGCTTGCGGGCATCACCATGTCGGTCACATCGGTATTCTTGGCCTCGACCGTGCAGGCGTGGAAAACTACCAGATCACGCTCGGTGGCGACCACACCGAGACCGCAGCCGTTGGCGAGCGCGCGGGCCCAGGCTTTGCCTATGACGAGATCGTTCCTGCCATTGAGCGGCTGGTTGCCGCTTATCTCGATCTGCGCGAAAGCCCAGAAGAGCGTTTCATCGACGCCTACCGTCGTCTTGGCATGGCGCCGTTCAAGGCCGCCCTTTATCCGGAGGTAAAAGCCAATGCCGCTTAAGGAACTGGCAGAGCGCCGCAATCTGCTCCACCGCAAAAGCGACGCGCAGACTATTCTGAAGCACGCACTTGATGATGTGCAAATCGGGCAAGTCGCGCTGGTCTCAAGCTTTGGTGCGGAAAGCGTTGTGCTGTTGCACATGGTTTCCGAGATTGACCCTACGACGCCTGTGATTTTCCTCGATACCGAGATGCTTTTCCCCGAAACGCTGACCTATCAACGCGAGGCCGCTGAACAGCTGGGCCTTACTAACATCCGCGTCATCCGCCCTGATCGAGGCGCGGTAATGGAGCGCGACGTGGACGGCATCCTGCACCAATTCGACACTGACGCATGCTGTAGCTTGCGCAAAACGGAACCGCTGGAGCGCGCATTGCAAGATTTTGGCGGCTGGATCACTGGGCGCAAGCGAGTACAAGGCGGGCAGCGTGCGAAGCTGGCGCTTTTTGAGAAAGACGAAGGCGCGCGCATCAAGATCAATCCGCTGGCGGATTGGACCCCAAAAATGATCGCCGATTACATGGACGCCCATGACCTGCCCCGTCACCCTCTTGTGGCACGTGGCTTTGCATCCATAGGCTGTGCCCCCTGCACAACCAAAGTGGCCGAGGGAGAAGACCCGCGTGCCGGCCGGTGGCGCGGACAAGAAAAAACCGAATGCGGCATCCATTTCGTGGATGGAAAACCGCAAAGACAGGAGAACGCAGCATGAGCGTTTTGGTGCAAGATACAGGCTTTGTAAGCGACGATTGGACGGACGGTTTCATTCCGCAAGCCGACCTGCCTGCCAATGATGTAGGTCCCGGAAACTCGGTTGATTTGGCATCCGACGCTGACCCGGCTGGTCTAAGCAACAAGCTCTCAAACATCGCCATGATCCGCGTCGACTTCCCCTCCTCCGCTGACGGTCGCGGCTTCACCATTGCACGCCGTTTGCGCTTGATGGGTTACAAGGGCCGCCTTCGCGCCTCGGGCCACGTCCTGGCCGACCAATATGCAATGGCGCGCCGGTCTGGCTTTGACGAGGTCGAGATCCCAGACGATCTGGCCGCGCGCCAGCCGGAGGATCAATGGCTCGCCCGTGCCGATTGGAAGTCGCATAGCTACCAGATGCGCCTGCGCGCCTGAACCGCACTTCCCGAAGCAAAGTTTCCCCGTTAAAGAAGAGATCGAGGTGTCAACCTCGCTAGACACGCTATGAATGACATGACCATGAACGCACCTGCAAAAGCTGTTCCAACGCTGCCCGACGCGCAGACCGTCACCGAGGTGAAGCACTGGACAGACCGCCTGTTTTCCTTCCGGGTGACACGTCCCGCCTCCCTGCGCTTCCGCTCCGGCGAATTTGTGATGATCGGCCTGATGGGCGACCCGCATCCCGAAACGGGAAAGCAAAAGCCGCTGCTGCGCGCCTACTCGATTGCTTCGCCTTCATGGGATGAGGAGTTGGAGTTTTATTCCATCAAGGTGCAGGACGGCCCGCTGACGTCAAAACTCCAGCACATTCAGCCCGGCGATCAGATCATTTTGCGCCCCAAACCAGTTGGCACATTGGTCCATGACGCGCTCTTGCCCGGCAAACGGCTTTGGTTCTTCGCCACCGGCACCGGTTTTGCGCCCTTCGCGTCCTTGCTGCGCGACCCGCAAACATTCGAGGATTACGACCAGATCATCATGACCCATACCTGCCGCGATGTGGCGGAGTTGAACTATGGCAAGGAACTGATCGAGAACCTGCGCAGCGACGAGATGATGGTTGAGCTTCTTGGTGAAGAAAACCTCAAAAAGCTCGTCTACTACCCCACAACCACCCGCGAAGAGAGCCCGAAGATGGGGCGTATCACCACTCTTCTACAGGACGGTACTGTCTTCAAAGACCTCGGGATCGACGGTATTTCGTCTGAGACGGACCGAGCCATGGTCTGCGGCTCCATCGGGCTGAACACAGACCTGAAGGAAATTCTGGAAGGGTTTGGCCTTGAGGAAGGCGCAAACTCCGATCCGAAACACTATGTGGTCGAAAAAGCCTTCGTTGGCTAATTCGACAATCTAGAAACAAAAAAACGCCCGGGAGCTTTTCACGGGCGTTTTTTGTTTCAAAGTCGGTGACTTACTGACCAATCGCGGCCTTTACTGCATCCAGCGCTGCTTTCAGCTGGTCCGGGTTGTCGCGCGCCGTTTCAATCCCGGTCTTGAGAGTGCCGGAGAGCAGCGGGTTGCTGACGTTTTCGTCGATTAGGCTGATCACGCTGTCATAGTCAAAACCTTCAGGGCTCAACACATCAGCGATGCCCGTCGTTCCTTCGTCAGCAGCCGCTTCTGCTTCTTCAGTGGCAGCATCGGCCTCTTCAGTGACGGCTTCAGCTTCTTCGGTCACAGCTTCAGCTGCCTCCTCAGTGGCTTCAGCAGCGCCTTCGGCTGCCTCTCCTGCGCCCTCTGTTGCCTCTTCAACAGCCGCTTCGGCATCTTCAGTCGCCTCGGTCGCAGCTTCAGTTGCTTCTTCGGTCACAGCTTCCGCTTCCTCGGTTGCGGCATCGGCTCCACCAGTCAAAGCTGCGGCTGCGCCTTCGACGGCCTCGTTGGCCTCGTCGACGGCACCTTCGACAGCCTCAGCAGCGCTATCGACAGCGCCTTCAACTGCATCGCTTGCGGCTTCCGCAGCCTCTTCAACTTTTTCTTCGGCCTCTTCTGCAAGGGCTTTGGCTTCTTCTTCCGCTTTTGCAGCGGCTTCTGCAGCAGCGGCGTCGGCCTCCTCCTGAGCCTTGGCGGCAGCCTCTTCTGCTTCCTTGGCGGCGGCCTCTGCTTCAGCTGCTTCAGCTGCCGCGGCTTCTTCTGCAGCTTTTGCCTCTTCCTCGGCCTTCATCTTGGCCTCTTCAGCAGCTTTCGCGGCGGCTTCTTCTGCTTCTTTTGCCGCTTCTGCGGCTTCGTCATCACCGAAAAACCAACCCATGGCGTTGGCGGGGGCAACGCTCGTCGCGCCTAAAACAGCCGCAAGGGCAAAGGCCGAAATGAATTGCGTGCGCATAGTGAACTCCTTCATGTGCTCGGGCGCTTCGGCCCGTTAACCATCGATCTATGAGCTGTATCGGGGATGAACAATGACAGTTTAGGGGGAAAGCTGGCGGATTCGCGTCATTCCGCTCAAATGGCGCTTGAACCGCTGCCTCCCGCCCCTTACCTTGCAGGCCTGACCTAATTACAGAAACCACATAAGGAATAGGCACCATAGCCCGCAGACCACACAACGCGCCCCCACAGCGCGACACCGGACCCCGCGTAAATGATCGCATCCGCGCAGATGAAATTCGCCTGATCGGCGCAGAAGGTGAAAATGTGGGAGTTGTCAGCCCTTCCCGCGCCATGCAGATGGCAGACGATGCCGGGCTTGACCTTGTAGAAATTTCCCCCAATGCCACCCCGCCCGTGTGTAAAATCATGGATTTTGGCAAGTTCAAATATGAACAGCAGAAGAAAGAGGCGGAGGCGCGCAAGAAGCAAAAGACCATCGAGGTCAAAGAGGTCAAATTCCGCCCCAACACGGACACGCATGACTATGAGGTCAAAATGCGCAACGTGTACAAATTCCTCGAAAACGGTGACAAGGTGAAGGTCACTCTGCGCTTCCGTGGCCGCGAAATGGCGCACTTGAACCTCGGTCGGGAGTTGCTGGAACGGGTCGCCGAAGACGTCGACGGCAAGGGCAAGGTGGAAAACATGCCCAAGATGGAAGGCCGCCAGATGATCATGATGATCGGGCCTGTGAAAGCTTAGGCGCGCCACATTTTGAATTTTAGAGCCCCGCATACTCTGCGGGGCTTTTTTTGTTGTTTTCGAAGCTTTCTGGCGCACTCAAAACCGCCTAGCGCGATTTGCCCAAGTATTGACATGTTCATTCGCGATAGAAAGCGGAGTTGAAAAAGGGTTTTTTGATGCTTTCCAGAGAAATCACCGACCTACTTGATATCGAATTTAAAGGTCTCTTTGAGGATCAAAACGACTGCATGCTACTTCTTGCGGAAAAGAGGGACTCTGGCGACCCGGACACGCCCGCAGCGCTTCTAGAAGCGCCGATTTTCAACCTCAGCCCGGACTTGTTCATCTGGGTCACGCAAAAGCACTTTGACAACAACAGCGCTCATTTGGTCGCCAAAGATGTGATGTCAAATGTCAGCAGCGCAGGTCTGTCGGGAAGCTACGGAACAATTGTCGACATGTTGGCATCGGCTGGACACAAACATCGCGGCGCACAGATTTGGCGGGCCGATATCGCAAGCCATATGGAAGTCTATCGCGAGTTCTTGCGCGCCCACAACGTTGTCTCAAAATACAACGCGCAACCTGACGGCAAGGCCTCAAAGACCGCACCAAATCGCTTCCAAATCTCAATGGCAAAGCAATTCCCTGAAAAAAAGGAAGTCGCATCTAGTGCACTAGATGCTTTCGAGCAGTGGCTGTCGAAATATGGGATCACAGCTGATCATCACACCCAAATCGCAAAATGGCGCGAGGAGCTCGAAAATGGAGCAAAATCCAAGCTGCCAGCCGCGGAAAAAACGCCCATGTCGGAGGAACTCTTTTGGAGCATCATCCACGACGCGCAATGTTCTTCCGAAAGTGAAACGCTCCTCAAGATAGAGGACAGACTGACAGCCTTTACCCCCAAGGCCATTCGCGACGCGGCTAAATTTTTTCAATCCTCACTCACCGCATCTTACTGCGAAGACATCTGGGCGCTCGCCTATGTGCTGCAAGATGGATGCTCCGATGACTCATTTGAGGACTTCCGATGCTGGATGGTTTTAAGAGGGCGCGACCTGTTCGAAACTATCGTGGCTTCGCCCGATGCTTTTGATCCTCAGTACGCGGACGGAGCCAGCTTTTCAGCTGCCGGCGGTTTGCCCGCGGCTTTCGAAAACGCCTATCTCGCAAGAGCCGGAAAGCCGCTCATCCTGCCACGTGTGAAGTACCCAAGCTTGGAACCGAATGAAGAAAAGTTCCTTGAGCGTGTCCCAAACGTTAGAGCCAAATTGAATGGCAGTTGATCCTTCAAATTTTGGGCTCGAATTGTTGGGCAGTTGCTTTCACTCAAATTGAAAGGGGCCACGACGCGGTTGAGGACGCTGCGGAATTTCTTTCAGCAACCCGCCCACGCCCATCTGGGCTATATCGGCACTTGTGACTTCCAGCCCGCAGGCCACACGCTCAAGCACAAAATCCGCGCCATTCAGTGCAGGGGACCGGGCGCATCCCGGAAGACCAATCACCGGCTTGCCGACATAATCGCCTAGAAACAGCAAATTTCCCGGATCGACAGGCATGCCAAACCGCGTCACCTGCCCGCCCGCCAAGCGCACGCCCTCCGGTGCGATGTCCTGCGCGTCAGATGTCGCGGAAGCTGTCAGGACAAGGCACAGCTCCTCCTGCATGTGTTTGATCGAGGCGGCGATTGCCTCTGACCTGTGAGGCACCTCTACTACGGTGCCGAGCGACATACCTAAAGCCTCCAATCGTCCTTTCATTGCGGCAACCCCTTTGTCTGAGGACGGGGCAGCATCGGTCAGTGTCACGATCAGGCATGCTGATTTAAGCTTTGTCGCGTGAAGACCCACAGCGGGATTTGCCTGAGCCACAGCGACTTCCGAGCGCGCCAGATCTTCCGCCGCAACGCCATAGGATATGATCTTGATCGTGGCGATCAAACTGCCTTTGTCCAACCGCGCCAGTGGCGGCACCGTTGCGCAGGTGATCATCGGATCGCAGGAATTGACCGCAGTAACGACCTTCGCATCAATCAGCGCCACACCCGGCGCGTCCGCCACGATATTCACGCGCCCCGTAAAGGCCTTGGTCACCGTGACGCCCTGCGCGCCTTTGGTCATAGCTTGCGCAAGTCGGGTCGCGGCGATGTCCTCTCCGACATCTCCCGCTCCAAGCTTTGCCACGACAACCTCGCGCAAGCCGGCCTTTGCAAGTTCCTGAATATCTCTGGCGGTTAGGCTGGCCCCTTTTCGTAACCGGCGACCCGGCAAAGCCACCGAATGCGCCAAAACGGCTCCTTCGGCCTCGGCCAGTGGCACCGCGCCGAAAAACATCACCCGCGCCCTTTCGGGCCGCGCAATGACAGGATGACTTCTGACAGGATTGCGCTGGCAATCTCGCCTGGCGTCTGCCCCCCGACATCAAGTCCGACCGGGCCATTGATCCGTGCGATTTGGTCTGCAGTGAACCCAGCCTGTTCCAGACGAGCGACGCGCTTGGCATGCGTGCGCGTTGAGCCCAAACACCCGAGGTAGAAACAGTTGCTGCGCAAAGCGGCCTCAATGGCCGGATCGTCGATCTTCGGGTCATGAGTGAGCGTTACAACTGCCGAACGCGCATCAAGCTGAAACGCCTCTAACGCCTCATCCGGCCAGTCATGTGAAAGCGTTTCCCCAGGAAAACGCGCTTCGCTTGCAAAGGCCGCGCGCGGATCAATGATAAACGGTTCAAACCCGGCAAGCCGCGCCATCTGGCTCAAGGGCTGAGCGATATGGACCGCCCCCACGATCGCCATGCGCAAGGGCGGGTTATGGATCGCAATGAACCTGTCACCCTCAAACCCGGATTTGTCGGCTGCGAACCGCTCGGCATGACCGTCTTCGGGGCGCAAAAGCTTTCGGTCCCATGAGGCAGTGTCGACCGTGTAAGCAATTGGCTCTTTCGAAGCCCGCGCGTCGACCAATTCAGTCAGCATCACCTCGGGCAAGGCTTTCCCAACTGGTTCCAAGAGGATGCGAATTGTTCCGCCGCAGGCCAAGCCGACGGCAAAGGCCTCGTCATCGCTCACGCCATATTCAAGCAGCAGCGGCATGCCGCCTTCGATCGCGTCCATCGCCTCGACGACCACCGCCCCTTCAACACAACCACCTGAGACAGAGCCGGCGATCTCCCCCTCCCCGCTGATGGCCAGCTGACTGCCAACACGGCGCGGTGCCGAGCCCCAGGTCTCCACGACAGTGGCAAGCGCCGCGCCCTTGCCCGCACGATGCCAGGCCAAGGCCGTTTCAGGGATCGAGTCGTATTCTGCTGTCACGGTTCACCCTCCGCCTTTCAGACCACCTACCTAGTCATGGCCACCCCAGGGACGCAAGATGCGTGAAGCGCGACAGGCTGCCCATTTGCGTCATGCGCGAGACAGGCGTAAACAACGCTTAAGCCAAGGGAGGTCCGCTATGAATATCTCAACCCCGATCAAATCCAAAGACGCACCCGATATGGGCCGCTTCGATTGGGAGGATGCGTTCCGACTCAATGACCAGCTTTCCGAAGACGAACGTATGCTGCGCGACGCCGCCCGTGGCTTTGCCGAAGCCGAACTGGCCCCGCGCGTGGTTGACGCCTATCGGGAAGAAACATCTGACCCCGGCCTATTCAAGAAAATGGGCGAGGCCGGGCTTTTGGGCGTGACCGTGCCAGAGGAATATGGCGGGCTCGGCGCATCCTATGTGACCTACGGCCTTGTCGCGCGAGAAATAGAACGCGTCGACAGCGGCTATCGCTCGATGATGTCGGTGCAAAGCTCGCTGGTAATGTACCCGATCTATGCCTACGGAACAGAAGAGCAGCGCCAGAAATACCTGCCCGGCCTGGCGTCCGGCGACTTGGTCGGCTGTTTTGGCCTGACCGAGCCGGATGCGGGTTCCGACCCGGCGGGTATGAAAACCACAGCCAAGGCCAAAGGTGACGGCTACATTCTGAACGGCTCCAAGATGTGGATCTCCAATTCACCCTTTGCGGATGTCTTCGTGGTCTGGGCCAAATCAGAAGCACATGGCGGCAAGATTCGCGGCTTCGTGCTCGAAAAAGGCATGGCAGGCCTTAGCGCGCCAAAGATCGGCGGCAAGCTCAGCCTGCGTGCCTCCACCACGGGCGAGATCGTCATGGACAATGTCGAGGTCGGTGCAGATGCCTTGCTGCCGGGTGTCGAAGGTCTGAAAGGCCCGTTCGGCTGCCTTAATCGCGCGCGTTACGGGATCAGCTGGGGCGTCATGGGCGCGGCCGAGTTCTGCTGGCACGCTGCACGGCAATACGGGCTAGACCGCAAGCAGTTTGGCAAACCGATCGCACAGACGCAACTTTTCCAGAAGAAGCTCGCCGATATGGCGACCGAGATCACGCTCGGCCTGCAAGGCTCCCTCCGCGTCGGTCGTCTCATGGATGACGGCAATGCCGCGCCGGAAATGATCTCCATTATGAAGCGCAACAATTGCGGCAAAGCTCTGGATATCGCACGCCACGCCCGCGACATGCATGGCGGCAATGGCATCTCCGAGGAATTTCAGGTGATACGACACATGATGAACCTGGAAACGGTGAACACCTATGAGGGGACCCATGACGTGCATGCCTTGATCCTGGGGCGGGCGATCACGGGGCTGCAGGCATTTTTTTAAGCTCGTCCCATTCGACTAACTTTCAGAATTGTCTGACGTGGCTAAAAGACACCTTAAGGGAGCACGCGGAGTTTAGGCGAGCTTTCCGCCTCAGAGAAACACGCGCGGCCGTTTTCTTTGGCTTGATAGACAGCTTCATCAGCAAGTTTGATCGCCTCCACGCGCGATAGGCCTTCTCTGCCGTATACCAGCCCGACAGAGGCGGTCACTTTCTGCGGCTTGTCGGGCTCCGCTTCGAAGAGAAAACCCGAGCTGATGGCACGCGCGATGGCGGTCAACTCCTCAGGAACAGAGCGGGCGAAAAAGATCGCGAATTCCTCCCCGCCGATGCGTGCGCAACTGGCGTATTCTCCCAACTGGGCGTCAAGGTGCTTCGCCATTGAAGTGAGCGCCTCATCCCCTTTGTCATGACCAAATGTGTCATTGATCCTTTTGAAGTAGTCGATATCAACAATCATAAGCGCCTGCCCAGCGCTTATTTGCTCGGGTGTGTTTGCCATAAACCATCGCCGGTTGAACAAGCCGGTAAGAGTGTCCCTCATAGCTTGCTTGTAGAGGCGGGTTTGAAGTGCATTGAGGTGTGAAATCAAAAGCAACGCGAAAGCGCACATTGGCAGGGCCGTAAACGACGCGTCGAAGAGGTTGTTCATGAACGGGTCGGCCTGGTCAAACCCATCGGTCACCAAGTCACGCAAATGATTGAAAATACCGCATATCAGAACCAAAGCAATCAGCTTGGTGCAAAAATCCACCCTGTTGGTCGGTGCGACCAACCTGACAAAACGTTCCATCAGCGAACCCAACTCGGTATGCGTAAATCGGCTTTCTTAAAACACACTCTGATTAACAGCCGATGAGCCTGTGGCAACTCGACTGAGTCTTACGACGTTTTTGGATGAAGCTTGCCTGCCCGCTCGACCGTGAAAAAGAAATCGCTTTGCAGATCTTCTGCAAATGCCACCGCATCGGGAACCACCTCGGGTCCCTCCATAAACACGTTCGCCCCGAAATGACGATGCAAACGCGATAGGCGCTCCATGCGCGCGCTGGTTAAATTGTCGAAAAACTGAGCGTAGTCCGGGCGTTTCTTCAACTCGGAAATCTTTGCCCGGTGATGCGCGACGCTCGCCTCATGCAAAGCGCGCAGCTCGGGATCAGCAAGCAGCCGGTCGTATTCGGCCCTCAACAGAGCGCGCTTGGTCTGGATGGAGCGGTCGACCTCAGCGTTGTTATTCATCCGAAACCAGTAACTGAGCCCTTGATCCCGGTCGACATGGTTCACCCGGCCCCGGTCGCGCTTGACAAGAAAGCTCTCGGCGCTGCGCACGGCATAGTGGTTGAGCGTCACCAGATCATAACCATAGCTGTCCAGGCTTGAGCGCCAACCATTTCGGATCAGTTTGGCAGGCATGGGCTGGCCCGAACCGTTGACCCAATTGATCTGATCCCACAAATCCGGCTTCAGTCCCTTCGGCCGATGCACCCCCATTTTTTTGTAGATGCCGAGGTTGCGAAACAGCGTTTTGAAGCCCCAGGCCTGATGCGGCTTGCGTGTGAGTTCAGGCGCGCAGCGGTCAAACTGGTCGGTTATGAAAGCGTCTTCATACGCATGTCTGTCAGCACTGCCAAAAAGCCGCCAGGTCAGCGAGATCATGTTCGCCTCGCCAATCGCCGAATAGAGATCACTCAGACGTCCCTCGCCCACATGGATGTTGATGAACTCGTCGACATCCATCGAGATGATCCAGCCTGCCTTTTGAAGCAACTGCTCCTTCTCCGAAGCAGCAAGTGCCCAATGCTGCGGTTTGATACCTGTGCGATGGAAGTTGTTGTCGCGCCTCTGCACCATGCCTCGTGCCATCAACGCATCAAGCAACGCATCCGTCCCATCAGTACAGTCATTCGTATAGATCAGGAAATCATCCACCCCAATGGCACGGTGATAAGCCAGCCATTCAAGAATGAATGGCCCTTCGTTCTTCATGCAGGTCACAATCAGTGTGCGGTTCGTTACGGCAGCGGGTTTAGTCGTGCTCTTGGGCGCACGTACGGGTGTATGACGCCAGATCGTCTTTGCCATTTTGACGAGCTCTGGGTCCTCGACAAGTGAGGTTTTTGGTACGATCTCCGCGACAGGACTTTCCGGATGGCGGATCGACATGGCCCGCCAGAACCCGGCGGTTTCATCCTCTTGTGGGGTTGCATCCGTGACGCGCACCAAGCGCCAGATTTGTTCAGGCTTGAGACGCGCTGGCGCAAGGCACCAGCGCCGGTTTACCCGCGTCGTATCAAATTGGTGGCAGATATGATCTCCAAAACGCGAGGGATGATCCTTACGCAGCCGCCAAGGATACACGCGTTGACCTTGCAACTGAATGACGCCGGCGCTGCTGTTATGAACGCGCTCGAACGGGTTATCGCCGCGTTTCAGCAGATCAGTCAGATCGAGGTTGGCCACGGCCCGCGCCCGACCCAAAAAACGCCATTTGGCGATCTCGTAGACCAACAACTCCCCCAAAGGCGCGTGCCATGGTTCGGGCTCCAAAGCTGGCATCCGGTCTTTTCCCGGAGCATCGGGTGCATTAAACGGATGGGATGCCGCAGGCAAACCTTGCACTCCGAGCGGCAAATCACAGGTGAGATAAACAAGACGTTTGAGACCGGATACTTTAGAGAAAGCCTGAAGTTCACGCTCTATTTCATTGTTATTATTTGCCTTTGAACGATCCAGAAGCAGCACCCCTTCAAGCCCAAAACGGGTGACGTGATACGTGATCCAGTCTTCGATTTGCGTCAGCTCTTCACCATTTCGTTCAGCGATGATGCAGTTCATCCCGGCAAAAAGCGCGGTTTCAGGCGGTGCAACAGACAAGGTTGCCTGCCCCCGTTTCAACGCAACATTTACTGTGTCGCAGAACGCTTCCTTTCTCCCCAACAGCAACAACCCGCCATTTACCTGCCGCACAGAGCTGAACTTTACGCACCCTTCCCGCGGCGACGGTTCAAAGGCATCAAATTGCGTACCAGTCTTGCAAAACAGTCTTAGCCCCATGCCGCCAACAGGGTCAGGCCAACCGACACATGAAAGCACCCTAAGCCCCTGCTCTGAATATGTATTCAGCTGGCGGCTTTCGAAGATGCTAGCGTCGGCCATGGACCCTCCCATATGCATCGATAAGCGCCAGCGCCTCTTTTCGGGGCAACGCTGCACTGCCTTGGGCCAATTGCAATCGACTGAAAAGCTTCAATCCCTCGGGCGTGGAAACAGCACGTTCAAATGCCTCACGATACCACCGCCGCGCGACCTCCTGTGCATCGCGCACACCTGGAATGGATAGAAATTCAGCCTCCTGCGCGGCTGTCGCGGCACGCATCGACAAAATACTGTCCTCCTCGACATGGTTGAAATTGCGCTCGACCCAATAGGTCAGGTCGATTTTCTTGTTCACGTGGTTCGGAAGCCCCCGCCCGCGTTTAACCATGAAGTCGGCGGCGGATTTGACGGAATAGTGGTTGAGTTGGACGAGATCGCGCGAAACCGGTGCGCCCCAATGCATGATTTGGCCATCGTTGTGGGCGAGCTGATCGGGAACAGCCGCGCCAGACCCATCGATGATCACGGGCACCTCTGTCTTTTTCTGCTTCGGTCGGTGCACGCCCAATTGGCGAAACGGCCCGTCGCGGCGAAACAGAGTTTTGAAATAACTGCCGATAGCGGGGTACAGCATCTCTGGCTCAGCCGCGCGGGTGAAACGCTCGGTCACCGGAACGTCGGACAGCCCAACATGCGCGTTTGATCCAAAAAGCCGCCAGGGCAGCAAAATTGCATCACCACCAACGCTTTCTAGTAGGTCAGGAATGCCATCCAAGCTATTGTCTAAGTTGATAAACTCGTCGCTATCAATGCAGGCGACCCAATCCGCAGCTTTGACAACAGGATGCTCCCAAGCCGAACGAAGAGCGCTCCATTGCGGCGGCTTATCACCACGGGACTGTCGAACAACATGGACCCCCGGTAGCAATGCCAGTAATCCTTCCGTCCCATCCTCGCAATCATTCACGTAGACCAGAAAATCGCTCACACCGGCTGCGCGGTGGTGTGCCACCCATTCCAGCACATGCGCGCCCTCGTTGCGCATCGTGGTCACGATGGTGATCTTCATGAACCGCTCATCTCAGGGGCCTCGGCCTCTCGCGTTTATGCCGCTCCGAGCGCACTCGGAGAATCAGCTTTTCCTTGCGTTTTAACCCCAGCCTTGCGAGAATCGAAACGATCATAAGCAAAAAGGCGGGATGAACCCGCTTACTGCGGGGCAGATCGTGGCAAAGGAATACGCAATCGCGCAGCTGTGGATTGGCGGCGCATTGACTTATATGGAGCAGCTTTGCGCTGTTTCTTTCCGCGATGCCGGGCATCACGTGAAGATGTATACTTATGGGGAGGTCGCCAATATCCCAGACGGGATCGAGATTTGCGACGCCAATGCGATCATGCCCGTGGGCGATGTAATAGCCCACAAACGCACCGGCTCCCCTGCTCCTCAGGCCGACAAATGGCGCTACAACATGCTCGCCAAAACCGATGATCAGATTTGGGCGGATACGGACGCCTACTGCGTCAAACTTTTCACCACGCCCAACGGGCATTTCCACGGCTGGGAAAGCGCGCATCACATTGACAACGGGGTGCTTGGGCTGCCCTCTGATAGCGAGACACTGGCGCAGCTGGTTGACTTCACGACCGATGAATACGCCATCCCCGATTGGTTCAAACCCGAGTTGCGCGCAGAGATGGAGCGCAAGAAGGCGGAGGGCAATCCTGTCCATGTCGGCGAGCAGAGCTGGGGCGTCTGGGGCCCCCAAGCCCTGACGCATTTCTTGCACAAAACCGGCGAGCAGAAATACGCAATGCCAATTGAGGCACTGTTCCCGATCAGCTTCAAAAAGCGGCGCATGATGTTGAAGCCAAATGCGGATCTTGGTGAATACATAACCGACAATACGCTCTCGATCCATTTCTGGGGCCGTCGGATGCGCATGCGGATCATCGAGCGCGAAGGGGGCGAGCCCCATAAGGACAGCCTGATCGGCAAGCTTTTGACCAAGCACGGGATCGTTCCGTCCGACGCGCCGATGCCGACATCCAACCCGCATAAACCGAGCGAGACCAAATTCACCCCAGGCACGGCGATCCCGCCCAAAAAACGCGGCGGGGTGGTAAACCTGACCGATATCGCTGATGAGTTAGGGCTGGATCAAGGCAGTCAGAAGCATCGTTTCACCGAGCTCTACCAACTCCTATTCCTGCCAATGCGAGCGCGTAAACTGCATATGATCCTATTGGGCCTGGGCCAAGAGCAGGATGCGGAAGCAGGTATCAGCCCGACCTTGCCGATGTGGCTGCGCTATCTACCAAAGGCGCAGATCACCGCGATCGATGAACGAAACTTTGCGAGTGTGAATGATCCGCGCATCGCAACGCATCTCTGCGACTTCGAAACGCACGAAGTAATAGAACACTTGGCGCAAAAACTGGAACCGGCCGATATCATCCTCGACGATGCAAGCCATCTGTCCCACCACCAGCAGCATGGCTTTTTGGCGCTCTTCCCCAAACTCAAATCGGGCGGCATATACGTGATCGAGGACTTGCGGTTTCAACCCAAAGCCCGCGAGACATCCCGCTACCCGAAAACAGCGCATCTGTTTCAGACCTTTCTGCGCGAGGGCAGCTTCGCGCATCCCGAGGCCCCTGTCACTGAGGCGCTCAACGACATGCGCCATGAAATCTCGGGCTGCTTCATCCATCAAGCTCTCTGGCACAAGGATCGGCGCGACCAGATTCTTGTGGTGCAAAAGAGGTGAGCATGGGCATCGACCTCGAAAAAGCGCTTGCGCAGGAGGACAGGTCGGAATGGACCAAAGAGCTGCGCGCGCTCGGGCATGCGCATGGCTTTTACAAAGAGCTTGGCAACGATCACACGGCGCTTTTCGTCAAATCGGGGCCGACGCTGATCGTCACCTTTGAAAACCTTGACCATGTGTTCGAACATGGGGAGCGGCTCCCCTGGGGCTTTGATTTCGTGCAAAGCCAGGGATGGTCGATCCTGGGACTCATGGCGCATGACTGGACGTGGTATCGCGATGGCAATGTATACGCGTTTTTCGATCGGCTGCGCGATGAGGGATTTTTCGACCAATTCGAGCGTGTCGTGTTTTACGGCGCCTCCATGGGCGCTTATGCGGCCTGCGCCTTTTCAGCCGCCTGCCCTGGCGCCACTGTCGTGGCGATCAGCCCGCAAGCCACGCTGGACCGCGACCTGTGTTCGTGGGAGACGCGTTACAAAAAGGCATGGTTGCGCAATTTCAACGCCGCCTACGGCTACGCCCCACAAGAAAGTGCCACAGCGCGGGATGTTTTCATCTTCTACGACCCACTGGAGCCGCTCGACGCAATGCATGCGGCGCTGTTTCAAGGCCAGAATGTCACCAAGCTGAAATGCCGTTTTCAAGGGCACCGGATTGCCTCCGGCCTGATCCAGATGGGGCTTTTGAAACCCGTGGTTAGCGCTTGCGTGGACGGCACGATGACCCGCGCCGTCTTCTACAAAATGCTGCGCGCACGCCGGGAGTTCCGCCGCTACCTGCGCGAGCTTCTGACCCGGATTGACGAAGACAAACACCCGCTGCTGATCGCGCTGTTGGCCGAGCATGTTCTGGCACGCGGCGCAGGCCCGATGTTTCGCCGCAAGCTGAACGCAGCGAATGAACGGCTGCTGAAACGCGGCATAACACCGCCCGGCCAACGCAGTGGCGGAGCGGAAAGAAGGTAGGACCATGGGGCAAATTTGGCTGCATATCGGATCGCCCAAAACGGGCACCACCTCGCTGCAGGGCTTTCTGGGCGAAAACCATCAGCAACTGCGAGACGAAGCAGGGATAAATTTCATGCAGACCGGGCGCAGCCATATCGCCCATAACCAGATCGCCACCGCCGCCCGTATGGGCGAGCTGTCGCTCTTTGACCAAATCGCAGCGGAAGCCGACGAAAGCCCAGAGGAAAACCATGTCCTCTCTTCCGAGCTGCTGTTCAACCCACATGTGGCGTACAAGGTTACGCAAGCCGTGCCCGACAGTTGGAAAGGCGGGCGCACCAAGGTCATCTGCTACATCCGCCGCCACGACGCCTATCTGGAGGCGCTTTACAAGCAATATCTCAAGAACAACCGTATCCCTCCGGACCGTCAGGCCTTTCTGGCCGATGCGCCCCGGCTCCTACGCTACTTCGATGTCATCAACGCTTACGGCCGCGCTTTTGGGCGCGAGAATATCATCTTACGCCCGTTTTCGCCCGACCATTTGAAAGGCCGGGACGTCATCCTCGATTTTGCCGCGCTGGTCGGGTTCGAGGTCGTAGAAGGCATGTCGCTGACCAAGGCCTTCGCCAACAAAAGCTTCTCTGCGGCGATGTCTGAGACGCTCTCGATGATGACCAAACACACGGAGTTCAACACGCGGGAGGTTATCCGGGAGCTTATGGCCGTCGACCACCCCGGAACCGTCCGCTCCCGCGATGTCTTTACCAAAGCGGAACGCAAAGCGTTGATGGAGCGCATGGCGCCGGACACGCAAAAACTGATCAAGCGCTATATGCCAGATCACGCCGCGTTCTTTGACTACACTGACCTTGAAAATTGCGAGGATGAGCCGGAGCCGCCCCTCAGCGCCCAATTAGAGGATCGCACCGCGGCGGCTGAAGCAATTATGAAAGCGATTGGCAACATTCAGCGTAGGCACGCCGCGCAAAACATCCTGCCAATGACGCAACCGATGCTTGACGCCGAAACTGCGCCCCCCAGCTGGTACACCGAAATCTACCCGGCAGGCGCGCGAGACGGGTGGTTTCATAAATCGGGTGACTACAGCTGTTCATATGTGGAGCGGGAGCGCGACCAACTTGTCATCAGCTTTGACAATCTCAGCCAGGCCGGCAATGTGGCCTATGCGCGTGAGCCTTGGGCACAGAAGTTCTGCCAAGATCGCAATTTCTCGCATCTGGGCATTTACGCCCAGGCCCCAACCTGGTTCCGCGACCCAGGCCTCATCGAGAAGCTACAGCATTTAGCACGAGACGGGTTTTTCAAAGACTTCCGCAGCGTGGCTTTCATCGGCACGTCCATGGGCGCATTCGGGGCACTAACTTTCTCCTCCCTCGCACCGGGCAGCACCGTCATCGCCTTTAGCCCGCAAACGACGCTGGACGTAAGCAAAGTGCCTTGGGAGCAGCGTTTCGCCGCCGGGCGCGCCGCAGATTGGTCTCTGCCCCATGCAGACGCCGTGGCCGAGGTGGCGACAGCCGCCCGCGTTTATCTGATTTACGACCCGTTCCATGCCGCCGATCGCGCCCATATCGACCGACTCACCGGCCCCAACCTCATCCATCTCAAGGGCATCGGGCTTGGCCATAAATCAGCGCTTGTCCTCAACAGGATGGGGCGGCTCAAAGGCGTCATGGAGGACGGCATCGCGGGCACGCTTACGCCTGCTGGCTTCTACAAAATGCTCCGCGCGCGCAAAGACGTCTATCTCTACCGTCAAACAATGGAAGGTCATCTGACCGCGCGAGGAAAGCCCGCTCAAGCCAAACGCTTCGGCGAGGCTTTTATCAAACGCCGCAGGCTGCTGAGCACGGGTTAACAGCGATAGGCCGTGCCTGTGACTCGGTATTGCTCCTCATCGGGGGCCACCGGATCGAACACGATATCAGTCGCGCCCTGCTCCAGCGCTGCACGCTTCGCGGCATTGCGCGCGTCTTTCAGGCCAAGCGCCGCGAAGGGGCCGTAAACGCCCGGAATGCCTGCGACCCGTCCAAGCTTCTCGCAACTGGCCACAGCTCTCATGCTCGACTCATTGACGGTTTTCACAGCGACTGCGGGTTGAGCACACGCGCCCAAACCGCATGGCAGAACAAGCAAAAACAGATATCTCATAATCAAACCCCACTCTCTTTATGTGTCAGTCTAGGCGCGCGTGCCCACTTAGCCCAACCCGTTTTTCAAAAATCAGCACGTGATCGCCGATCCTGCCTCTGGTCCCCGCGCCAGAATTTGGCTAAGCCTCGCGCAACGCAGCATGTAGGGGGACCGCGCCAATGACCACTCTCACCATTCGCCGCCCCGATGACTGGCATCTGCACTTGCGCGACGGCGAGATGCTTAAAGGTATTCTGCCCGAAACCGCGCGCCACTTCGCCCGCGCGATCATCATGCCAAATCTGGTGCCTCCAGTGGTCACAGCGCGAGATGCTGCGGAATATCACGACCGGATCATGGCAGCTAAGCCTGACAATTCCGACTTCAAGCCGCTGATGACCCTGTACCTGACCGAGGAAACGGAGGTCAAAGACCTGCGCGCGGCACATGAGATAGGCCTAGTGACAGCCGTGAAACTCTACCCAGCCGGTGCCACGACCAACTCCGCGTCTGGTGTCAAAAATTTCGCCAATGTCATGCGCCAACTAGAAACGATGGCTCAAATCGGACTGCCGCTTTGCGTGCATGGAGAAGTGACAGACGCGGATATCGACATTTTCGACCGTGAAGCCGTGTTCATTGACCGTGTGTTGAACCCAATCCGCAAACGGCTGCCCGAGCTCAAAGTGATTATGGAGCATATCACCACGAAGGACGGCGCCGACTATGCCGCAGCTCATGACAACACGGGCGCAACTATCACAACACATCACCTGGTGATCAACCGCAACCACCTGCTCGTGGGCGGGATCAAGCCGCATTACTACTGCCTGCCCGTCGCCAAACGGGAGGAACACCGCCTCGCCCTGCGCAAAGCGGCCACCTCTGGCGATCCGACGTTCTTCCTCGGCACCGACAGTGCGCCGCATACCGATGACCTGAAGGAAAACGCCTGCGGCTGCGCAGGCTGCTTCACCGCGTCCAATACGATGTCGATCCTGGCGGAGGTGTTCGAGCAAGACGGCGCGCTCGATAAGCTCGAAGGCTTTGCCTCGCTAAATGGCCCCGCATTCTACGGCCTGCCCGCCAACGAGGACACAATCACGCTGACAAAGGGCGACCCGGTAGCCTACCCTGACAAAATCCAAACCGGCGCAGGCCCCGTCACCGTGTTCGATCCGCAAATGCCGCTGCATTGGCGCGTCACATAAGGCTTCATTGCTTCAAAAATATCCTCGCCGAAGGCTCCCGTAACTCGCAAGAAAGACGACCAGATGATCCCCTCAAGCTACCCCAGCAAAGACGAAATCGCCCGGCTGAGCGCGGCCATGCTGCTGGAGATCAAGGCGGTCAATTTCAATACGCGTGAGCCCTTCATTCTGGCCTCCGGCCTGCCCTCGCCCAGCTATATCGACTGCCGCAAACTGATCTCCCACCCGCGCATCCGCTCGACCCTAATGGACTTCCTCACGATCACTGTGATGCGCAATGCGGGCTTCGAGGCCTTCGACAATATCGCAGGCGGGGAAACGGCAGGTATCCCATTTGCAGCGCTTGTCGCTGAGCGTATGGGGTTGCCCATGACCTATGTGCGCAAAAAGCCCAAAGGCTACGGCCGCAACGCGCGCATCGAAGGCGAGATGACGGAAGGCCAGAACGCGCTGCTGGTCGAGGACATGACCACCGATGGCGGCTCCAAGCTGTCTTTCGTGGACGCCATCCGCGACACCGGTGCCACCTGCGCGCATACCGCTGTCATTTTTTATTATGACATTTTCGCTGAGACGATCCAAAAACTCGGCGATCATGGCGTCACCCTCCATCACCTATGCACCTGGTGGGATGTGCTGGCCGTCGCCAAAGAGCAGCAGAGTTTTGATGCTGAAACCTTGGCCGAGGTTGAAAAATTCCTCAAAGCCCCGCGCGCATGGCAAAAAGCGTGGCAGGACGCCAACCCCAGCTGACGATTCGTAATGCTGGAGTGGCGACTCGCCAAAAGTCGTACGGTGCTCAATTCGGCACCTCAAACAACCCTTCCGGGAAAAAATAAATATTATTGCGGCCATGCCCTTCCCGACACCAAATCTTGACCTTTATCCTCTCTTCGGCGCAAGATAGCGGAAAATCACGGCCCGAAAATAAGTCCCCAAATGGTCCACAGCTTATCCAGATTGATCGGATAGCTGACATCGGACACACCCGTGTCGGGGACATAAAAATCAAACGGGGGAGCAGCAAATGAACGACATGAGCAATATGCAGGCCGAGGCAGCAAAGGCGGAGGAAATGACCGCCCTGCCGCACAATATCGAGGCCGAGCAGCAGCTCTTGGGCGCAATCCTCACCAACAATGACATCATGGACCGGGTCGCTTCTATCGTCTCACCTGAGCATTTCTTCGATCCCGTCCACCGCCGCATCTTCGAGACCGCCGCCGCGCGCATCCACAAGAACCTGCTCGTCTCCCCCGTCACGCTCAAACCTTATTTCGAGGAAGATGAAGGGCTGAAAGAGCTCGGCGGCCCGGCCTATCTCGTACGCCTGCAGGGCGCGTCCATTTCCTCCTTCGCCGCGCGGGACTATGCGCAGATGGTCTATGACCTCGCGATCCGGCGCGAGCTGATCGGCCTTGGCGAAGAGATCGCAGCCCGCGCCCAAACCGTCGACACGGAAAGCGACCCAAAAAGCCAGATCGTCGATGCGGAGCAGCGCCTCTATAAGCTCGGCGAAGAAGGCAAATCTGAAAGCGGGTTCCAAAGCTTCCTGAAAGCCGTGACAGAAGCCGTCCAGGTCGCCAACGCCGCCTACATGCGCGATGGCGGGATGGCGGGCATCTCCACCGGGCTTATCGACATGGACAAAAAGCTCGGTGGGCTGCACCGGTCCGATCTTCTGATCCTCGCTGGTCGCCCGTCCATGGGGAAAACCTCGCTGGCCACCAACATCGCCTTCAACATTGCCAAGGCCTACAAGAAGGGCATGACGCCAGAAGGCACGGAAGGCGCAGTCGAAGGCGGCGCGGTCGGTTTCTTCTCGCTGGAGATGAGCGCCGAACAGCTCGCCGCGCGTGTGCTGTCCGAGGCCGCCGAGGTCCCGTCTGAGCAGATCCGCAAAGGCGACATGACCGAGGTCGAGTTCCGCCGTTTCGTCGAGGCCGCCAAGGCGCTGGAAACCTGCCCGCTTTATATCGACGATACGCCTGCCCTACCGATCAGCCAACTTGCCGCCCGCGCGCGGCGGCTCAAGCGCACCCATGGGCTCGATGTGCTGATCGTGGACTACCTCCAGCTCGTCCGCCCCGCGACGGCCAAAGACAGCCGCGTCAACGAGGTCTCCGAGATTACCCAAGGCCTCAAAGCCATCGCCAAAGAGCTCGACATTCCCGTGATCGCCCTCTCCCAGCTGTCGCGTCAGGTTGAAAACCGCGAAGACAAACGCCCGCAGCTCTCAGACCTGCGCGAATCCGGCTCGATCGAGCAAGACGCCGATGTGGTGATGTTCGTCTACCGCGAGGAATACTACAAAGAACGCGAAAAACCAGGCGATCACGACCTGGAGAAAATGGCCATCTGGCAAGAAGAAATGGAGCGCCTGCACGGCAAAGCCGAGGTCGTCATCGGCAAACAACGCCACGGCCCCATCGGCACGGTCGAGCTCAGCTTCGAGGGCCGCTTCACCCGCTTCGGCAACCTTGTGAAGCCCTGGCAGAATGACGATGGCGGAGCGGCTGAAGGGTTTTAGTAACCTCTTGTCTGTGAGGGCACCGCCAGACCGCGGGATGGCGATCTGGCGGTGTTTCGACAGCCTTTTATGGAAGCAAGGACATCTTCCAAATTTGCGGCGCGCCCGGCCTCACCATATCGCCAGCCCTCTGGGGCGGTCTGGCGATGCCCGGGGCCTTCGGCCTGTTAATCGGGCCAAAGAAGAAAAAGCCGCTCTGCGGACTAAGCGGATCTTGAGAACATGTGCGATCTCCGCGATGTTAATAGCAAGACGGATGAGATGATTGTCGATTTGGACGTATTGGGCAAAATTAACAAGCATTGGGGCTGGACGGGCCTAAAGGGCATAGAAATCGTTGAGCGCAACGAATTTGGCAACTTAATAGTTTTAGGCGAAGATTGGGCCTACTGGCGAATTTGCCCTGAAGAATTGACTTGCGAAATCGTGGCTGAGAACCGGTCAGACTACCTTCAACTCGTTGAAAGTGAAGAATTTCAGACGGATTGGAATATGACCAATCTGGTTCAACTTGCTCGCAAGCATCTGGGTAATCTGAAGAAGGGCTGGACATTCTACCTCGTCGTTCCGGCCACTTTCGGTGGTCACTATGATGAGGCCAACATACGTTCCGTCCCACTAGAAGAATTGATCGGGCATTCCGGGGACTGGGCATTGGCTATCAAAGACTTGCCCGATGGGGCTCAAGTAGAATTACGTGTCATTGATTAAAACTCGGCGGTCACTTTGGGCCCAAAGCTTTCATTCATCGCCAAGCCAGCCCGGTTAATAGGCCTGCGCAGCAGGTCCCGGGCATCGGTCGTTCGTTGGGGCGCCATTGGTCCGAGGCCCAATGGACGACACCGCCCGACAGGGCTGGCGAAATGGTAGGCTGGGCGAGCCGATCTCATGGAAGATGTGTTTGGCAGACATAAAGCACTGCCAGAAAAACCTTCTTATCGCCATCCCGCGGTCTGGCAATGCCCGGCACTCAAAACCTCAATCCGCCTTCTTCCCATCCAAATGCTTGCGCAGCTTCGATGGTCCGGCCTTTTTGCGCCCCTTATACGGGTTCGCCTCGGCCTGTGACCGCATGAACATCCGGATCGGCGTGCCGGGCATGTCGAAATCTTCGCGTAGGCCGTTGACCAGATAGCGGGTGTAGCTGGCGGGCAGCAGGTCGGGGTGGGAGCACATGACGACGAAGCCGGGCGGGCGCGATTTGGCCTGGGTCATGTAGCGGAGCTTGATGCGTTTGCCTTGGGGCGCGGGCGGCGGGTGTTGTTCCAGCATGCCCACGAGCCAGCGGTTCAGCTGAGACGTTGGCACCCGGCGGTTCCAAACCTCATGCGCCTCCAAAATCGCCTCCCGCAGCCGCTCCAAGCCGCGACCGGTCAAGGCCGAGACGGTGATCAGCGGCGCGCCTTTGAGCTGCGGCAGCAGACGGGTAAATTGCTCTTTCAGGTCGCGCAGTTTCTCCTGCTTGGCCTCTTCCAGATCCCATTTGTTCACGGCCACCACCACCGCGCGACCCTCCCGCTCCGCCAAATCAGCAATGCGCAGGTCCTGCTGCTCGAACGGAATATCTGCGTCGAGAAGCACCACCACGACTTCGGCAAATTTCACCGCACGCAACCCGTCGGAGACCGAAAGCCTCTCGATCTTGTCCTGCACCTTGGCCTTTTTGCGCATGCCCGCCGTGTCAAAGATGCGCGTCGGCACGCCGCCCCAATCGGTCATGACGGAAATCGCGTCGCGGGTGATCCCGGCCTCGGGGCCGGTCAGCAAGCGGTCTTCGCCGATGATCTTGTTGATGAGTGTCGATTTGCCCGCATTGGGGCGCCCCACCACCGCGATTTGCAGCGGTTTGGACGTGCTCGGCGCAACATAAGCATCCTCGTCTTCGCTACCCTCCTCGACCGAAACCTCAACCTCTGGCTCGGTGCGAGAAACCTCCTCCGCGGCCGCTTCCACCAAGGGCCGCAAAGCCTGTGCCAGATCGGCCATCCCTTCGCCATGTTCGGCGGACAGGCCCAAAGGCGTGCCAAGGCCAAGCGCGTAGGCCTCCATCATCCCAGCCTCCCCCGCTTTGCCTTCCGCCTTATTGGCGCCAAGGATTACATTGGCGTTCCGTTTGCGCAGGATGTCGGCAAAGATCTCGTCGGCTGGCAGTACCCCGTCCCGCGCGTCGACCAGGAACAAGCAGGCATCGGCCATATCGACCGCGCGTTCGGTGAGCATCCGCATGCGGCCCTGCAAGCTTTCATCCGTGGCCATCTCAAGGCCAGCCGTGTCGATCACTGTGAATTTCAGATCGCCTAGCCGTGCCGCGCCCTCGCGCAGGTCACGGGTTACCCCGGGCTGATCATCAACCAGCGCAAGCCGCTTGCCAACCAGCCGGTTGAACAGGGTCGATTTGCCAACATTGGGCCGCCCAACAATTGCGAGGGTAAAGGACATAGGACTCACTTCATCGAATAAGCCACGCCTGTTACAGGCAAATCAGCTCAACGGAAAGCGGTGAGTTGCCCATTCTCCGTGACGATATAGAGCGTGCCATCCACGATCACCGGGTTTGAAGCAGCGCCGCCGCGCAAAGGCGTCGTACCGAGCAATGTCCCATCGGCCGGATCATAGCTGCGGATCAGCCCGTCATTGGAGGCGACCAAAAGGCGCCCGCCCGCCAGAACAGGTCCGAAATGCGCATAGACAGCCTGACGACGCCGCACTTTGCGGTTCTCGAAATAGGGGAGCCGTTCCGCCCAGATACGTTCGCCTGTTTCGCGATCAAGCCGTAGAAGCTGCCCCTGCTCGGAGATCATGAAGAGGCTGTCGCCAACCGGCAAAGGCGGGGAATATGCGCCCTCATTGGCGCTCCAGATACGTTGCCCGGAGGCCGGGGAGATCGCGACCACTCGGCCGCCCGCATTGGCAGCATAGACAGTGCCATCATAAAAGACAGGATCGCCGGTGATGTCGAAGATATTGGCATAGGCCCGTCCGCGGCGTTGCCCCGCCACCGCAGAGCCCCAGACTCGCAGACCCGATCGTTTCAAAGCGGCCACCAACTCGCCGGAGCCGAAAGGCACAATCGCCACGCGCCCTGCGACCAACGGCCCGGAGCCGCCAATCAGCGTTGCTTCGCTCGGCGCGCCGGTAAGCTGCCAACGGATGCGTCCGTTCGCAGCGTCTATCGCCCATGCCCGGCTGTCGCGGGTGACAACGTAAACCAAGCCATCTGAATAGGTCGGCGCGGAGGTCACAGGGGCCTCCAACTTCTGTCGCCACATGGTGGCACCTGTTTCGGGATCGAGTGAGAAGAGCTCGCCAAAGCCGGTGGTGGCATATACGGCATCTGGTCCAAGGGCCAAACCGCCGCCAGACGCATCACGGTCTTTATCGGAGGCAGGGATCAGGTCCTTGGACCAAATCGCGCTACCAGAGGTGCTTGTTGCCGCGACGCGTGAGGCGGAATCCAAGGTGAAAATGCGCGCGTTCCCGACAACCGGATCCGCTGTGAGCCGCTGCTTGCGCCCATTGCCTGCCCCGATATCGACAGAGAAGACTTGAGTGAGCGAGGTGGCCAAAGCCGGGTGGGTCACGTTGCGCGATGCATCCCCGCCCCGGTGCGTCCAGGACGAATAGTTCACCGGCGCAGGTGCCACAAACGCGCGGGTTGCGAGCTCAGTCGCAGATGACGGTGGCGCCGTTTGGCGAACATCGAACCGTTCCCCATCCAGAACAAGCTCCCGTTCACCACAAGCTGAAAGCGCAAGAAGCGACGCGCCGACAAGTGTTTTGACCAGAATATGCAAGCTCTCGGCCCCCTCTTCCCGTGGCCGGTGACCCGGCTCTGGCGCGCGATACGTGGAGCCTAGCCCCAGACGCGCCTTATTGCGCGTCACTATCGCCGATATCAGCGCCCAAGGCCACAATCAATTCAGAGGTGCGGCGGCGCAACCCAGGGGTGGCTTCTGCCAAATCCGACAAGCTGCGCAAAATCTCAACCGCACCGTCCAAGTCCCCGGCCCCAATCATAGCAAGCGCTTTTTGCTCCTGCGCCAGCGCACGAAACGGCCCGGTTATGGCGTCAAAGGCGGCGATGCGTTCTTCCGCAGGTGTGTCCTGCGGAGCGGCGAGCGCGGCCTTGAAGGCCGCAAGGTCGCGATAAATCGGCGAAACCTGCGGGTTGGCTTCGACGGCACGCAAAGCGTCCAGAGCTTCTGACGTTTGCTCGCTGGCCAAAGCTGCGGCTGCGGCCAGGTGTTTTGCAACTGCTTCCTGCCCGGGCTGGGCCGTTTCGATCGCAAGCGCAGCGTCTGCAGCGGCTTCCATGTCTTGTGTGTCGAGGGCGGCCAAAAGGCTATCGCCAAATGCCTGCGCCTCGGCGCGTGCTTGTGCCTTGCGCCATTCGTTGAAGCTCGCCCCGCCAACAGCGAGCAATACGACAACAACGCCGACCCAGCCCCAGCGCTTTAGCGCGGCGTATAGACGGTCGCGGCGGACCTCTTCGGAGACCTCTTCAATAAAGCTGTCGGTATTGCTCATAGCGCCCTCTCGGCAAGCTCGCATTCGATTGGATTGCCTCTTAACCCGAAGGGCCACTGCTGAACAAGGGGGCCGCACAGCAGATGTGCGCCAATTTAGGGAGCGCGACAGCAAGGCATCTTGCACCTGCGGCATGAAAAAAGTAATCTAAACCGGTCAGTTTAGCGTAATGCAAACTAGACAGTGAAATAAGGGGCGCAGAGCCCCAAGGCGTGGTCAAATTTTTGAGCCTTAGCCGCAGGGAAAAACGAAGATGCGAATAGTCCCAGTTTTCATAGCCGCCATCGTGGCAACCGCCCTGTATTTATTGGTGTTCGAGCGTGACAGGTTGCTTGATTTCGCAGCTGGCGACGCAAGCCCCGAGACGACGGAAGAAACGCCCGTCGCTGCTGTTGAAGAGCCAGAAAATGAGACCGAGGAACGAGTCGTCTCTGTCGTCGCCGTGAAATCTGAGGCGCGCGAGATTGACAGCACCGTTTTGCTGCGAGGGCGCACAGAGGCCGCACGACAAATTGATGTACGAGCAGAAACCTCCGGCCTCGTCATCTCAGAGCCGCTGCGCAAAGGTGCCTATGTCGAAGCCGGGCAGTTGATGTGCGCCATCGACCAAGGCACGCGGGAAACCGCACTGGCAGAGGCCGAAGCGCGTGTCCCTGAAGCAGCTGCGCGCATCCCAGAGGCCGAAGGGCGTCTGGCCGAAGCTGCATCGCGTCTGGAAGAAGCTCGGATCAATGACAACGCAGCGGAGCAGCTGTCGAAAGATGGCTTTGCGTCGACGACACGTGTGGCAAGCGCCCGTGCGGCATTGACAGCGGCCGAAGCCGCAGTTGAATCCGCAAAAGCTGGTGTTCAGGCGGCCGAAGCTGGCGTGAAATCGGCGCAAGCCGCAGTCGCGTCAGCCAAGAAAGAAATCGAACGCCTGAACGTGCTCGCTCCGTTTTCGGGCCTGCTTGAGACCGATACGGCCGAATTGGGCGCGTTGCTTCAGCCCGGTTCCTCCTGCGCTACGATTATTCAGCTCGATCCGATCAAACTTGTGGGTTTCGTGCCCGAGAACGATGTCTCCAAGATTGAAGTGGGCGCGCAGGCCGGTGCGCGGCTGATTTCTGGCCGTGAAGTGATTGGCGAAGTCACCTTTGTCTCCCGCTCCTCCGACATGGAAACGCGCACGTTCCGGGTAGAGCTTTCGGTGCCAAACGCAGACCTTTCCATCCGCGACGGCCAAACAGCAGAAATCCTGATCGCCTCTGAGGGGACTATGGCGCATTTGCTGCCTGCCTCAGCGCTGACCCTAAATGATGAAGGTGAACTTGGCGTGCGACTGGCACGAGACAACAAAGCGGCCTTCGCTCCTGTGCGCATCTTGCGCGACACGGTGGATGGCGTCTGGTTGGACGGGTTACCAGCGGCTGCAGATGTCATTGTCGTAGGTCAGGAATACGTGATCGACGGTGTCGCGATCGATATCACCTACCGGGAGGCCGCAGGATGAAAGGTCTTGTCGATTGGGCGGGCGCCCGCGCCCGGATGATCATCGCCTTCATCACTATGTCGGTGGTGATTGGCGCATTTGCTTACACGGGCCTGCCCAAAGAAGGTGAGCCGGATATCGAAATCCCGATCCTTGTCGTATCGCTCCCCTTCCCCGGCATCTCTGCCGAGGATAGCGAGAAGCTGCTCGTCAAGCCGATGGAGGCCAAGCTTCAAGACCTCGATGGGCTGAAGTCGATCTTGGGCACGGCTGCAGAAAACTACGCCAATATTGTCATGGAGTTCGAGTTTGGTTGGGACAAGACCCAAATCCTGGCGGATGTCCGTGACAGAATGAACCAGGCGGAGGCCGAGTTCCCAGCAGGCGCAGAGCAATACACAATTGAAGAGGTGAATTTCTCCGAATTCCCGATCCTGATCGTTTCCCTATCGGGTGACCTGCCTGAGCGCACTTTGTTGCGTGTGACCAAGGACTTGCAGGACGTTCTGGAAGGGCTGCCCCCAGTTCTGGAAGCAGGCATTGCAGGCAATCGGGACGAGATGCTGGAGGTCATTATCGACCCGCTCGCACTGGAAGCCTACAATGTCACCGCCAATGAACTGATCAACGTTGTCTCCAACAACAACCTGCTGATTGCCGCAGGGGAGGTGGACACCGAACAAGGTGCGTTCTCGGTCAAGATCCCGTCCAGCTTTGACGAGCCACGCGACATTTATGACCTGCCCGTAAAGGTCAATGGCGATAGGATCGTCACGCTTGGCGAGCTTGCCCAAATCCGCCTAACATTTGAGGACCGCGAAGGCACCGCCCGTTTCAACGGGGAAGACACAGTGGCGCTTCAGGTCGTGAAGCGCAAAGGCTTCAATATCATCGAGACATCCGCTCTCGTGCGCGAGACCGTTGCCGCCGAGCAAGCGCGCTGGCCCGATGAGCTGCAAGATGCGATCCGCGTTGATGTGACCTTGGACCAGTCCAAACAGGTCGAAAACATGGTCGATCAGTTAGAGGGCTCGGTGCTAACCGCTATTCTACTTGTGATGATTGTCGTTCTGGCCTCGCTGGGAATACGCTCCGCTATCGTTGTTGGCTTCGCGATACCGACCTCTTTCTTGCTTTGCTTCATCTTGCTCGGCGTTATGGGCATCGCCGTTTCCAACATTGTTATGTTCGGGCTCATTCTTGCCGTCGGCATGTTGGTCGATGGCGCCATCGTGGTCGTCGAATACTCCGAGAAACGCATGGCCGAAGGTGCAGGACCAATGGAGGCCTACACCGACGCTGCGAAACGCATGTTCTGGCCGGTGATCTCATCGACGGCGACTACGCTCTGCGCGTTTTTGCCCATGCTCTTCTGGCCGGGGGTACCCGGCGAATTCATGGGCATGCTTCCTGTTACACTGATTTTTGTTCTCTCGGCTTCGCTGATCGTGGCTTTGATATACCTGCCAGTCATGGGTGGGGTGTCGGCACGGATCAGCCGTGTTCTTGAGCGCATGTCGAACAATTTGCGAACTTGGAGCTGGTTCCTCAAAATTCCGATTGCTTTGCTTTCGCTGGTCTCTCTTTTCTTTGCGGCGATGCAGGTGCTCAATTCAGACTATCTTTTCGAGCTGAGCGCCTGGGGCGACGGTAGGCTGGCCACAATTGCCCGCGCTTTCGTACAGGGGCTTTGCTTCACACTAGCTGCAATGTTTGTTTCTGTCGCTTTAAGCGCAATTTGGAAGAAAAAAAGCCAAGACCGCATTTATGCTGGCTACCGACGGTCGCTGTTTGGTCGCTTCACCGCCCTGATCGCAGGCAACCCAATCATGCCTTTGGCCGTCATCGCGGGTGTCGTGTTCTTCGTGATCACCACTTTCAGCTATTTCGGCGCCAACAATAACGGGGTCGAGTTCTTCGTCGAATCCGAGACCGAGCAAGCCATCATTTACGTCCAGGCGCGGGGCAACCTGTCGCTTGCCGAAAAAGATGCCATGGTTGCCGATGTGGAGCAGGCCGCGATTTCAACCAATGGCATCGTTTCCGTTTTCGCCTTTGCCGGCGGCGGCGGGCTGAACACTAACAATGGTGGCGCGTCGGGACCACTCGACACGATTGGGCAGGTCCAAATCGAACTTGCAGATTGGGACGACCGCCCAACCGTCAGCGAGCCATGGTTCGAACCCTTTGGCCTGTTCACGGTTTACCGCGACGTGGTCGCGCCGGAATGGACAGGGACGCGGGTGCTCGACGATTTGCAACTCAAACTCGATGCAATCCCCGGCATCAAGACCGAGATCCTTAGCCAAGACCGCGGGCCGTCCTCTGGCAAGCCGGTCAATCTTCGTTTGAAAAGCGACAATTGGGATGACCTGCGGGAGGCCACACACATCGCCCGCGCCCATTTCGAAACCGTTCCAGGCCTCATCCAGATCGAAGACACACTGCCCCTGCCCGGCATTGACTGGCAGATCGACGTCGATGTCGAGGCCGCAGGCCGCTACGGCGCCAATGTCGCCACCGTGGGCGCAATGGTGCAACTGGTCACGCGTGGGCTACTTCTCGACACGATGCGCGTCGACAGCTCGGATGAGGAAATCGAAATCCGCGTCCGCCTGCCTGAGGAAGCGCGCGTTCTCTCCACGCTCGACAACCTCAAGGTGCGAACCAATAACGGGCTGATCCCGCTGTCCAACTTCATCACCCGCACACCCGTGCAGAAGCTGGGCCAGATCGACCGTGTCGACCAGTCGCGCTATTTCGATGTGAAGGCAGATGTTGCGCCGGGGCTTATCAAACTGGTTGAGGACGAAGCGTCAGTCGCCGTATTGAAAGCGACCCCCTCCGGCGCGTTGGAGAATTCAGAGGGTGAACGCTTCGACATTCTCGAAATTACTGGCGACGTGAGCGAAGCAGAGGTCGCAGAGAAGTTTGAGGCGGGCGACTACAACATCGCTGTCATAGATCCAAATGAACGCATTGCCCATCTGACCGAATGGATTGAGAGCGAGAACCCGCTGCCGCCATCGCTGAGCTATGAATGGGCGGGCGACACAGAGGAACAGGCTGAAAGCCAGGCTTTCCTGTCGTCTGCATTCGCTGCGGCCTTAGGTTTGATGTTCGTGATCCTGCTAGCGCAATTCAACAGCTTCTATAATTCCGGGTTGGTCTTGCTGGCAGTCGTTCTGTCCACCGCAGGCGTATTGATCGGCATGCTGGTGATGGACCAGAAATTCTCGATCATCATGACCGGGACTGGCATCGTGGCGCTCGCAGGGATCGTGGTGAACAACAACATCGTCCTGATCGACACCTATCAGGAATACTCGCGTTACATGCCGCGGATCGAGGCGATCATTCGCACGGCGGAGGCCCGTATCCGGCCCGTGCTTCTAACCACGATCACCACGATGGCGGGCCTTGCACCGTTGATGTTTGGCCTCTCACTCGACTTCTTTGGTGGCGGCTATTCCGTCGACAGCCCGACCGCCTTGTGGTGGAAGCAACTGGCGACGGCGGTCGTCTTCGGCCTCGGCATCGCGACCGTGTTAACGCTCGTATTCACGCCTGCACTGCTTGCGTTGCGGGTCTGGATTTCGCTTGGCGCCTATGCATCGGTCAAAGGGTTGACTGCGCTCGCGTCGCGCAACTCCCGCTCTCGCCATGACCTGCTCTTGCGGCGTCAGGCCGCCAAGGTGCGCGATCCGATTTTGCTCTGGTCAGAGGATGAACCGGAGACGGCCACAGACACGCTGGAGGAAGCAGACAGCACGCTCGAGGCGGCAAAGCGCAAGTTGGAAAAAGCGGGCGAAATGCTGGAGAAGTTGAAGCCATCGGATAACACGCCCAAAGGCACGCAACCGCCGCTGCGCGCCGCCGAATAACGCCTCCCGCGCAAAAGCGCTTGACGCGCCCGCCCCCATGTTTCACCCAAACGCCATGGGAACAGGAACGCTCACAATCGACACGGCGGCGCTGGCAGCGAACTGGCGCGCGCTGGATGCAAAAAGCACGGCGGAGACAGCGGCCGTGGTGAAGGCTGACGGGTATGGGTTGGGCGTAGCTCTTGCGGCGAATACCTTTGCCAAGGCCGGAGCGCGAAATTTTTTTGTGGCGGTTGCGAAAGAAGGCGTAGCATTGCGTGCGGCTCTGGGTCCCGGTCCGGAAATCAACGTGTTCTCCGGACATATGGAAGGCGATACTGCGCATTTGCGTGATGCCAACCTTGTCCCGATGCTGAACTCTCCTGAGCAAGTGGCACGCCACCAAGACAGCCTGCCTGGCCATAGCTTTGGGCTGCAACTCGATACTGGCATGAACCGCTTGGGCATCGAGCCCTATGACTGGCAGCCTGAAATGGCAAACGGTGCGACACTTGTCATGTCCCATCTGGCCTGCGCTGATGAGCCCGATCACCCCGCCAACGCGGCGCAGCTCAACAGTTTTCGTCAGATGACAGATGGGCTGACGGTACCGCGCTCCCTTGCTGCGACCGGTGGCATCCTCTTGGGCGAAGACTACCATTTCGACCTCACCCGTCCGGGCGTCGGCCTCTATGGCGGGCTGCCTTTCGAAAATGCGAAGACTGTCGTCACGTTGGATTTGCCGGTCATCCAAACCCGGGTTCTACAAAAAGGCGAAAGCGCCGGTTATGGCTGTGCCTTCGTGGCCGAGCGCGAAACCAAGATAGCGACCGTGTCCGCCGGTTACGCTGACGGTCTGATCCGCGCTATGTCCGGCAAAGCGACGTTGTTCGCTGACGGCACACCCTGCCAGCTTGCCGGCCGGGTCTCGATGGATTTGCTCACTGTCGATGTCACAGACGTGGACGACGTTCCAGATACACTGCGGCTCCTTGGCCCTCATCAATCGGTCGACCAACTGGCTGATGTTGCAGGCACGATTGGCTATGAAATTCTGACTTCGCTTGGCCAACGCTATAACCGGATTGTTCTATGAGCTGGCTTGCCGCTATCGGCGCCGCGACGCTGGCGTTTCTGGCCTCAATCGGACGGATCGCCATTTTTGCGGGCGAAACGCTGAGCCACCTGTTCCGCCCGCCCTTCTATTTCAAAGAGTTTGGGCAGCAGGTCCTGCAAGTCGGCTACTTCTCTCTTCCCGTGGTCGGACTGACGACGATCTTCACCGGGGGAGCGCTCGCCTTGCAAATCTACGCGGGCGGCGCGCGATTCAACGCAGAGGCCGTCGTGCCGCAAATCGTGGCCATCGGCATGGTGCGGGAGCTGGGGCCTGTATTAGTGGGCCTGATGATCGCCGCGCGGGTGACCTCCTCCATCGCCGCCGAAATTGCGACAATGAAAGTGACGGAGCAGATCGACGCGCTCGTCACGCTATCCACCCATCCGATGAAATACCTGACCGTGCCGCGCGTCCTCGCAGCCTTTTTGGTTGTGCCCTTCCTGACAGGCGTCGGCGACGTCATTGGCATCATGGGCGGCTTTCTGGTCGCGACCAAGACGCTTGGGTTCAACGAA
This sequence comes from Litoreibacter sp., assembly GCA_026710325.1. Taxonomy (GTDB): domain Bacteria; phylum Pseudomonadota; class Alphaproteobacteria; order Rhodobacterales; family Rhodobacteraceae; genus Litoreibacter. Next base: position 24,284 of record JAPORH010000130.1, on the reverse strand, counting down.
GCTGCCTATCTGCAAAACACGGCTGATTTCTTGCAAAGCTCCGACATTTTCTCAAGCCTCGCCAAAGGCGCGGTGTTCGGGGTCATCGCCGCTCTGATGGGCTGCTATTACGGCATGCATTCGGGGCGCGGCGCGCAAGGCGTGGGGGCGGCTACCAAAGCGTCAGTTCAAGCCGCGGCTATCTTGATCCTTGCGGCCAATTTCATTTTCACCGGGATATTCTTTGCCGCATGATCACGCTGGAACATGTCAAAAAGTCGTTCGGATCGAACCATGTGTTGCGCGACATCAACCTGCATGTGCCCAAAGGCGAAAGTATGGTGGTGATTGGTGGTTCTGGGACGGGAAAGTCGATCTTGATTAAATCGGTTCTGGGCCTCGTGACGCCTGATGCGGGGCTGATCACCGTTGATGGCCAGGACGCCACCAAGGGCGACCGAGACGCGTTTCTTGCGCGCTTTGGCATGTTGTTTCAGGGCGGCGCGCTCTTTGACTCCCTGCCTGTCTGGCAGAATGTTGCGTTCCGGCTCATGCGCGGCGCTTTGAAACGACCCAAGGAAGAAGCGCGAGAGATCGCCATCGAAAAGCTGCGTCGCGTCGGCCTAAAACCTGATGTTGCGGACCGCTACCCTGCCGAACTATCGGGGGGTATGCAAAAACGCGTAGGCCTCGCCCGTGCCATCGCCGCAGAGCCGGAGATCATTTTCTTTGATGAGCCAACCACCGGGCTCGACCCGATCATGTCGGGCGTGATCAATGATTTGATCCGAGAGATCGTGGTCGAGATGGGTGCAACCACAATGACGATCACCCATGACATGTCCAGCGTACGCACAATCGCGGACAAAGTGGCCATGCTGCATGGCGGCATAATTCAATGGTCAGGACCCGTTTCGGAGATGGAAAACGCGGATGATCCCTATCTTACCCAATTTGTTTCAGGCTCGGCTGAGGGGCCGATTGAAGCTATCAGATAGGCAGAACATTTCGCTGAGTCGCACCCTAGAGCGATAAAGGTTAAGAAAAAGAGAATCACTCTGCATAAATTCGGTACGCACGACAATGCCACCCTTAATGTCGCTCCTATTGTATACACTGCGGAAACAATAAGCCATTTTGGCGCCTTTTCGCAAAAATCAAGGTAAGAAATCGCCCCATTTTTGCCAAATTTACGGTTCGCAACCGGCGATTTATCGCCTATCATGATCTTATTAAACGTAGCCAACAGCTTTTCTTAATATCGAGGGCAGCTTACGATTTCGCTGCAAGTCCGCCGACACCTCACCCCAAAAGCAAGCTGCGAGCTTCCTTGTAACCAGTGGGATTATGTTGCTGCAAAGCGGCATAGGTGGTGGTAGACGGTTTATAGGTAACGGTATAGGGATGGCTTGCGCTTTGTCGCAAGCCATTCTTATTTTTATGATATGTTATTACGTCTTCTAAATCTTTCCCTCTTGGTTGCTTTTCCGGTCTCTTGGTTCGCCCCCTTGCTAAAGGCTGGCTTATTGCCGTTTTTCAGCCTGTCCGAGATCTCAGTCATTTCTGGCCTGATTGCTTTGTGGGAGAAGGATATCTTCCTTGCACTTATCGTAACGCTGTTCGCGCTGATTGCGCCCTATCTAAAAGCCGTCGGCCTCGCGCTGATACATTTCAAAGCGGCACCTGACAAATGGCTAGGCCCAATCGGGCTTCTGGGTAAGCTGGCGATGGCCGATATCTTCCTGATCGCGCTATACATCGTAATTGCCAAAGGCGTGGGCATCGGACGGTTAGAAACGGGTTGGGGGCTATATCTTTTCTCGGCCTGTATTCTTGCCTCACTCGCGTGCTCGGTCTTAACAAAGCCGCAATCCTCCTCCAAATAAAACGACACGCGACGGGCTTGAGTTCGTCGTTGTGCATGGTATCGGGAACAAAGCGGGTCCAAACCCGCAGTTTGAGGAAAAGGGCAATGGTTCCACTACTGATTGGCATCGTACTCGCAGCCTGCGTTTTCGCGGCTTTGTTGTGGTCGATTTACCGCACGGTCCAAACAAAGGGCAATCTGCGCCTGAACTACGCGCTTTTGTCGATCTCAACCCTGACGATCGCCGCGGGCATTACCTATGATCTCCTAGGCCTCATGGTCAGCGCAGGGGTCACATGCATGGGCACCGCAATCATCGCCATCGTAAAGGACCCTGGCTGGAGTAAGTTGCTTCCCGTGACCCAATTGCTTTTAGGCGGTGCAAGCGCCTATTTCGCCAACGCAATTCTGTTCGCCTAGCCCTTGCTCCGCAGCACGATCTAAGCCAAGACGCGTTCCATGGCAAAAGCTCCCCAATTCACATGTACCGCTTGCGGCGCGACCCATAGCAAATGGTCCGGCCGGTGCGAGGCGTGCGGCGCATGGAATTCCATCGTGGAGGAGGCCCCGCTCTCGTCCGGCCCGTCGAAAAAATCCTTGGGCGGCGCGCGCGGCAAATCGCTGGAGCTGACAGACCTGTCAACCAAGGACGATCCCCCCAAGCGCACCGTCTCGGGCGTGAATGAGCTGGACCGTGTCCTGGGCGGCGGGCTGGTCGACGCCTCCGCTATTCTTCTGGGGGGCGACCCCGGCATTGGCAAATCGACGCTTCTGCTGCAAGCCGCCGCTCGGTTTGCACGTAACGGGATGAATGTCGTCTATGTCTCGGGCGAGGAAGCCGCACAGCAAATTCGCATGCGTGCTCAAAGACTTGGACTAGAAAGCTCACCTGTTAAGCTGGCTGCAGAAACCAATCTGCGCGATATTCTGACGACCCTCGACAAGGAACGGCCTGAACTCGTCGTCATCGACTCGATCCAAACCATGTGGGCCGATACGGTCGACAGTGCCCCCGGCTCCGTCAGCCAGGTCCGCGCCGCATGTCATGAGTTGGTAAGCTTCGCCAAAAAGCGTGGTTGCTCCGTCGTGATCGTTGGGCATGTGACCAAGGAAGGTGCCATCGCAGGCCCGCGCGTTGTCGAACATATGGTCGATACAGTCCTTTATTTCGAGGGCGAGCGCGGGCACCAATTCCGCATCCTGCGCGCGGTCAAAAACCGATTTGGCCCGGCTGACGAGATCGGCGTGTTCGAGATGACGGGCCGCGGGCTGGCTGAGGTCAAAAACCCCTCTGCCTTGTTCCTGTCAGACCGCGGCAATCCGGCGCCTGGCTCGGTCGTGTTTTCAGGCATCGAAGGCACCCGGCCCATGCTCACGGAAATTCAGGCGCTCGTTGCCCCCTCCCCCCATAGCCAAGCGCGCCGCACCGTTGTGGGATTGGACGGGCAGCGACTTGCGACAATATTAGCCGTCTTGGAGGCGCGCTGCGGCATTCCATTCGCAGGGCTTGATGTCTATCTGAATGTGGCAGGCGGCATGCGTGTGAGCGAACCTGCCGCCGATCTGGCTGTGGCCTGCGCGCTACTGTCTGCCCGCGAAGACCATTCTTTACCCGCCGATACGGTGGTTTTTGGTGAAATCAGCCTGTCAGGTGCGCTAAGAGCGATCACGCAGGCGGAAAACCGGTTGAAAGAGGCGTCGAAGCTTGGATTTGGCACCGCGATTACCCCGGTTCAGAAGAAAGTGCCGCAGGTAGACGGTATGACAGTGAAGGCGACCGATGATCTGGTCACCATCGTGAATGAGATTTTCGGGGCCAGCTGAGCGCGCCCATAGAGCAAGAGAGAGACAGCAAATGGAAGGTTTCACAATCGTCGATGGCGTCGCCGCGGCCGTGATCGTGATCTCCGCAATTCTGGCCTATTCGCGCGGTTTCGTGCGCGAGTGCCTGTCTATCGCAGGGTGGGTGGTCGCTGCCATCGTGGCTTTCATGTTCGCCCCACAAGTGACCCCATTGGCCAAGGAAATCCCTTATCTCAACACGCTTCTTGAACGTTGCGAGCCAGCTACGATCGCCGCTTTTGCAATCGTGTTCGCCCTCGCCTTGGTTGTCGTGTCAATCTTTACACCGATCTTCTCCGGCGCTGTCCAGCGCTCGGTGCTGGGCGGGCTCGATCAAGGGTTAGGTTTTCTGTTCGGCGTCGCGCGTGGCGTTTTGCTGATCATCGTCGCCTTCGTCATTTATGACCGTGTCGTAGCAGATGCCGCTATCGCCATGGTTGATGACAGCCGGACAGCACGGGTCGTTGGCGAAATGTCGGAGCCAATCGACGGTTTGATCCCCAATGACGCGCCGTCCTGGATTGTGGGCACATATAACGACCTCACCGCCCATTGTGCGGCTGAGGGCGGAACGCTGACCCCAACAACGCCGACCACCGACGGCTAAGGTTTCGGCGCGTCTTTCCAAGCGCCGGACGCCAAATCACTAAGGCTCCATTTGCCGATTGAAGTGCGGATCAGTCGCAATGTCGGGTGCCCCACAGCAGCCGTCATCCGCCGCACCTGCCGGTTCTTGCCTTCTGTGATCGTAAGCTCAATCCAGCTATCCGGCACGGATTTGCGGTATCTGACCGGCGGGGTGCGTGGCCAAATCCAAACCGGCTCACTCACCATACGGACCTTGGCAGGCACAGTCATACCATCTTTCAATTGAACGCCTTGTCCGAGCGCCTGCAAAGCGGCGGGCTCCGGCACGCCTTCTACTTGCGCAAGATAGGTCTTCGGCATCTTGTTCTTTGGCTGCGCAATCCGAGCCTGCAATTTGCCATTGTCGGTCAGGACCAACAGCCCCTCGCTGTCGCGATCCAGCCGTCCGGCTGCATAAACATCAGGCACATTGATGAAATCTGACAGCGTTTGTCTGTCTCCACCTTCGCCATCGGTAAACTGTGACAGGCAATTGAATGGCTTGTTGAACAAGATAACGCGGGTCATGGCGCGAGACTTGCCATATACTGTGGTGCAAGGGCAACGGCTGCGAAACTCCCATGGTGACTTTTCGCCAGCCCTGCCCTATCTGTTGTCACAAAGCTGTCACGCGGATTCGGAGCTGCCATCCATGCGCCAAGTGGACCCCTCGAAGGACCAACCCGGTTGGTTTGAACATCCGTTTGACGACGACAAACTCAAGGAAGAATGCGGTATATTTGGCGTGGTCGGCGTGGCCGATGCGGCCAATTTCGTGGCCCTTGGTCTCCACGCGCTGCAACATCGCGGGCAAGAGGCTGGCGGCATTGTAAGTCATGACCCGCAGGCTGGGTTCCAGTCCGCGCGCCGCTTTGGCTATGTGCGCGACAATTTCACCTCCGAGACCTTGATGAAGCACCTGCCGGGCTCCGTTGCCATCGGCCATGTGCGCTACTCGACGGCAGGCTCAAAAGGGCAAACCGCGATCCGCGACGTGCAACCGTTCTTCGGTGAGTTCGCCATGGGCGGCGCTGCCATTGCACATAACGGCAACATCACCAACGCAGATGCGCTGCGCCGCGAGCTGGTGGAGCGCGGCTCAATCTTCCAAAGCTCGTCCGACAGTGAATGTATCATTCATCTAATGGCGCGCTCCATGGGCCGCACGATCCCCGACCGCATGGAAGAGGCGCTCCGCAAGGTCGAGGGCGCGTTCTCTGTCGTTGCGATGACGCGCACCAAGATCATCGGGGTGCGTGACCCGCTTGGCGTGCGCCCGCTGGTCCTTGGCAAGATCGGTGACGGCTGGGCGCTCAGCTCGGAGACCTGCGCGCTCGACATTATCGGCGCGGAATTCGTGCGGGAGATCGAGCCAGGCGAGATGGTCGTCATTACGGAGCAAGGTGTCGAAAGCCATTTCCCGTTCCGTCCGGCGAAGTCTCGTTTCTGCATCTTCGAGCATGTCTATTTCTCCCGTCCCGACAGCATTCTGGGCGGGCGTTCCGTCTATGAAACGCGCGAAAACATCGGGCGGGAACTGGCGCTAGAAAGCCCTGTAGAGGCCGACATCGTCTGCCCGGTCCCTGACAGCGGCACGCCTGCAGCCATCGGCTATTCGCTGGCCTCAGGCATCCCCTACGCCATGGGGATCATCCGCAACCAATATATGGGCCGCACTTTCATCGAGCCGACAGAGCAGATCCGCAATATGGGTGTGCGCCTGAAGCTCAACGTCAACCGGGCGCTGATCAAGGGCAAGCGCGTTATTCTCGTCGACGATTCCGTTGTGCGCGGCACCACCAGCCGCAAGATCAAAGAGATGATCCTGGATGCGGGCGCGGCGGAGGTCCATTTCCGCATCGCCTCCCCCCCGACCGCATGGCCCTGTTTCTACGGTGTCGACACGCCGCAGCGGGAAAAGCTGCTCGCTGCAACCATGTCGGAAGAAGAAATGCGCACCCATTTGGGTGTCGACTCCTTGAAGTTCATTTCGCTGGACGTGCTCTACCGTGCTGTAGGCGAAGCGCGCGGGCGCGACCCGGATGCGCCGCAATATTGTGATGCTTGTTTCTCCGGCGAATACCCGGTAGCCCCTTCCGACCAAATCACCAAAGGGTTTGAGTTGAAGGCCGCTGAATAGAAGAAACAATGCGTTTCTCAAGCTCCCATTGAGCATTAACCCAATATTAACCAGTATAGCCGACGGTCCCAGTGGGGTGAGTGACTATAGGTGGTTGGGCAGTATGCGGCTTTTCATGATCGAGTTGATGTTCTTTGGTGCCATTGTGCTTGGCACGATGCAGTAGCAAGACGCGCTGACTTCAACTCAAAAGGTGGGATTAAAACGCAAAACGCCGCCCGACTTCGGACGGCGTCAATTTCGTTATTGATGTGGCCTTAGGCCTTTTTCAGCGCTTTCAACGCACCGGTGACAACCAATACGGCCAGAACCGCTTTGACCGCGTCACCAATCAGGAATGGGCTCACCCAGTAGGTCCAGATCGAAGAGGCGGAGGAGGCAACCCATTTGCCCTCGATGCCCGCGATTTCAGCCAGATACATAGGCCAGGCAACGCCCGGGATGTAGAGCACGGCAGAAGCGATCAGAGCGCCCGCGATCAGGGCCACCACATTGCGGGTCCGTTCAGCAAACCAGCCCGCTATATAAGCCAGTGCGACAAAGCCAATCAGGAAGCCCGCGGTCGGGCCAACCAACGCAGGCGCGCTGCCACCATTGGCAAAGACGGGCAAACCTGCGGCACCCTCAAGAAGGTAGGCGACAACTGTCAGAGCCCCAAGACGCGACCCAAAGGACAGCCCCACGATCAGAATGGCCAAGGTTTGAAGCGTCAAAGGTACCGGGATGAATGGAACCGAGAATTGCGCCGCGATCGCAATGAACAGCGAGCCGCCCATCACCATCAGCGTCTTTTTCAGCAACGTATCAGCGCCGGTTGCGGCTTGCATAAAGGTCATGTCGAACTTCCCTCAGTGTTTTTCTTTCTTTGCTTTTCGGCAGCGCAGCGAGGCTTGTCAAGCAAAGGGCCGGGGAAATAGCGCTAACGGCAGCGAAAGACGGGCCCGAAGCCCCTTGAACCTTGGTATGAGTGATGACACACCCTGCCCCATGACGAAAACATCAGAAAAACTGGCCCTGGTCACCGGTGCGTCTCGCGGCCTCGGTGCAGCATGCGCCGAATATCTTGCGCAAAACGGCTATAATGTGATCGCAATCGCGCGCACCACCGGCGCGCTGGAAGAGTTGGATGACCGCATTCAGGCCGCGGGTGGCTCCGCCACGCTGGTGCCGGTTGATCTGACCAACGACGACGCGATGAAGCAGATTTGCCGCTCGATCTTTGATCGTTGGGGCAAAATCGACCTGATGGTGCATGCCGCGATCCACGCGGCCCCGCTTTGCCCCACGGCGCATATGGACGCGAAAGATCTGCAGAAATCACTGACGGGCAACGTCACAGCAACGGCCCAACTGATCGCCAATACTGAACCTTTGCTTAAGGCCGCCCAAGGCAAGGCTGTGTTCTTCAACGATCGTGTAAAATCAGAGCGCTATCACGCCACCTACGGGCTCACCAAAGCCGCGCAAATGCGGCTCGCGCGTAGTTGGCAGGATGAGCAGAAAGCCACGCAGGTCGAAGTTCATATACTTGACCCCAGGCCTATGCCCACGGCCACCCGAGCCCGGTTCTACCCGGGCGAGGACCGCAACAAGCTCACACCCACCAAGGTTGAAGCCGAACGGCTGCTGTCGGGATTAATCTAGACCGGCAGCAGCGCCGCTCCAATGCGGCGCCCTTCGCTCAGAAGCACATTGTAGGTACGGCAGGCCGACGGCGTCGACATTTGCTCGACGCCCAAACCGGCCTCTTCCAGAACCTGACGCAGTTTTGCCGGAATATGCGCGATATCCGCGCCGGTGCCGACAAATAGCACATCGAACTTGCCCGCATTGGCAAGGAGTGCGGTCGTGTCATCATACCCGCCCCACCCCAGCACTGCGTCGGGAAAGATCAGCATGGGGCCCTGATGCACTTCCCCATCCACGCGGAAAAACCCGTCGCCATAGCTATCAATGGGCTTGGCCGCGTCGTAGTCGATCTCGATCATCTTCATCTGCGGCCTCCCCTGATCAGGCGTCGATATTGGCGAATTGGTTGCCCTGATTGGCGTCCGGCTTCGACCAATCGCGCTTCACGCCCAGATAGAGCAGGATTGCCGAGGCTACGAAGATCGAGGAATAGGTCCCCACAATCACGCCCCAGATCATCGCGAAGACAAAGCCACGGATCACGTCACCGCCCAATACATAGAGCGAAATCAGCGCCAAAAGCGTGGTAACCGAGGTCATGAAGGTCCGCGCCAAAGTCTCGTTGATCGAGATGTTGAGCACGTCTTTCAGCTCTTTCTTCTTATACTTGCGCAGGTTCTCCCGCACACGGTCGAATACGACCACGGTGTCATTGAGCGAATAGCCCACGATGGTCAGAAGCGCTGCGATAATGGCCAGGTCAAACTTGATCTGTAGCTCTGAAAATATGCCCAAAGTCAGGATCACGTCATGGACAAGGGCCGCGACCGCACCCAATGCAAACTGCCATTCGAACCTCAGCCAGATGTAGAACAGCACCGCCGCAATCGCGAGAATAACGGCAATGGCCGCGGTCTGGATCAGCTCACCCGAGACTTTCGGCCCCACCGATTCCACGGATGGAAACGGAAACGTCATCCCCGGATCAAAGGCGCGCAACGCCACCTCAACCCGCTCAATCGTGGCGCCCGTGACGCTTTCGTCACCTTCCTGAGCCTCGATCCGGATCATGGCGACATTTTTGTCTTCCGGGAAGGTTGGATCAAACACCTCGGTGATCGAGATATCGCCAAGCTCCAGCGGCGCCAAGGCCTCCCGGAAGGCGGCAACATCAACTTCCGTGGTCGATTCCGTGCGGATGGTCGTCCCACCCCGGAAGTCGATCCCATAGTTAAGCCCCTGAATGATAAAGGAGGCGAACCCCACAAGGATCAGCAGGATCGATAGGCCAAGGGTGAATTTCGCCTTGGAAAAGAAATCAAAAGAGGTTTGCTCGGGGACCAGTTTCAACCGCATCGCTTAAACCTCCAGCGTTTTCGGGCGTTTGCGCTCGAACCACATGATGACCATGATGCGGGTCACATAAATCGCGGTGAAGACCGAGGTCAGGATGCCCAAACCAAGTGTGATCGCGAAGCCCCGAACCGGGCCGGAGCCCATGGCAAAGAGGATCACCGCCGTGATGAATGTCGTGATATTGGCGTCCAAAATCGCGGACAGCGCTTTCTCATAGCCCAGCTCAATGGCCCGTGCCGGACCTTTGGCGGTACGCAATTCCTCACGGATGCGCTCGAACACAAGCACGTTGGCATCCACCGCCATACCGATGGTCAGAACGATACCGGCGATGCCCGGCAAGGTCAGCGTGGCCCCGATCAGGGACAACAGCCCGAAGATCATCCCCACGTTCAATATAAGCGCGATATTGGCGAAGAGCCCAAAGGTACCGTAGCTGAGGAACATGAAGACCAGCACCATGATGAAGGCCACGATACAGGCAATCTGACCCGCCTCAATGCTGTCCTGACCCAGTTCCGGGCCAATGGTGCGCTCTTCCAAAAAGGTCATCTCCGCCGGTAGCGCGCCTGCGCGCAGCAGCACCGCGAGATTTGTCGATTCCTCAATCGTAAAATTCCCCGAGATTTGGCCAGAACCGCCGGTGATCGCCTCCCGGATCACGGGGGCGGAAATCACTTCCTCATCCAACACAATCGCAAAGGGGGAACCCACATTTTCTGACGTGTAGATACCAAACTTGCGCGCGCCCGACGGATTGAACCGGAATGTCACGGACGGAAGCCCGTTTTGGTCGAAAGCTGGCTGGCTGTCTGCAAGCTCCTCGCCCGTCACAACGGGCGATTGCTCAAGCTCATAGAGCTGACCTGCATCTTGCGGGTCAATCGAAGGGTAAATGACATTGCGCGGCCCGGGGCTATCGCCGGGGCTGGCGGGGCCTACCACCGGATGGAAAGTCAGCTTGGCCGTGGTGCCGATCAGGTCTTTGAGCTGCTGTGCAGAACCAATACCCGGCACCTGGATCAGAATACGGCGCTCGCCCTGCCGCTGGATCGTAGGCTCCCGCGTGCCGACCTCGTCAACCCGGCGGCGGATAATCTCCAGCGACTGCTGGATCGTGCGATCATTTGTGGCGTCTTTTTCTGCATCAGACATCGTGATGGTGATCACATCGCCTTCTGCCCTTGCAATGATATCGGTCGATCCGACCCCTGTGAGCGAGACCACTGAGGTGGCTGTCCCACGCACAAGCTGCAACGCGCGCTCCATCCCGGCTGGGTTGGAGATGCGCACCCGCAATTCATCATCCGGAGATGGCAACCGCCTGATCGTGCCAACGGTATCTCGCTCGCCACGCAACGCCTCGCGCACGTTCAGCCAATAACCGTCCATACGGTCGCTATAAACGTCTTCGACTTGCACCTCAGCCAGAAGATGCGCCCCGCCGCGCAGGTCGAGCCCAAGGTTCACCAGCGACGAGGGCATGAAACCAGGCCAACCGGCCGCGTCTGCCTCCAGCTCTTCCGCGCTCAGCTCAGCTGTTGCGGCATTGGGCGAGACGCCCGTCTCGATATAGGCGATCGCGTCATTATGCTTCTCCACCGTGGTGTAAAAAAAATTGGGCGAAGCCAGCAAAATGCCGACGGCCACGGTCAGCCAAATGCTGATCCGAGAGAAGAGCGAGAGCTGGAGCATGTTACTTCGCAGGCTCGGTCTTGTTCATCACCTGTGCAATCGTGGTCTTTACGATCCGCACTTTGACGTCTTTGGCGATCTCAACCTCGACCTCATTGGAGCCCTCGGCCCCCACTTTGGACACTTTGCCGATGATACCGCCTTGCGTGACGATTTGGTCGCCCCGGCGCACGGCTTCAACCATGGCAGCGTGCTCTTTGACCTTCTTTTGCTGGGGTCGGATCAGCAAGAAATACATGATCGCAAAGATCAGGATCAGCGGTACGAACTGGGCGAAGCCAGCCCCGGCGCCCCCGGCGGCTTGTGCATAAGCTGGAGAGACGAGCATCTATTAACCCTTCTTGATTTCAGGGCTCTTGGAAGGCCCGTTTGACGTTGCGGCGCACCCTAGGTCCAACCGGAGGGAGGTGCAATCTGAAACCGGCCCCTCCCACGCGCCTCTTATCGTCAGATAAGCATCTTTGCTGGGCTTTCCATGCAAGGTGCCGCGGTTTTTGGATTTGGCACGAAAAACACCGCTTTATTGCAGCAGGTGCGCTATCGTACTCGTGTCTTTACGTGCTGAGACCGCATGCATACGGTGTGGCGCAAATCGAGGTTTTGATCTTCATGCGGCGTCACGTTCTGTTCGTTTTTCTGGCTTTGTTAAGCGGCACCGCTGCGCATGCGGAGCAGTTGCAGCTCTCGATCTCGCAGGACGCCCGGGGCGAGTGGCCTTTTATTGGCCAAGTCAGCCATGGCTATGACAAGCTCGGTCTGTGCACCGGCACGCTGATCGCACCAGACAAAGTGCTGACCGCCGCGCATTGCGTGGTAAATCCAGACAGCCGCCGCATTGCACCATTTCATCGCGTCAGGTTCCGCGCAGGATTACATGATGGGGAGGAGGTCGCCTCCTCCTTTGCGGCGCGCATCGACGTGCATCCGCGCTATCTGGACGCGCTGAACGACAAAGCCACACTGCCTCTTGACCTTTTTGAGTATGACGTCGCCCTTGTGAGCCTGAAGCACCCGATGCCGCAGCTCATGCAGGCGCATGTCAGTATGGTGCAAGATATGAGCGGGGCGGTCAGCGTACTTGGCTACCAGAAAGACAGTAAAGAGGTGCTGGTTGACTATGTCGGCTGCGCCGTAATTTTACGGGACCCGCGCTTTCTGGGTCTTAGTTGCGCCGTTCAATCCGGCACCTCCGGCGGGCCGGTACTAAAGCAGATTGACGGTGAATGGCAGGTGGCCGGGGTCGTCGTCGCACGCACCGGGACCAAACGCGATGACATCAAAGGTGTCGCGGTGCGCATTGATCAGGACCGGTTGCCTGCGATTTTTCCTGACACGTTTCGCTAGCTTTAACTGGCATTTACCAAAAAAGGCTTTTATCCCCCCGGCACGGGCACGAACGGCCCGCGAACCAAAACACTAAAAGGACTTGAGCCATGCATGACATTCGCATGATCCGCGAGACCCCCGAGGTCTTTGACGCCGCTATGAAGCTGCGGAAGTCCGACATCTCCTCCGCCGATGTGTTGGCCATCGATGCCGCGCGCCGCGCAAAGATCGCTGAAGCGGAAGAAGCGCGCGCTGCCCAAAACGCCGCCAGCAAAGAAGTCGGCGCCGCCAAAGCGAAGGGCGACGAGGCGGAGTTTGAACGGCTCCGCGCGCTAGTGACCGAGAAAAAAGCCGCCGTTGCGCGTCTCGGCGAAGAGGCGAAGCTTGAAGATGACAAGCTCACCGAGCTTTTGATGGGCCTGCCCAACATCCCCTATGAGGATGTCCCCGAAGGCGAGGATGAAGAGGACAATGTCGAAATCCACCGCTGGGGGACGCCGCGAAGCTTCCCATTCATACCCAAGGAGCATTACGAGCTGCCTTCGGTCAAAGACGGCATGGATTTCGAGACCGCCGCCAAACTTTCTGGCGCGCGTTTCGTGCTGCTGTCTGGTGCCGTGGCCCGTATTCACCGCGCCCTCGCCCAATTTATGCTCGACACCCATACCGAGCAAAACGGGTTGACCGAAACCTGGACACCGGTGCTGGTCAATGAAGCGATGATGTACGGGACAGGTCAGTTGCCCAAGTTCGGTGAGGACAGCTATCAGACCCGCGAGGGGATGTGGCTGATCCCCACCTCTGAGGTAACGCTGACAAATATCGTCAACGGCGCCACGATCGAGGAAAGCTACCTGCCCCGCCGCTACACCGCGCATTCGCAATGCTTCCGCTCAGAGGCAGGTAGCGCAGGACGCGACACGGCCGGCATGCTCCGCCAACACCAGTTCGAGAAGGTCGAGATGGTCTCGGTGACCCATCCCGATGAAAGCCGTGCAGAGCTGGACCGGATGACGGAATGCGCCCAAGGCATTCTGGAGGCTTTGCTATTGCCTTACCGCACCGTTGTGCTCTGCACCGGGGACATGGGGTTCGGCGCGCGTCGCACCCATGACATCGAGGTCTGGCTTCCGGGCCAAGGCAAATACCGCGAAATCAGCTCCTGCTCGGTCTGCGGTGATTTTCAAGCGCGGCGCATGAATGCCCGCTTCAAGCCCGCAGGTGGCGGGAAGCCGGAATTTGTCCATACGCTGAATGGGTCCGGCCTGGCTGTGGGGCGCTGTTTGATTGCAGTCTTGGAAAACGGGCAACAAGAAGACGGCTCGGTGGAATTGCCCTCTGCTTTGCACCCCTATCTTGGTGGCAAATCCGTTTTGTCGCCTTTCGGTACGCTCGTCTGAGGGATTGCGCCGCGGCTTCGCCCGCGTCGTGATAAGCGAGGGGTTTTACCCCTCGCGCTCCCCAGAGTATTTTGGACCAAATGGAAACCAATTGGCGTTTCGCGCCTTAATAAACGCATGACCCTACGCGCAATTCTCATTTTACTTGCCAGCGTGGCCTTTGCGGTCTCGCCCTTTCTCAATCCCGAATTTGGTGGGTTCGATCCCGAGCGCTACCCGATCCCGCAGCGCAACCCACCGGTACAACCGGCAGGCTATGCTTTTGCCATTTGGGGCATCATTTACCTGTGGTTGCTCTTGTCGGCTGTGATCGGGGTCTGGCGGCATCGCGCTGACCCGGCATGGGACGCTGCGCGGTGGCCACTTTTTGTGAGCCTTGCTGTCGGCAGCTTCTGGTTGCCAGTTGCACTCATCTCACCCGTTTGGGCGACGGTGATGATTTGGGTGATGCTGGCAGGCGCGTTACTCGCAATGCTGCGCGCCCAAGCGGCCGGGCCAGCCTGGGCCTTATCGCTTCCATTGGGCCTTTACGCAGGGTGGCTCAGTGCCGCCTCTTTTGTTTCTGTTGGGCTTCTTGGTGCCGGGTATGGTGTGCTCTTTGCGGAAACGAGTTGGGCCGTCATCGCGCTGTCCCTGGCATTGGCCTTCGCGTTCTTCATACAGCGGCACGCATACGGCATCTGGACCTACGGCCTCGCTGCCGCCTGGGGGTTCGCCGCAATTGCGGTCGCGAATTTGAACGACGCCGCGCTCCTGGCAGCCTTTGCGGGTGTTGCAGCCACGCTTATTTTTGTATTTGCTGTGCTCCCACTGCGACGCTGACTTTACCACACCTTGCACCTGCTCTAGGTCTGAAGCAGCTGCTTTGGAAGGGTTGGCGCAATGCGGATATTGATCACCAATGATGACGGCATCAATGCGCCGGGCTTAGAAGTGTTGAGTGCGATAGCTCAAGCCGTCGCCGGCCCAGATGGCGAGGTTTGGACCGTGGCCCCTGCCTTCGAGAAATCCGGCGTCGCCCACTGCATCAATTACGCCCACCCCACCATGATCGCACAAATGGGAAAGCGCCGCTTCGCGGCTGAGGGCGCACCCGCCGATTGCGTTCTTGCAGGCCTCCATGATGTGATGGCCGACGCACCACCCGACCTGATCCTGTCAGGGGTGAACAAGGGAAACAATTCGGCCGAGAACACCGTCTATTCTGGCACGATCGGGGCTTGCATGGAGGCCGCCTTGCAAGGCGTCAAATCCATCGCCATGTCGCAATATTTCGGCCCGGCCAATGCAAAGCTCGAAAACCCGTTTGAGGCGGCGGCAGAACATGGGGCCAAGCTCGTGCAAGATTTGCTCGCCCACGGGGCCTGGGGCGGCGGCGGCCACACCCACGGGTATAACACATTCTTCAATGTCAATTTCCCGCCCGTCCCCGCGTCAGACGTCAAAGGCACACGCGTCGTCGCGCAAGGGCGGCGGCCATCTGGCGGGTTTGGGGTGACATCCCACCTGCCGCCAAACGGGCGCAAATACCTTTGGATACAAGGGAACCCGCAAAATGTGGGTTCGGGCAAAAACACCGATGCGACCGTTAATCTCGATGGCTATATCTCCGTCACGCCGATGCGCTGCGATTTGACCGCGCATGACCAACTCTCGGCACTTCAAGCCAAGCTCGGATGACCGACGACGCGATATCCGAGGCGGAACGCAAGATGCAGTTCCTCTACGCGCTGCGCTCAAAAGGCGTGATGGATAAGCGCGTGTTGACGGCGATGGAAAAGGTTGACCGCGGCGCTTTCGTGACAGGCCATTTTTCCGAGCGCGCCTATGAGGATATGCCGCTTCCCATCTCTTGCGGGCAGACGATCAGCCAACCTTCGGTCGTTGGCATGATGACACAAGCGCTGGACGTCACGCCACGCGACAAGGTACTCGAGGTCGGCACCGGCTCCGGCTACCAGGCGGCCGTGCTGAGCCATCTGGCCCGCCGCGTCTACACTGTCGACCGACACGCAGCCCTCACCCGCCCTGTCAAAAAGATGTTCGAAGCCATGGACATCACCAATGTCACCGTGCTGACCGCTGATGGGAGCTTCGGTCTGCCCGAACAAGCGCCGTTTGACCGCATCATTGTGACGGCCGCCGCCGAAGACCCGCCAGGGCCGCTCTTGGCGCAATTGCGCGAGGGCGGTATCATGGTAGTACCGGTTGGCCAATCCGACACCGTGCAACACCTCATAAAGGTGACGCGGCTGGAGCAAAGCTTTGATTACGAAGAACTAATGCCGGTACGATTTGTCCCCTTGCTAGAGGGGCTGGGGCAAGACTAAAACACCGTAAGGTCCGAGGATACGGGTCAGGTAAGAGGGTAGAGCAATGCGGAACACGCGATTTGGCAAGATTTTGCCACTGATAGCAGTTGGGTTTGGGCTAACCGCCTGCGACACGATCAACAATTCCATCTCAAATCTCGATTTCGATCTGCGCGGCGCCGCAGGCGGGCTCGATACGTCAGATGCGGCGCGGCAAGCCACTTTGGCAAGGCCCGCGCCGGACACGCGTGGGGTGATCTCCTACCCCAACTATCAGGTTGCTGTGGCGCGCCGTGGCGACACGACTGCCTCCATCGCCGCACGGGTCGGTGGCAACGTACAAGAAATCGCCGGGTTGAACGGACTTAACCCGGCAGACAGCTTCATCGGTGGCGAGACGCTGCTACTGCCAGCCTCCCTGCCCGCCCCAGCCGCGCCAGGGACATCGAGCGGAAACATCGCAGATATCGCCACCAGCGCGATTGACCGCGCACCTGCTGCGCAAGGCGGCATCGCCCAAGCTCAACCTTCCAAACGGATAGACGGGCCAGAGCCACTTCGTCACCGCGTCGCGCGAGGCGAAACAGCCTTCTCGATTGCGCGGCTTTACAAGGTCTCGGTGCGCTCGCTGGCCGAATGGAACGGGCTGGGACCTGATCTTGAAGTGCGGGTTTATCAATTCCTGCTCATCCCGGTGGTCGACGAGGAGGCCCAGGTGACGCCTGTGGCCGCAGCGCCTGCGGCTGCCCCCGGACAGGGAACGGCGACCCCGACGCCGCCTTCGGCCTCTACCCCGCTGCCAGCCCCCGTACCTGCGGCCAAAGCGCCTGAGCAGAAGAAACCAGAAGTTGCGACAGCACCCCAATTCGCTCGCCCGGTCTCCGGCGAGATCATTCGCCCCTATAAGAAGGGCAAGAATGAGGGGATCGACATAGCGGCTGCCGCAGGAACGCCCGTGGCCGCCGCCGCAGACGGAACGGTTGCAGCCATCACGCGCGATACCGAGCAGGTGCCCATTCTTGTGATGCGGCATCCCAACAATGTTCTGACCGTCTACGCCAACATCTCGAACATCACCGTCAAGAAGGGCGATAAGGTGCGGCGCGGTCAAAGAATCGCGCAGGTTGGCAGCGGCTCACCGGCCTTTTTGCATTTCGAGATTCGCGAAGGGTTCGACAGCGTTAATCCGCAGAAATATTTCCAGTAATTGGCCTGGATCGAGGCATTAACCACTGGTTAACCTTCGCGTTAACCTTTGGTTAATACCTGTGACAATTTCCGTGTAAATTTAACACAACACTTCCCAATTTCTTCCGCAACCGCCTCTTAGAATATGGCCAGTTGAGACGCGTAAAAGGTATCAATAGCTGTATTGGTTAGTGAGTATTTCGAACGTCATTTCCAAGCGATCGTTTAAGAAAGCCCGTGATGTCCCTCACCCCTCATCACGGGTTTTTCTTATTTTTTCAGGCTGTATTCGCGTCAAAGAGCCACGCCGCGCCGTCCAGCCAAATCGGTGAAGTATTGCCAAGCCACCCTGCCCGATCTTGATCCGCGGGTTTGCTGCCATTCGACCGCCTCGGCGCGTAAGGTCTCCGCATCGATTGTCACACCATGCGCGTCACAATAGCCTTGGATCATCTGCAGAAATTCGTCTTGATCGCAGGGGTGGAAGCCTAGCCACAGGCCGAACCTGTCTGAGAGAGACACTTTCTCCTCCACCGCCTCTGACGGGTTAATCGCCGAGCCACGTTCATTTTCGATCATGTCACGCGGCATCAGGTGGCGACGGTTGGAGGTCGCATAAAGGATCACATTCTCCGGCCGCCCCTCAATCCCGCCATCGAGCACCGCCTTGAGCGATTTGTAGTGTTCGTCATCATGGCTAAAGCTCAGATCGTCACAAAAAAGCACGAAGCGTTCCTCGGGTGCGTCCCGCAAGACCCCCAAAAGCCGCCCGACGGAGGGCAAATCTTCGCGTTGCAGCTCGATAAGCTTCAGCGGGTACTCCGCGCTCACAGCGCCATGTACGGCTTTGACAAGCGAGGACTTTCCCATTCCCCGCGCCCCCCAGAGAAGCGCATTATTGGCCGCAAAGCCTTTGGCAAACTGTTGGGTATTGGCGAGTAAGGTATCGCGCGCGCGGTCCACCCCGATCAGCAGCTCCAAGGCCACGCGTTTGACGTTTGCGACAGGTTGCAACCGGTCGGGGCTGATATGCCACAAAAAGGCAGACGCCTCCGAGAAATCGGGCCTAGTGCCAGGCGGCGGGGAGACGCGCTCCAACGCCTCGGCAATGCGCTGCAAGGCATCTTCGTTCAAGGACCGCGATCCTCGGCGTGATGCTCTTCGTCATCCTCTTCTTCATCCCAAAGCCCGTCTTCCTTAAGCTTCGCTTCGCGCTGCTTTTCCACGCGTTTGACCAAGAAGATCGAGACCTCGTAAAGGCCATAGACCACGGTGAAGAGCAAAAGCTGCGTGGTCACATCGGGCGGCGTCACGAGCGCTGCGACGGTCAGGATGCCGACAATCGCATATTTACGGACGTTCTTGAGCCCCTCAGAGGAGGCAAGCCCCGCTTTGCCCATCAACGTCAACAAAACCGGCAGCTGGAAGCAGAGGCCGAAGGCCACGATCATTTTCAACGTAATATCAAGGCTCTCGTTGACCTTGCCGTTGAAGACAATGTCGATGCCGGTGTCCTGCGCGCCTTCGATCACTTCTTCTGACGCAATCAGCGTCGCGAAATAGGATGGCAGGTCTGCAAAGCCCAAGAAGAATTGCATCGCCAGCGGGACAACCACGTAATGCGCAAAAGAAGCGCCCAATAGAAACATCACGGGCGAAGCAATCAAGAAGGGCAGAAATGCACTCTTTTCCTGCTTGTAGAGGCCTGGCGCCACAAAGCGCCACATCTGGAACGCGATCACGGGGAAAGCCAAGCACAGCCCCCCCACCATGGAGATGCGGATCAGGGTGAAGAAATATTCCTGCGGCGCCGTGTATTGCATCACCGGGTTCGGGTTCCCGAGGTTGCGCATCGTGTTCTCAATCGGCGTCAACAGGAAGTCGAGGATCATGCCGCCAAAGGCAAAGCACACTGACATAGCCACCAGGAAAGCCAGCACGGAACGGATAAGCCGCGTGCGCAGTTCCGCCAGATGCTCAATCAGCGGGGCGGAGCTGTCTTCCAGATCGTCCGGGGTCGCGTTGCTGTCGCTCATGACGCGGCTTTCTTAGGGGATGGGTCTTCGGGAGGCAGCTCTGGCTCAGCGGCCGTTGCATCAGCAGCTTTCGTCGCCGCAGGCTTTGGCGATGGCTCGGCGTCGCCCGCCTCCGCAGCAGCAGCTGCGGCGCGTTTCTCCGCTTCTTTCTTCGCCGTGGCTTCGTGGATTTTCTTGGCAGCGTCGGCACGTTCCTGTGCGAGCTTCTGGGTCTCGGAGCCCTCTGGGTAATCCGATGGGTCGATCGCCTTCTTGACCGCATCCAATCCCATCTTCTTCGGGTTCGTCGCAGCTTTCAGTGTCTTGGTCACGTCCGACACGCCCGCGTCATCAGCGGCGGCTTCCATGGCGTTGGAAAACTCCCGCGCCATGCGTCGCGCCTTGCCGGTGAATTGCCCCATGGTGCGGAACATGCCCGGCAGGTCCTTGGGCCCGACCACGATCAACGCGACCAGCCCAATGATCAGCAACTCCATGCCACCTATCCCGCCCATATCAGCGCTCCCGGTTCAAAAGACAGATCAGGCTTTGTCTTTTTCTTCCTCGGGCGTGACGTCTTTCGCGTCCATGGCGTTGTCGACCTCTTTCTTGCCGTCATCCACGCCCTTCTTGAAGGCGGTGATGCCCTTGCCCACTTCGCCCATGAGCGAGGAGACCTTGCCGCGGCCAAACAAAACCAGCACGACGACTGCGATCAGGATCAGACCGACTGGAGTGATATTGTTGAACATGTGTTTTCTCCCATCCGTGGCGCGGCCTCGCGCCCGTTTGATTGTCTGACACTCTATTTAGGGCCTCAGGGCCCGCGCGGAAAGCGCCAATCTTGGACAAATCAGGGGCTCCTGCGGGGTTTTTTGGAGCTGTCAGAGAAATTTCGCGATTGCAGCAACCTTCCTGACAGGTTTATGTCAGGAGTGCGGAGCTACAAAGCTCATACCGAAACAGAATCAAAAGGAACTTCGCTATGAGCCCGTCCACCGACATGAAAATCGCTGAAATCGTCCGCTTTAAACTAAAGCCCGGCGTCAGCGATGCGGATTACCTCGCACTCACTGAACCAAGCCACGCCTATGCCGGCGGTATGCCGGGTTTTCTGTCGCGCAACCTGTCGAAGGGCGATGACGGAGAATGGACCGACTATGTCATATGGGAAAATTTGGATAGCGCACGTGCTGCCTCAGAGGGGTTTATGGCACAAGACTTTGCGCCCGCCATGGTGGACGCCATCGACAAGGCGACAATGCGGATGACCCATCAACATATCCTCTGGCAGCCCGCCTGAGATGCGGCGCACCGACCGCCTCTTTGATCTGATCCTGATCCTGCGCGACGGGCGTTTGCACCGGGCGGAAGATCTTGCGGAACGGTTAGAGGTCTCGGTGCGCACCATCTACCGCGATATGGACACGCTGGTCTTGTCCGGCGTGCCTGTCGCGGGGGAGCGGGGCTTGGGCTATATGATGACCGCCCCGATCACCCTGCCCCCTCTCAATCTGACCCTGACAGAACTGGAAGCCTTGCATCTGGGCATGGCCGTCGTCGGCGAAGCGGCCGATGATGAGCTGCGCAGCGCGGCCAAGACGCTGTCGGCCAAGATCGATGCGGTCCTCCCCGAAGATCGCTCCACCCCGCCATCCGGCTGGGGCTTCGCCGTCTACCCGTTCCAAGACGCCGCCGCCGGTTTTCGCTTCATGCCGCAAATTCGCAAAGCCATCCGATCACGCCAAAAGCTGGAGATCACCTATTCAGATGACGCTGGCACTCGATCAGAGCGGGTCGTAAGGCCTTTGCAGATGGAATACTGGGGCCGCGTCTGGACCGCATCCTGCTGGTGCGAGCTGCGTCAGGATTTTCGCATGTTCCGTGTCGACCGCATCCGCTCCCTCAAAGTGCTGGCCGAGCTGTTCGTCGAAGAACAAGGCAAGTCACTCGCTGATCTGAAAGCCCGCGAAGAGCATCAGGCTGACCGGGTGTAATCCGAAATCATCCGGTAGTCCTTGCGCGGGCCTTTCACGCGCCACATTGCGCGCCATTTGGGGCGTTTCGCCGACCAGCGCGTGAAATCATAACTTACATGGTAAAGGTCCGGATCACAAAAATGTTCCGCATCGGGCAGCAGGCGGTCACCGCGGATCTCGTGAAAATCGCGGCCATCTTCGAACCGGACGAAAATGCGCCCTTCGTCTTGCTCCCAAATGTAGCGTCGCGTGGCCTCAAGCGGTGGTTGGGCGCCAAGGCTGAGCGACTTGCTTTCGATATAATCGAGCACACCTGGTTCCCTTTCGGCAAATCGTGCTTCGCCGGTCAGCGTGCCTTTTGTATCCGTCAAATGGTCCTGGATGACGCGCGACAGATGCCATGCGCCCACAAAATCTTCCAGTCTGGGAAACTGCGCCATAGGCAGCTACTCCACAATTTTCCCGTCCGTTACATGCCCAGTCTCAGAGATAAATCTTATCATTGTGTCACTGGAATGGCGTTCAACGCGGTAACAGTCCCATCCGGCTGCAGGCGGCCACTCACTACAATATTTGTCGCCGCGCGCCGCCCAATTTCCCCAAGACGGACGCCCAGCATCATACAGTGTCCGGCCTGATTTGTAAAAAACCTGTCGCGCGCCCTCGTATTGAAGCGTCGTGTCATTGAGTGCCGCTTCCAGTTGCGCGCCATCCAGCGCGACCCATTCCTCTGCCGCTGCAGGCCCGGTCAGAGCCAGTCCAACCAACAATGCCCTGAGCATCCCCTGCCCTCCCTTGTGACCCTTGTGCTTGAGGTTTAAGACGCACCCGACGCCGACACAAATCACGAAAGCGCTGCCTGACATGATCCCTCGCTATTCCCGCCCCGACATGGTTGCCATCTGGTCGCCTGAGACCAAATTCCGCATCTGGTATGAGATCGAAGCGCATGCCTGCGACGCCATGGCCGATCTGGGCGTGATCCCGCGCGAGAATGCGGAAGCCGTCTGGAAAGCCAAGGATGTCGAGTTCGACGTGGCCCGCATCGACGAGATCGAAGCTGTCACCAAACATGACGTCATCGCATTCCTGACGCACCTGGCCGAGCATGTCGGCTCAGAAGAAGCGCGTTTTGTTCATCAAGGTATGACATCGTCCGACGTGCTCGACACCTGCTTCAACGTCCAGCTGGTCCGCGCCGCCGATATCCTGATCGCCGATGTCGAAGGCCTACTCGCAGCCCTGAAAAAACGCGCGCTGGAGCATAAAGACACGCTGCGTGTCGGCCGTTCCCACGGCATCCATGCCGAACCCACCACCATGGGCCTGACCTTCGCACGCTTCTATGCGGAAATGGACCGCAACCTGACGCGCCTGCGCACTGCCCGGGCTGAGATTGCAACAGGCGCTATTTCAGGCGCCGTCGGCACCTTCGCTAATATCGACCCGCGCGTGGAGGAACATGTCTGCGCGCAGCTGGGCCTTGAGCCGGAGCCGATTTCTACCCAGGTCATCCCCCGTGACCGCCATGCAGCCTTCTTCGCAGCCCTCGGCGTCGTCGGCTCTTCCATTGAAAACATCGCGACCGAAATCCGCCACATGCAGCGGACCGAGGTGCTGGAAGGCGCAGAGTTCTTCTCTATGGGCCAAAAAGGCTCGTCGGCCATGCCGCACAAGAAAAACCCGGTATTGACCGAAAATCTAACCGGCCTCGCGCGCCTCGTACGCATGGCCGTGGTCCCCGCCATGGAAAACGTGGCGCTTTGGCATGAGCGCGACATCTCCCACTCCTCGGTCGAGCGCAATATCGGGCCCGACACTACGATCACGCTCGATTTCGCGCTGGCGCGCTTAACCTCCGTCGTCGACAAGATGCTGATCTTCCCCGACAACATGCTCGACAATATGAACAAATTCCCAGGTCTGGTGATGAGCCAACGTGTGCTCCTTGCCCTTACCCAAGCCGGTGTCAGCCGCGAAGACGCCTACTCCATGGTGCAACGCAACGCGCTGAAGGTCTGGGAACACCGCACCGATTTCCGCGAAGAGCTTCTGGCCGATGAAGAGGTCTGCAAAGCCCTAAGCGTCGAAGAGATCAACGAAAAATTCGACATGGGCTACCACACCAAACATGTCGATACGATCTTCGCTCGGGTCTTTGGTGACTAGAATTTTGCCCTGCGGCAATTCGTGATTTTGCCAATGCGGAATCGCGTGCTAGCTTTTCACCTATTGAAAAAGGAGAGTTAGAATGAAGACCAAGATCCTCGCCGCGACCCTGGCCCTGACCCTCGCCCCTTCGGTGGCACTCGCCATGGGCTGCAACTACGAGAAGCATCAGCAAGCTGCATCCTGCCAAGCTGGCAGCAGCTGGGACGCTGACAAAGGCATCTGTGTGGCCAACCCAACCGGGTAAAACACCTCAGATCAGAGTTTTATTCACGACGGGCCGTGCACAATAAGTTGCATGGCCCGTTGTCTATTTTGCTTTAGGTTTTGATGCAGCTATTTCTAATCGAGGAACGAAAATGCGTCTCACAACTCTCGCTCTTGTGGCATGCCTGACCCCTGCTTTTGCCCTTGCAGCCGGGTCCGACAGCCCCACTCCCCCGAAGACCACAAAAACATCGACCGAGTGTAAAGCCGGACAGGTCTATGACGAAAAAACTTCCGTCTGCGTAGACAAGTCGTCCTCCTTGCTCGGCGATGATCAGCGCTATGAGGCCGTGCGTGAGCTAGCCTATGCCGGTCAATACCAGCGCGCGCTTGGTGTGTTGGACGTGATGGAACAGACGGACAGCCGCGTGCTCACCTATCGCGGGTTCATCGCACGCAAAACCGGAAACATGGATGCTGCCATGACCTACTACACCGCAGCGCTCGAGGCGGATGCCGACAACCTTCTTGCCCGCTCCTACTTGGGACAGGG
>JAPORH010000230.1 GCA_026710325.1 Litoreibacter sp. | reverse complement strand
TCGCTTGGGGCATCCAAGTGGCAAATCCTCAGCCGGGTCATCGTGCCCAACTCCCTGCCGGAGATCTTCACCGGGGCGCGCGTCGCCATGGGCGTGTGCTGGGGCACCGTTGTGGCCGCCGAGCTGGTGGCTGCCGAAGTGGGCTTGGGCAAGATGATCGTGGTCGCCTCGAAGTTCCAGCTGACGGATATCGTGATCGTCGGCATCATCTTGATCGGGATCATTGGCTTCCTGATCGATGTGGGCGTACGCGCTCTTGAGAACTGGCTGGTGCCCTGGAAAGGGAAGGTCTGACCTTCGCCTGAAATCGCAAGCTCAGTCGCAAAAACGCCGCCGCCCGTCGCAAAATCGGGCGGCGGTTTTTCGCGGCGCCTATAGGAAACGCACATGTTTCTGAGCATCTTCGATATCTTCAAGGTGGGCGTCGGCCCGTCATCCTCCCACACGATGGGGCCCATGACGGCCGCGGCGCGGTTTTTGGATCAGTTGCGCACAGGCGAGCGGGAGCCGGGGGCGGGCGACGTGGCGGCGTTGGCTGCCTCCTTGCACGGATCTCTGGCCTTTACTGGCAAGGGCCACGCCTCTGACCAAGCGGTGATGCTGGGGTTTTTGGGGTTTGAGCCCGCGACGCTGGACCCGGACGCTGTAGACAGACTGATCGAGGATTTGAAAGCGCGCAAGTCGGTGGAGGTCGCGGGCTTGGGAGAGTTGGCCTTTGACCCGTCAACCGACCTGATCTTTGACTATGACCTGACGCTCGATGGCCATGCCAATGGCATGATCTTCAAGGCGTTTGATGCCGCTGGAAACCTGTTTTTGCAGGAGACCTATTACTCCATCGGCGGCGGTTTTGTGGTGACCGAGGCCGAGCTGTCGGGCGTTCATACCGACCTGCATGCGCAAAAAGAGGAAGCCGGCTTCCCTTACCCTTTCGGCAGCGCCCAGGAGATGCTGGAGATGGGCCGCGCGTCGGGCAAAACCATCGCGCAGATGAAGGAGGCCAATGAGTTGTCGCAGATGAGCCGGGAGGCGCTGGAGCGCGACCTGGAGACCCTGCGCCGCGCGATGTTCGACTGTATTGATCGTGGGCTGCGGATGGAAGGGGAACTGCCGGGCGGGTTGCGTGTGAAGCGCCGTGCCAAGCATATCCATGACCAGCTGAAGGCGGAGGAAGGCCTCAACCGTGGCCAGCCCCATACGATCAATGACTGGATGAGCGTCTACGCGATGGCCGTGAACGAGGAAAACGCGGCGGGTGGCAAAGTCGTCACCTCCCCCACCAACGGCGCTGCGGGCGTGCTGCCTGCGGTGCTGCGCTATTATCGCGACCATTGCATCGGTGCCTCTGAGGCTGGCATGCGGGATTTCCTGCTGACAGCGGCCGCGATTGGCGGGCTGATCAAGCATAACGCGTCCATTTCGGGGGCCGAGGTGGGATGCCAAGGCGAGGTCGGCTCGGCCTCTTCAATGGCCGCCGCCGGGCTTTGCGCTGCTTTGGGCGGCACCAACGAGCAGATCGAAAACGCTGCTGAAATCGCGCTTGAGCACCACCTTGGCATGACCTGTGATCCTGTCGCCGGTCTGGTGCAAGTGCCGTGTATCGAGCGGAACGGTTTGGGCGCGATCAAAGCCGTCTCAGCCGCCTCGCTGTCTCTGCGGGCCGATGGCACACATTTCATGCCTCTCGACAATTGTATCGAGGCGATGCGCCAAACCGGTATCGACATGAGCACCAAATACAAAGAGACGAGCCAAGGTGGCCTCGCCGTCAACATTCCGGAGTGCTGAGCAATTTGAAGATCTTTTGGTCTTCATTGCTTTAAAAATATCCCGGGGGAGTCCGAAGGACGGGGGCAGAGCCCCCGCTTTGGCGATCGCGTTTGCGAGCGCAATCCCTCAGTCCTCCAAAGCCCCAGTCCTTGGTTTCGTAAGTTCCCGCATCCGGGCCAGCACATCCACGCCGATCTGTGCATAGACATGCAGCAGATCCACCAAGACCCAGTTCTCACGAATGAGCCCGTTTTCCACGCGCCAGAAATCGAGCGAGCGCATTGTGATCTCTTGCCCGCCCGGCGCGATGCCAAGCCAACCATCGCCGCTGATCCTGGCGCGCATACCCGGCCAGGCGGTGAAGCCAACATAGTCGCCTTGCGCGAAAAGATGCCCCGTCGCCACGTCCGCCGTGCGGTTTGGCATGGCTCTAAGAAACGGGATTTGGTGCCAGTTTCGGAACCCCGAAATGCCGCGCGCCGTGCCTATGCCTGAAGGTCCGTACCAGCTGCATTTGGGGTGCCAGTAGCGCGGCAGGTCCATGGCTTCGGCGCCACCTTCGGCAAAGCGTGCAAGGCCTGTCAGCATGTCGATCACAACTTGCATCGCGGCGCTGCCATCACCGCTGATTTGCAGTCCGTCTTGTGTTGCGGGGCCGGGCACATGCCATTCGCGTCCGAGCGACGGGCTCATCGGCCAGACGCCCGCCTGCATCATTACTTCCGGCAGGTCCCACAGCGCTTGCATCTCGACGATCTTGCCAGCTTCAATTCGAAAAAACTCATGAAACCGCATGGCAACTTGGTGGCCTGTGGGCGGAATACCGATCCACGGCTTGAGGAACGCACCCGTATAATAGCCGCAACAGCCGACCCAATGACCGGACCCGCTGTCGCCTTCCATGACAATGGTTTCGCGCCGCTCAAGATCGGGCCAAGCCTTATTCAATGCGGTCAGAACATGATCGAAGAGAGCTTCGGGGCCAGTCAGTGTTTCAAACGGATGGGCGAGTTGGATCAAGGCATCCGGGGCAAATGCGTCGAGCACGGCGGCGCGCGCTGTCTCAAGCTCAAAATCACAGAGCGCCTGGCGTAATGCGGAGAGCGTCATGGGGCAGGGTATCTCCTTGGGGTCAGCCCGGATTGGAACCAGCTGGTGAAGCTTTCGATTGTGAAGACCGGCAGCCCGGTGGCCGCGCGTATGTCAGCGGCATAGGGGATCATATTGGTGCATTCCAGCACAATCGCGCCGAGATTTTTGTGTCGTGCCACAAGGTCTTTCGCGGCGGCGACATTGTCCGCGCGCGCCAGCGCGATATCGAGCTCGGGCTCATTGCCAAGAATTGCGCGAGTGAATTCCTGGCCGCCTTCGGTTGAGTGAATAGGTGTCCCCTTAGGCACGCCCGCTTTTTTCAGATGTACCTCAGTCAAGGTGCTGGCCGAGATTGTCAAAATACCCGCGCGCTTCTCTGCGGGTAGTATCCTATTCACCATGGCAACCTGCATGAGCGACGAGGTTGCAACGGGAACCGAGAGCGCCTCTGACAGCTCCTGCTGATAGAGCGACAGGAACCCGCAGTTGGTGGTGATGCCATCGACCCCGTCTCGCACCAGCTCCCGCCCGGCTGCGATGAAATTGTCGAGCAGCCCCTCGGCCCCGCGCCGCACCACGCGGTCCGGGGAGGCGTCGCGCACGATTTTGTAATGCACCGGAAAGGGCCAGGTCAGCGCATTGCCCATGTCGCCCGGAATGCGGGGGAAGCGGGCATCAAGCATCAAGATGCCGACGGATGCGCCATAGATCGATTTGCCGCCCTTGATTATCATGGTTGGCCTTTCATAACCCCTCGCTTTCACAAGAGAATTGACACGACTCAGAACCCGGACGCAACATCGGTGGGTTGCGAAGGGGGTGCAATGCAAAATGAAATGACAGGCGCCGAAGCTGCGGTGCGCATGCTGGAAGCGCATGGTGTGCGCCATATGTTCGGCCTATGTGGCGATACCACTCTGCCGTTCTATGACGCACTGGCCCGGCTTGATCATGGCATCACACATATCCTGACGCGCGACGAGCGGCATGCGGCCTATATGGCGGATGGCTATGCGCGGGTAACCGGGCGGCCTGGCGTTTGCGAGGGGCCTTCGGGCGGCGGGGCGACTTATATTCTTCCGGGCGTCGTTGAGGCCAATGAAAGCTCGGTCCCCATACTGGCGATCACGACGGATGTGGCCACGACCTCGCGTGGGAAATACCCGCTGACGGAGCTGGACCAGACCGCTCTGTTTCGGCCTTTGACAAAATGGAACACCAGCCTTGATGACGCGACGCGGCTGCCTGCGATGATGCGGGCTGCGTTTCGGGCGATGACCACCGGGCGGCCCGGAGCCACGCATCTGGCGCTGCCTTTTGACACGCAAAAAGCTTTTGTCGACGCGGGCGAAGTTTGGGCCGATCCGCGTCACCAGACCTTCCCGGCGGAGCGGACGGGCCCTGAGCACAGCGAGATCACGCGTGCTGCTGAGATTTTGGCCAAGGCCCAGTCAGTGGTTGTGATTTGCGGTGGCGGCCCGGTGATCGCAGGTGCTTTTGCGCCATTGAAACGGCTCGCGGAGATATTGGATTGCCCCGTCGCAACCACTGTTTCAGGGCAAGGCGTGATCGCGGAAACCGGCCCCCATGCACTTGGCGTTGTGGGATCAAATGGCGGCAACCCGGCAACGCGCGCTGTGGTGGACGGCGCTGAAGTGGTCCTGTTTGTGGGCTGCCGGGCTGGCTCGGTCACCACCGAGCGCTGGCGTTCGCCGGCCAAAGGCAAAGTCATTCTGCATATCGACAGCGACCCGATGGTGATTGGGGCAAACTACCCGACCGAGGTGGCCATTTGCGCCGATGCGAAATTGGCGCTGGAGGCGCTGGTGGCTGAGTTGGAGGGGCGCGACGTTTTGGGCAAGAATGGCGCAGCCTTTTGCGAAGTTGCCTGGGCGGCAAAGCTGGCGGCGTTCAACGCGCTTGCCGCCTCGACCGAGACCCCGATCAGGCCAGAAGCCGTCGTTGCGGCGCTTATGGCGGAGCTGGATGACGACGCGATTGTCGTGGCCGATCCCGGCACGCCTTGCCCTTATTTCAGCGCGCATTACCGCTGGCGGCAAGCTGGGCGCAACTTCATTACAAACCGCGCGCATGGTGCGCTTGGCTTCGCGCTGGCGGCCTCGATGGGCGCCCATATGGGGCGGCCGGATGTGAAGACGGTGGCGGTGATGGGCGATGGCTCCTTCGGGTTTTGTTGTGGGGAGTTTGAAACGATCGTGCGGCATAAGATGCCGATCACCTCCATCGTGTTCTCCAACGCGACATTTGGCTGGATAAAGGCGGGGCAGGAGAGCGGCTTTGAGCAGCGCTATTATAACGTAGATTTCGACCGCACCGACCACGCGAAAGTGGCGGAGGCTTTTGGGGTCAAATCCTGGACAGTGACCGATCCGGCCGACTTGCGCGGCGTGTTGAAACAGGCACTAGCGCATGACGGGCCAACGCTGATCGACGTGATCTCCGAACCCTTGCATGAGGCGGCGGCCCCGGTCTCCGAATGGGTGGCGTGAGCCTTGACCAGCGCATCGTGGGGTTTGACCTGTGGCATTTGAAGCTTCCGGTGACGACGCGGCGCGACCACGGGATTGGCGCGGTCGAAGGAACTTGCGAGGTTATTGTCCTGCGCCTAACGGCGGAGGGCGGCGAAACGGGTTTTGGGGAAGCGAGCCCTTGGGTCGTCTTCACCGGCTCGGTCGAGGCCAGCTGGGCTGCGCTTGATCGGTATTTGCGCCCCATTGTGATAGGCGCGCGGGTCGGTGACATATCGGGGATCATGGCCAAGGCTGCGCGTGCGGTGGCGCATTGTACCGAGGCGAAAGCGGCGTTGGAGACCGCGCTTTTGGATCTGGCGGGGCGGATCAAGGGGGTGCCGGTCTGGGCGCTGTTGGGCGGGAAATGCCGCGACACTATTCCTTTGTCTGTTTCGCTCGCAAACCCGGATTGGGCGCAGGAACAGGCACTGCTGGAACGGATTACAAGCGATGGGGTTGGCATCGTGAAGCTGAAGGCGGGGTTCACCGGTCACGCATTTGACGTGATGCGGATGGAGGCTTTGGCGCGAGACTACCCCGATTTGGATGTGCGGGTTGATTTCAATCAGGGCTTGGAAATTGAAGAGGCGATGCCGCGCGTGTTGGACCTAGCCCGGTTTGGCCCGAGTTTTATTGAGCAACCTGTGCGGGCGCATCAGTTTGCGATAATGGCTAAGTTGCGCGCGGCCTGCCCGGTGCCGCTTTTGGCGGATGAAAGTGTGTTCGGGCCGGAGGATGCATCGCGGGCGATTGCAGAGGGCATCGCGGACGGGTTCTCGATCAAGATCATGAAGTCAGGCGGTTTGCGGCGGGGGCAGGAGGTGGCGCGCATGGCCGCGGCCAACGGGCTTAGCGCTTATGGTGGGGACATGTTCGAGGCCGGGCTCGCCCATCTGGCAGGCGCCCATATGATCGCGGCGACGCCGGAGATAACCTTGGGCTGCGAGTTTTATCAGGCGCAATACTACCTGAAGGAGGATATTCTGGAGGATCCCTTCCCAAGCGCGGGAGGCGTTGTGACGGTGCCGAACGGTCCGGGGCTCGGGATTAAGCCTGACCTTGAGAAGCTTGAGAGGTACCGGGTTTGATAGCGTTTTTTAGTAGGTTGTTGCCGCGCGAGCGGACTGGTCGTATTGGCCGGAGATCAGCCGCATGAGTGCCGAAAGCTTGCGCATCTGGCCCGGGTCGATCCCGAGCTCATTAAGCGCATCCAGCAGTAGCCGTTCCCGAATTTGGCGGTATTTTTCGCAAAGTGCAGCGCCTTCCTCCGTGGCTTCCACCGTTTTTTCTTTGCCGATCCGCCCGTCTTTCGCCAGACCCGCGCGGATCAGCTTTTTAACGGCGTAGTTTACCGTGTGCGTGTCCTCGATATTCAGCACCATGCAGATGTCGGCCAGTTTTTTGGCGCGCTCCCGATGGTGGAACGTATGCAGAACCAAAACCTCCAAGGGCGACATATCTGGCATGCCAGCCGCCGCCATGGCGCGCACCATCCAGCGCTCAAACCCGTGGCTGACAAGGATGAGGCCAAACTCGAACTCGGACACTTCCGGGAAAGAGCCGTCGGCTAGGTGCGCAGAGGAGACAACAAGGTCGTTTTGGTCAGTACTCATATGCGTATCAGAGCAATACGATGACAAAATGTCAATAAAATGTTGACGTATTATTTTTTATGGCCATGCTTTACCCAACGGAATCGAAACCATGGATGACTGCTTGAACCCTTTTGCCAGATACCTGCCAAGATTGGACGGTCGCTTGTGACGACGCAGGGGGCAAAGACGGTTGCTGTCATCGGGGCGGGCATCGTGGGTGTCTCGACCGCGATTTGGTTGCAACGTGACGGCCATAAGGTGGTCTTGATTGACCGGGAGGGGCCCGCGGCGGGGACCTCGTATGGCAATGGCGGTGTGTTGGCTTCGTGCTCCTGCGTGCCAGTAACAGGGCCGGGGCTCATCAAGAAGGCGCCACGCATGGCTCTGGATCCAAACCAACCGCTCTTTGTTAAGTGGGGGTATTTGCCGAAGCTGGCGCCTTGGTTATTGAAATACCTTTCCCATGCAAATGCGGATGATACGAAGCGCATCGCAGCGGCTGTGGCGGGGATTGTAGGTGACAGCCTCGCCGATCATCAGGCCTTGGCGGAGGGCACCGGCGCTGAGCATTGGATCGCGCCTTGTGATTACGTCTATATCTATAATGATCGCGCCCATTACGAGGGCGACCGCTTTGCCTGGGACATTCGAAAGAGCCATGGCTTCGAATGGGACGAGCTCGAAGGTATAGATTTTGATGCCTATGATCCAATATTCGCACCCGAGTTGGGCATGGGTATTCGCATGGGCAACCACGGACGGATCACGGATCCAGGGCAATATGTGAAAGATCTCGCCTAGCATTTCGAGCGCGAAGGTGGCCAGCTGCGTAAAGCCGCCGTCGAGGACATCATTGTCGAGAACGGCGAGGTCACAGGTTTACGTGCAGGTGGCGAAACGGTCGCTTCTGACGCCTGCGTTCTGGCCACAGGGGTCTGGTCTGGACCTTTGGCGGAAAAGCTTGGCGTGAATGTGCCGCTGGAAAGCGAGCGCGGCTATCACATCGAGCTTTGGAACCCATCATTCATGCCAAAAGCGCCTGTTATGGTGGCTTCAGGTAAATTTGTGGCGACGCCAATGGATGGGCGTTTGCGACTTGCCGGTGTCGTGGAGTTCGGTGGTCTGGAGGCGGCGCCGTCGCGTCCACCTTTCGAACTACTCAAGCGTAGCGCGCTGGCCGCCATGCCGGGTTTAACCTACGCTCGGGAAGAAGAATGGATGGGTCACCGGCCGGCACCAGCAGACTCGATTCCTGTCATCGGCGAAGCCCCTGGCGCGAAGGGCGCATTCATGGGGTTCGGGCACCACCATATCGGGCTGACGGGCGGTCCCAAAACCGGCCGTTTGCTGGCGCAACTGATCTCCGGACGTAAACCGAATATTGACGTGAGCGTCTATTCGCCCGCACGCTGGAGCCATTGAACGAGACGAGCACTTCGAACGACCCCGAGAACGGGGCACATTAACCACAACTGGGAGACTACAACATGAAAAAACTCACTAGCCTGATGATGGCGACCGCTCTGACCGCGACGGCAGCCGCCCCGGCCTTTGCTGACGGTCATGCGCAGAAATGGGACATGCCGATGGCCTATTCGGCGTCGAACTTCCATTCAGAAAACGGTGTTAAGTTTGCCGACTGCGTGCGCGCTGGTACAGAAGGCGCGATTGACATCACCGTGCATCCGGGCGGCTCGCTTTTCAAAGGGGCTGACATCAAGCGTGCGATCCAGACGGGTCAGGTCCCAATCGGCGAGCGTCTGCTGTCCGGCCACCAGAACGAGAACGCTGTGTTCGGATTTGACTCTGTGCCGTTCCTTGCGACCTCTTTCGACGCCTCCGCCAAGCTGTTTGACGCGGCCAAGCCGAAGCTGGAAGAGATCTTGTCAGATCAGAACCTGACGCTGATCTATTCGGTTCCGTGGCCGCCACAGGGTCTGTATTTCAAGAAGGAGGTGAACTCGGTCGCCGATATGGAAGGCGTCAAGTTCCGCTCCTACAACAACGCCACCGCGCGTCTGGCGGAGCTGACGGGCATGCTGCCAGTGACCATCGAGGCGGCTGAGATATCTCAGGCCTTCGCGACAGGTGTTGCTGAATCCATGGTCTCCTCAGGGGCCACCGGCTACGACCGCAAGGTCTGGGAGTCGCTGACCCATTTCTACGAGGTGGACGCCTGGCTGCCCTACAACCACGTGATGGTAAATTCAGACACTTGGGGCGGGTTGGATGCCGACACGCAAGCCGCGATTATGGCGTGCGGGGAGACCGCTGCGGCGGACGGTTTGGAAGCCTCCAAGGCCTATACGCAATTCACGCTGAACGGTCTGCGTGAAGGCGGCATGACAGTTGGTCCGGCAGGCGAAGGTCTGGTGAATGAGCTGAAAGTGGTGGGAGAGACCATGACCGCGGAATGGCTTGAGGCCGCTGGCGATGATGGCGCGGCCATCGTGGATGCGTTCAAGAACTAGGCGACTAAGCGCCCCGGTCAGATCAGGCCGGGGCGTTTTGCTGACAAGGGGGCCGAGAGGGGCAGGGGATGTTAAGAAAATCACTCGATGGGCTATATACAGCGGCAGGCGTTCTGGCTGCTCTATGCCTGATCGTCATTTTGGGCCTTATCGTGGTGCAGATGGTTGCGCGGTGGACCGGCGAGGTCTTTCCGGGTGCACCAGATTATGCGGGCTACGCGATGGCGGCGGCGTCCTTCCTGGCCTTCGCCAATGCGCTCAATAAAGGCAGCCATATCCGGGTGTCGATCCTGCTGAATGCCGTGAGCGAGCGGACGAAATACTGGCTGGAGGTCTGGTGCTTTGGCGTGGCGACGGCCGTGTGCTGGTACATCGCCTATTACATCTGGGTCATGCGCGGTTACGCGATCCGGTTCAATGACGTGAGCCAGGGCCAGGACGCGACCCCGATCGCGGTGGCGCAGTTTCCGATCCTCGTGGGTTCGGTCATTCTGGCGATTGCGGTGACGGACAACCTGATCTCGCTCTTCGTGAACGGCAAACACAATATCGTGCGCGACATCAGCGACACGCAGGCGGAGTAGGGCGCATGGATCAGGCTTACGTCATTCTTCTCTTTTTGTTCGTTCTCTTTGCGCTTCTGGGTAGCGGGGTCTGGGTCGGTCTTGCCCTGGTGGGCGTGGCCTTTGTAGGCATGGAGTTGTTCGCGGCCTCCGGCTCCACCGGCGACCGCATGGCCACGGAGATTTGGAGCGCCTCGTCCAGCTGGACCTTGACCGCCCTGCCGATGTTCATCTGGATGGGCGAAATTCTGTTTCGAACGCGGCTGTCACAAGACATGTTCAATGGGCTGAGCCCATGGCTGGCGCGGCTGCCGGGCGGCTTGGTGCATACAAACATCATCGGCTGTACTGTTTTTGCAGCTGTGTCCGGTTCGTCGGCTGCAACGCTGACGACGGTTGGCAAAATGTCGATCCCGGAGCTGCGCAAGCGCAAATACCCTGAGCATATGGTCATCGGCACCCTCGCGGGCGCCGCCACGCTAGGGCTGATGATCCCGCCCTCGCTGGCGCTAATCGTCTACGGGGTGTCAATCAACGAGAGCATCATCAAGCTATTCTTTGCAGGCGTGCTACCGGGGTTGGTTCTGGCGGGCATGTTCATGGCCTATGTTGCCGGGTATTCGTTCATTTCCAAAGACTGGTCTCCGATCCAGGAAACGGGCATGAGCATTGCGGACAAGCTCAAGAACTCCCGTTTTTTGATCCCGGTCATGTTGCTGATTGTCGCCGTGATCGGGTCCATGTTTATGGGCATCGCGACGGCAACAGAGGCGGCGGCCATCGGTGTGATCGGCGCTTTGGTCTTGGCTGCGTTACAGGGATCGCTGAACTGGTCCACCTTCACTGAAAGCCTGATGGGGGCGACGCGCACTTCGGCGATGATTGCGCTGATCCTGGCTGGGGCCGCGTTCCTGAAGATGGCCATGGGGTTCACCGGGCTGCCGCGCGAGCTGGCGGATTCTATCGCGGCGATGGAGCTGTCGCGCTTCCAGCTGCTGATGGCGCTATTGGTGTTCTACATCATCTTGGGCTGCTTCCTTGACGGGATTTCAGCGATCGTGCTGACCATGGCCGTGGTCGAGCCGATGGTGCGCGAGGCCGGGATCGACATGATCTGGTTCGGCATCTTTGTGGTGGTCGTCGTCGAGATGGCACAGATCACGCCGCCCATCGGTTTCAACCTGTTCGTGCTGCAAGGCATGACCAACCATGAGATGGGCTATATCGCGAAGGCTGCGATCCCGATGTTCCTGATCATGGTGCTGATGTGCTTTGTGTTGATCTGGTTCCCTGAATTGGCGACCTGGCTGCCGGAGAACGTGCGGCAAGGTCCAAGATAGGGGGCCGCGGAAGTGCTGTGCTGGCTCGCGGACCGGGCCCCTTGGGTCCTGGTCGCGGGTATCGTTGCGGGGCTGGTTTTGCCGGGCTTCGCTGCGCTGTTGGTGCCTTACATCCCGCATATGGTGGCAGGGCTTTTGTTTTTGTCAGCCTTGCGGATTGGGCCCGCGCGGATGCGCGCGTCTTTGCGGGGAAATGTCGCGTCGACCTTCGGTGTTTTGCTGCTGGCGCAGCTCGTTTTTCCCTTGGTCGCCATTGCGCTGCTTTGGGCGTTTGGCTGGCTGGGAAGCCCCTTTGCGCTGGCCTTCGTGATCATCGCCATGGCGTCTTCGATTTCGGGCGCGCCGAACATGGTGGCGATGATGGGGTTTCAGCCGGAGTCCTCGATGCGGTTATTGCTGGTCGGCACGGCGATCTTGCCTGTGACAGTGATCCCGGTTTTGTGGCTGATGCCGGCTTTGGGTGGGCTAACGGAGGTGATCCTGGCCGCCTTGCGCTTGCTGGTGGTTATTGGCTTGTCATCGCTGCTGGCCTTCTTGATCCGTGGCTATCTGTGGCGCGATCCGAGCCCGTCAGAGTTGCGCAATGTCGATGGCGCATCGGCGCTTTTGCTGGCGGTGATTGTGGTGGGACTGATGTCAGCCGTGAATGCCGCGCTGCTTGATGAGCCTGCGCGGTTCTTCCTCTGGCTGTGCTTCGTGATGGTTGTGAATTTTGGGCTACAGGCATGCGTCTTTGTCTTCACCCGCAAAGCCGAAGATCGCGACTATGCTGCCGCCCTGACAGTCATGGCGGGGAACCGAAACATCGCGCTTTTTCTGGTGGCTTTGCCCGAAAGCGTTATGGCGCCGCTTTTGATCTTTGTTGGCTGCTATCAGATCCCGATGTATCTGACGCCATTGGTGACGGGGCGCGTGCTGCGGTCTGGGTAGGGGGCTCTGCCCCCGGCTTCGCCCTCCCCCGGGGTGTTTTTGAAGCAATGAAGTTGGTTCAGGATTGTATGATTTGCGTCTTCCAGCTGTCGCATTTCCTTTGAATCTGCGGGCTGGGGGGCGCGTCGGTGTAGAAGCGGGTGAGGTCTTTGAGCGAAGCGATGCGCACCGGTGCGGTACGGGTGAATTTAGTAATGTCAGCCACAAGGAACCGTTCGCGTGACTGGGCAATGACGGTTTGGCTGACGCCGACCTCCGCCAAGTCGAAATCGAGGATATCGCCATCCTGATCGAGCGCCGAACAACCGATTACGGCATAGTCGAATTTGAAGGTCTGGATCATTAGAACCGTTTGCGGGCCGGTCAGGCCGCCATCTGAACGGCGCAGCGTGCCGCCAGCAACGATGACCTCAAGCGTCGGGTTCGTTGCGAGTATTTGCGCGATATTCATGTTGTTGGTGACGACCATCAGGTTGCGGTGGTTCAAAAGCTCCCGTGCGACGGCCTCGGTGCTGGTGCCTATGTTGAGGAACACCGATGCATTGTCCGGGATGTCTGCCGCGCATCTTGTGGCGATAGCGGCTTTGGCGGCGCGGTTGAGTTCTTGCCGCTCGGCGTAGTCGATATTGGTGACGCCGGAGGGCAGGATCGCGCCGCCATGGACGCGCTCCAGCTTGCCAGCCTCGGCCAACTGCGCAAGGTCTTTGCGGATGGTTTGTACTGAGATGCCAAGCCGTTCGGACAAATCGTCAACCGATACGCGGCCTTGGGTCTGCGCGATCTCCAAGATATCGCTTTGACGAAAATTTGCTGCCATCTTATCCTCAATACGAAAGCAAAGCGAAACTAAAACTTGACGAAACGAAAGTAAAGCTGTGTGTAGGACTTAAGCTGAAAAGATGAGTCGAGATATGTCGGATACGAAAATTCATGACCTTTTTGTCATTGGCGGCGGGATCAATGGGTGCGGGATTGCGCGCGACGCGGCGGGGCGGGGCCTGAGCGTTAGCCTGGCTGAGATGAAGGATTTGGCCTGGGCCACCTCCTCTGCCTCGACCAAGCTGTTTCACGGGGGTTTGCGCTATCTGGAATATGGCGAGGTGCGACTGGTGCGCGAGGCGCTAATCGAGCGGGAAACCTTGCTCAAGGCGATGCCCCATATCAGCTGGCCGATGCGCTTTGTGCTGCCCTATCACAAGGACATGCGGTTCGAGGGCTCGACGCCCGTGTCCAAGCTTCTGAGCACGGTGATGCCCTGGATGAAGGGGCGGCGGCCGTCCTGGATGATCCGGCTGGGGCTGTTTATGTATGACAACCTGGGCGGGCGGGAGATTTTGTCCGGCACCAAGACGTTGTTTCTGAAGCGGGCGAAGGAGGGGGAGCCGCTGGAGGACCGGTTCGAGCAGGCGTTTGAATATTCCGATTGCTGGATCGAGGATTCTCGGCTGGTGGTTCTGAACGCGCGCGACGCAGAAGCGCGCGGGGCTGAGATCATGACGCGCACCAAGGTCGTGTCTGCGGAGGTCGTGGATGGGCATTGGGTCATCACGCTGGAGCGCGGTGGCGAGCGTTTTGAACGGCGTGCCAAGATGCTGGTGAATGCCGGCGGGCCGTGGGTGGGCGATCTGATCCACAATACGGTGCGGATCAATGCGACTGAGGGCGTGCGACTGGTCAAGGGCAGCCATATCGTGACCAAGAAGCTGTTTGATCATGAGAAATGCTATTTCTTCCAAGGTGAGGATGGCAGGATTATTTTTGCAATTCCTTATGAGACGGATTTTACCCTGATCGGGACGACGGATGCGGAGCATGGCGCGCCGGATGAAAAACCTGAATGCTCGGACGAGGAGCGGGATTACCTGCTGGCCTTCGCCAACCAGTATTTCAAGCAAGACATCACGGTGGAGGATATCGTCTGGAAGTATTCCGGCGTGAGGCCGCTCTATGATGATGGGGCCAAGTCGGCGACGGCGGCAACGCGGGACTATGTGTTGAAGGTCAACAGCCAGGCCGGCGCGCCGATGTTGAATGTGTTTGGCGGCAAGATTACGACTTACCGCAAGCTTGCTGAGCACGCGATGGATAAGATCTGCCCTGAGCTTGGGGTGAAGAATAAGGCCTGGACCGCGGGCGTCGCGATGCCGGGCGGCAATTTCAAGGTGGATCAGGTCGAGGGTTTGATTGCGGCTCTGGCACGGGATTACGCCTTCCTTGATGAGAGATTGGCCAAGCGGTTGATCCGCGCTTACGGCTTGGAGGCGCGCGCCGTTCTGGGTGACGCGCGAAGCGTCGAGGATTTGGGCCAGCATTTCGGTGCGAACCTCTATGAGCGGGAGGTCCGCTGGCTGATGGATTGCGAATATGCGCGCGCGGCGGAGGACGTCGTCTGGCGCCGCTCCAAGCTGGGCTTGCGGATGAGCGCGGATGAGATCAAGATTCTTGATGATTGGATGAGCGCTGAGGGAGGCAACGCATGACCCATATTTTGGCCATTGACCAAGGGACCACGTCCAGCCGGGCAATCATTTTCGACAGCGATATGAAGATTGTCGCCACTGCGCAGGAAGAATTTACCCAGCATTTCCCAAAATCGGGCTGGGTCGAGCATGACCCGGACGACCTTTGGTCGACCACGGCGGGCACCTGCCGCGCGGCATTGGAACGCGCGGGGCTGACGGGTGCGGATATCGCGGCGATCGGGATCACCAACCAGCGCGAGACGACCGTTGTTTGGGACAAGACCACCGGGAAGCCCGTTCATAACGCGATTGTCTGGCAGGACCGGCGCACCTCTGACTTTTGCCGAGAAATGCGGGAGGCGGGGCACGAGGAGATGTTCACCGCCAAGACGGGGTTGTTGCTGGACCCCTATTTCTCGGGCACCAAGCTGCGCTGGATTTTGGAGAATGTAGACGGTGCGCGGGCGCGGGCTGAGGCGGGGGAGCTGCTGTTTGGGACAGTGGATAGCTTTTTGATCTGGAAGCTGACGGGCGGCGCGCGGCACGTTACAGATGCGACCAATGCGGCGCGGACGCTGCTCTACGACATCCATAAAGGGCGTTGGAGCACGAGCATTTGCGAGGCTCTGGATATTCCTAGGGCCATGCTGCCGGAGGTGCTCGATTGTGCTGCCGATTTCGGGATGGCGCGCGCGGATTTGTTTGGCCGCGAAATTCCGATCCTCGGCGTGGCGGGTGACCAGCAGGCGGCGACTGTGGGGCAGGCTTGTTTTGAGCCGGGCATGCTGAAGTCAACCTATGGCACAGGGTGCTTCGCGCTTTTGAACACGGGCGATGCGCCGGTGAAATCAGAAAACCGGTTGCTGACGACCATAGCTTACCAACTCGACGGCAAGCCGACATATGCGCTAGAGGGATCGATCTTTGTCGCAGGGGCGGTTGTGCAATGGCTGCGGGATGGGTTGAAGATTATTCGCGAGGCATCTGAGACGCAGCCTTTGGCCGAAAAGGCGGATGATGGCCAGGACGTTATCCTTGTGCCTGCGTTTGTGGGCCTCGGCGCGCCGTATTGGAATGCTGATTGTCGCGGGGCGTTGTATGGGCTGACGCGTGGGTCAGGGCCTGAGGAGTTCGCAAAGGCGGCGCTGGAAAGCGTGGGGTATCAGACCCGTGACCTTTTGGAAGCGATGACAGCCGATTGGGACGGTGCGGGCGACAATGTGCTGCGGGTCGATGGCGGCATGACGGCGAGCGATTGGACGATGCAGTTCTTGTCAGACATCATCGGTGCTCAGGTGGACCGGCCTGAAGTCTTGGAGACAACGGCGCTTGGTGCGGCTTGGCTCGCCGGAATGCGCGCAGGTGTTTACCCCGACCAAGAGGGGTTTGCGAAATCCTGGGCGCTGGAGCGCAGGTTCGAGCCGGGGATGGACGAGGCCACGCGTTCGGGCAAGTATGGTGCATGGAAAAAGGCTGTGGAGGCGACGCTCTCGGTCTAAGACAGCTGAGAGGGGCGCATGGCACAAGAAACGGCAAAGTTCCTCGAAGGTAATTTGTTCCGCCATATCACGGTGATGTCGCTGACCGCTTCGGTCGGGTTGATGGCCGTGTTTGTTGTCGATTTTGTCGACATGATCTTCATCTCGATGCTGGGTAACGCGGCTTTGGCGGCGGCCGTGGGCTATGCGGGCGCAATCCTGTTTTTCACGACCTCCTTCGGCATCGGCATGGCGATTGCTGCGGGGGCCTTGGTGTCGCGGGCCTTGGGTCAGGGGGATGAAGCGCGGGCGCGCGAGCTGATCACCAACGGGTTGGTTTTTGGCGTGCTCTTCGGCATCGCCTTCGCGGTCCTCGTTTGGATGCAATTGCCGTTTCTTACGGCTTTGGTTGGCGCATCGGGGGAGACTCAGGCGCTGGCCATCTCTTACCTCCAAATCATCGTGCCGAGCCTGCCGTTCCTGATGATCGGGATGATGGGGGGCGCGATTTTGCGCGCCTATGGGGACGCGCGCCGGGCGATGATGGCGACGATCTATGGCGGGCTGGTCAATGCGGTCTTGGACCCGATCCTGATCTTTGGGCTCAACCTTGATCTTGTTGGTGCGGCTTGGGCCAGCGTTGCCGCCCGTTTGACCATTGCGGGCACCGCGCTTTTGCCAATCATCCGGCATCACGGTGGTATTGGGGCGCCGCATATGCCTGCGATGATGCGGGATTTTGCGCCAATTTTTGGGATCGCCTTGCCCGCGATCCTGACCCAATTGGCCACGCCGATCGGGCAGGGCTATGTGACACGCGCCATGGCCGAGTTTGGCGAGGCTGCGGTTGCGGGTATGGCGGTTGTGTCCCGGCTCACGCCGGTGTCTTTCGCGGTCATCTTTGCGCTGTCAGGGGCGGTCGGGCCGATCATTGGGCAGAATTTCGGGGCGCGGAAGCATGACCGGGTGGCCGAGGCGTTCCGCGACGGGCTAATTTTCATCGGCATCTATGTCGCTGTGGTCTCACTCATCCTGTTTTTGCTGCGCGATCCTATCGTGGCGCTGTTTCAGGCCGAAGGTATCGGGGTCACGCTGATTTATTTGTTCTGTGGTCCATTGGCGCTCGTCTTTTTCTTCAACGGGGCGATCTTCGTGTGCAACGCGGCGTTTAACAATCTGGGCCATCCGTTCTATTCGACTTGGATCAATTGGGGGCGGCATACTGTCGGGACGATTCCGCTGGTCGCACTTGGGGCCTACCTGTTCGGAGCGCCCGGCGTCTTGATTGGCCAAGCTCTGGGCGGGGTCATATTTGCCGCAATCGGGGTCTGGCTCGCCCGGGGCGTGATACGAGGTGAGGCCCAGGCCGGGGAGGATTCAGAGCCGTTCGCGCCCCATATCCGTCTCATGCAGGTCCTGCACATGCGCCGATAGTGTTTCGAGGTGGGCGTCAACGAGCCCAGTTTCGAAAGGGGTCAGGCTTTGATGGCGCGGATAGATTGGCGCTTGTCGGTCATTCAGGATGGGCGCCTCCCAACCGGCGGTTGTTTCGAAAAACCGCCCGACCCCGTCTTCGCCAAACTGCGCCAAAAAACCCTGCACGACGACGTCCAGATAGCTGAGGATGATCGGATGTTTGACAGAAGGCTCTGCGTCCTGGTCGGTGCGGGTTTGGTAGATTTGGACATCGGTTGAAACCGGGCTTGAGAAGGTCAGTGCCTCGGGCGGCACGGGTTCACGCCAATAGCCGAATTCGCGCTCATCTAGCGCAACCCAGTCACTATTGGGTACGCGTGCAATCAAACCGTCAATCGTGCTGTCTTCGGCCTTTTCAACACTGAAATAGGCCACATCGCGGATTTTTGTATGGCGCCATACGCGCCGCCAACCGTTCAACTGTGCGGGGATCACGTCTGGGTAATCGTGGGTCTTGGTGTTCACCAAAGAACCGTAGCCAAAGAAAAAGGGGTCGCTCATATGCGCTATTTGCGGCGCTTTTACGGGGAAGGGCAAGGGCGTGGTCACCTTGATCCGTTATCAGTTTGCGCGCAGGGTTGGTGGCACAACACGCAAAAGGGAGTGAGATATGTCAGTTGCACGCGTCACAGAAATTATTGCGGCCTCTTCGAAGAGTTTCGAGGATGCGGTGGAAGTCGGCGTCGAGCGTGCCGCGAAAACGCTGAAGAATGTAACCAGCGCTTGGGTGTGCGCCGTGGAAAGGCGCGTTTTCCTTGCGGGTGCGAATCCCGCCCAAC
>JAPORH010000039.1 GCA_026710325.1 Litoreibacter sp. | reverse complement strand
CGGGCTAAGGCCCTACTTTCGCACAGAACCACCTAAAGTCATAAGACAAGCGATGCTTGCGCAAGCGCGCCGGTCAGTACCTGACCTGGAATTTGAGGCCTGGACCTCGCATGACGGGCCCGCAGCCATCCAAGGAACGGCGGATGGAGAAGCCGCGCGCCGACCGCTTCTTGAATTGGTAAAACGCGCATCTTGGGAAGGCGCCAGCGGTATCATTATTGGATGCTTTGACGACACCGCTTTGGAGGAGGCCGCAATGGTGGCAGATTGCCCTGTCATCGGCATCGGGCAGGCTTCCTATTCCTACGCCGC
The DNA here is from genome assembly GCA_026710325.1 of Litoreibacter sp. Classification (GTDB taxonomy): domain Bacteria; phylum Pseudomonadota; class Alphaproteobacteria; order Rhodobacterales; family Rhodobacteraceae; genus Litoreibacter. Next base: position 18,477 of record JAPORH010000039.1, on the reverse strand, counting down.
GCTCAGAAATTGGCGGTTCAGCGTTGTAACGACGCTCTCCGTGTCGACGCCGATTATTCGGGACAATATTGAACGGCAGGGATTGTCACATCTGATGGCACGCGTTCGTGCGTCCGAAGTTCCGGTTCTAGAGCTTGAGGCAAACGCAAAACACGCGGGTGCGATTGTTGCCGACGAAGCGATCCGTGCGGAACAGAACGATGATGTCTCAGCGATCGTCCTTGGCTGTGCTGGAATGGTCGAGGTCGTAGATGCTGTTAGAAGCAGGCTTTCAACCATTGTGATCGAGCCGGTCGAATGTGCCGCGAGCTGCATGCGCTGGTTGAGCCATCGCAGCGCAAATCAGTAACGGTCGCACTAGCCAAAGCCTGCCCAGCATTACCCAAATCACTTCAAAAACGGGTGCGGCAACACACTCCGCATCAATTTCCGAGTCTAGGTGTACAGTCCTGCAACTTTTCCCCTGAGGCTGACGAGGGCCAGCACAGTGTCGATCGTTGGTGTCGGGGTATCTGTTATGCGGCCCAGTTCCTGCACCGAGCCGACCAGGGCATCGATCTCCATCGGGCGTTGTTGATCGAGATCTTGCAGCATGGATGTCCTGTGCGCGCCCACTTCGGCGCCGCCCTTGATCCGTCGGTCCACGTCAATCGGGAACTTCACGCCGAGCTTCTCCGCGATCTCCTGCGCCTCCAGCATCATGTTGCGTGCCACTTCGCGCGTGCCGGGATCGGTGCACAGCACGTCGAGCGTTGCGTGGGTCAATGCGGAGATGGGGTTGAAAGACAGGTTGCCCCAAAGTTTCACCCATATCTCGTCGCGAATTTTTGGGCGCACGGGAGCCTTCAGGCCAGCTGCGGATAGGGCTTTTGACAGGGCCAGAGCGCGATCTGACTTCGATCCATCTGGCTCGCCTAGCGAAAAGCGGTTGCCTTCGATATGCTTGACCACGCCCGGCTCAATGACCTCGGCGGCAGGGTAGACGACGCATCCCAGAACTCTGTCCGGGCCAAAGCCGTCCCATTGTGCGTTGCCTGGGTCGACGGATGCCAGACGTGTGCCCTCAAGATCCGTCCCGGTTTTGTGGAAATACCACCACGGCACGCCATTTACCCCTGACACGATTGTCGTATTCTCGCCGATCAATGGCTGCATATGAGGCACGACAGATGGCACGGAATGGGCCTTTAGCGTAACGACCACATAGTCCTGCGGGCCAAGGTCGTCGGCCTTATCCGAGGCCGTAACCTTTACCGTCGTCTCCCCGGTTTCTTCGATCAACCGCAACCCGTTTTCTTTCATCGCAGCCAAATGCGGACCACGCGCGACAAGGCTGACATCGGCCCCAGCTTGGGCCAGTTTTGCGCCCATATAGCCGCCGATGGCGCCGGCGCCAAAAATACAAATTTTCATGACTTGATCCTCAGCCCAGGCCTAGTTTTTCGGCAAGGCCGATACGTTGCAATTTACCGGTCGCCCCTTTTGGTATCTCATCAAGGATCAAAATTTTTCGTGGCACCTTAAAGGCTGCAAGTTGTTCCGCTGCAAAATCGCGAATGTCACGATCTGTGGCGTCATGGCCGTCTTTGAGCACGACAGCAGCGCCAATCTCTTCGCCCAGCTTGTCGTGAGGGATCGCGAAGGTAACGCATTGCCCCACGGCCGGGTGGTCGGACAGGATACCATCCACTTCGAGGGGGCTGACTTTCTCACCGCCGCGGTTGATGATTTCTTTCAAGCGACCTGTCAGCGACAGGTAACCTTCGTCATCAAAAGCCCCTTGATCGCCTGTTCTGAACCAACGCTTACCTTCGGCTTCAAAGAAGTTCTTTTCGTTTGCCTCCGGGTTGCCTTCGTAGCCCAAAGTAACGTTGGGACCGGAGATTGAAATTTCGCCGATCCCCTCGACCAAACGGTTTTCGATCTCATGAGCGATGCGCACTTCGGGGCCCGCAGGCAGACCGACAGCGCTGGGTTTCTGACGGCCGGGCTCAATCGGGTTGCAACACATTTGGTGAGCGGCTTCCGTCATGCCATAGGCTTCTACGACAGGTGCCCCGAATGTCTCAGCCAGTTGCGTCATGACCGGACCCGGGAGGGATGCAGATGAGGAGCGTAGGAAGCGAAGCCGCGCGTTCTCGATGATCTCGGCATTGCGCGGTGCGCGTGCGAGGATCGCTTGATGCATTGTCGGGACAGCTGTGTACCAGGTCGGATCAACCTCCTTGAGCCAACCAAAGAACTTCAGCGCGTCAAACCCCGGTGCGCAACTGATCGACGCACCCGCTGAAAGCGACGCCGACACCGCTGCTACGAGCCCATGAATGTGAAACAGAGGCATCACGTTGAGGCAGCAATCCTCGGACGTCAGCGACAGAGAGGTTCGGATATTCTCGGCCGAAGCCGCTACATTGGATTGCGACAGGGGGACGATTTTTGGCCGTGAGGTTGTGCCCGATGTGTGCAGGATGAGCGCGACATCGTCTTCTGTTGGTTCCGTGTCAGCCGCTGCATTCGCTTCTGGCGCAGAAAGCGTGAACATTCCCGCGGGCTCTGTTGCGGTAAGTTCCATCACTGTAAGGCCAAAACGGTTTGCGGCTGCAAGCGCCGGTCCGTTATATCCGGCCTCGACGATAATTGCGCGCACCTTTAGGTCTTCGAGATAGAAGGCGAATTCGTCTTCCTTGTAGGCTGGGTTCAGAGGCGCGGTTGTCGCGGATTGCGCAACTGTCACAAAGGCCGCGGCCATCTCAGGCCCATTTGGCAAAACAATGGCGACCCGGTCCTGCGCGCCAATACCCGCATTTCGCAAAGCGGTGCGAACACTTTGAGTGAGGCTTTTGAGGCCCCCGTAACTCATCCAATCGCGGCCCGGGGCGCCAATGGCGAGGGCGTCATCGGGATGCGGATTTATCAGCTGGGCAAGTGTTGTCATTGGGCTCCCTCGTAGGTGTTTGGTCTTGCGCAAAATTGGGTGTCTTGAGACTTAAGCCTCGGACGGTCGACGCCCTTTGCGCAGTAGCTTTATGGCGGGCAAGAGGATCAAGATGACCGCGATGACGGTAATCGGGCCAGCAATCGGCCGGGTCAGGAAGATCATCGGGTCGCCTGAAGATAGAAGCAACGATTGCCGTAGCGTCGGCTCCGCAATGGGGCCAAGCACGATTGCTAGGACAGCAGGTGCCAGCGGGTAGTCGAATTTGCGCATGAAGAACGCTGCAATCCCGAAAATGACGATGAGCCAGATGTCATGCATGCTGCGCGCCGCCGCAAAACCGCCAACGATGGACAGCACAAAAATCAGAGGCGCCAAGATCGTGAATGGCATCCGCAGCATCCAGATGAACAGCGGAATGAACGCCAGGTTGATCAGTAGGGCCGCAAGGTTCGAGATGTAGAATGAACCGATCAGCCCCCAGACGAACTCGCTTTCGTCCACAAAGAGGCGCGGACCGGGCGTCAGCCCCCAAATGACCATCCCACCCAGAAGGATCGCTGTTGTGGGCGAGCCCGGAATGCCCAGTGTCAACATTGGCAGCATGGACCCTGTGGAGGCTGAGTTGTTCGCGGCCTCCGGTGCCGCGACGCCGTCGACCGAGCCTTGACCGAATTCCTCCGATCTACGGGAAACCATCTTGGCCACGCCGTAGGACATAAGTGATCCCGGCGTCGCGCCCGCTGCGGGCAGGATGCCCACGAAGAAGCCGATAAATGACCCGATCCAAGTGCCTTTCCAGCCATCCCGAATGGCCTCTTTCGTGTCGGAGGCCATGCCGCGCACAGTCATTTTGGGGTTGGTGGTCGTGATCTCCCCACGCGTCTGTTCGATCGTCCAGAGCATCTCACCGATCCCGTAGACGCCGATCGCCAGCACGATGAACCCAATACCGCGCAGGAAGCCGGGAATGTCGAATAGCACAAGACGCGGCTCGCCCGAGATTGTGTCAAACCCGACAGTGGCCAGCACCAGTCCAAAGCAGATTGAGAAAATTGTTTTGGGGATGTCGTCGCCGCCAAGGCCGACGAAGGTCGCGAAAGCCAGCAACATGAGCGCGAAAATTTCAGGCGGACCGAATGAAAGCGCGAGAAAAGCAAGCAAGGGGGCAAAAAGAGTGAAGAAGATATTTGCCACGGTGCCGCCGATGAAGGAGGCAATGGCCGCAGTTACCAAAGCCAGGCTCGCGCGTCCTTTAAGCGCCAGCGGTCTGCCGTCGAAGGTCGTCGCGACCGCAGTAGAAGCGCCGGGAATGCCAAGGGTCACCGATGAAATCGCCCCGCCATACATTGCGCCGTAGTAGATTGCCGCAAGAAAGATGATCGCAGAGGCAGGCGGTACAAGGAAGGTGATCGGCAGCAGGATCGCGACGCCGTTCACAGATCCAAGTCCGGGCATCGCACCAATGAACAGGCCAACCGTGACGCCGATCAAGATCAAAAACAGATTGGTCGGTGCCAGTGCGAGCAGCACGCCATCCGTGAGAAAAGTCAAAACTTCCATGAGAAAACCCTGAGAGTGGCGGCGTTAGTAAATGATGTCGTACATCACGTCGAAAAACGGCTGGGTGAAGGGCATGCCCTGAGGCATGGAAATCAGCATCGCGGCCTCAAAGAAGAAGAACAGCGCGATCGGCAAGACGGTCGCGATGGTCAACGTCAGCCACCACGAATGCCTTCCAAGAAAGTGCAGATAGTAGACGAGAAAGATGGCGATGGCGCCATACATCGACACGACGTTGATGAGCGCAACAAAGCCCACAATACCGCCGCCGACGAAGATCACCGTGCGCCAGCCGAAGTCGTCCATTATGGGCTCGTTTGACTGCGCAGCGGGGCTTGTACCCCGCCACCAGTTCCAAGCGATCGCGGCGCAACTCAGCAGCATCCCGAGCGAGAGCCAGAAGGGCCAGAAGCCGCCTCCGGGACCTTGTCCGCGGATATAACCGATGGGAAGCTCAGTGCTCTTCCACATCAGATAGAGGGAAAAGAGGGCAAGCAGACCCGCAAGTGATATTTCGCCTTGGCGCATGCCGACCCTCCTTCCCGGTTCTGTTGCTTAGCTTCCGCCCTCAAGCGCGCTGAGCAGCTTGCGGTGGTTTTCAACCTGCACGGACCAGTAGGCGCGGGTTTCCCCCTCATCCATCGGCAGTGGCGACAGGCTCTCGGCGGTCAGGTAGCCCTGCCAATCCGCGCCCTTATACACCTTGCCAAAGACCTCACGATAATAGGCGGCAGCTTCAGCCGACATGCCGGGCGCGCCAACAATGGCCCTCTGGTTGTAGTAGGAGAAATCGTGGCCCTTTTCCTTCATCGTCGGAACATCAGGATAAGCGGGCATGCGCTCGTCCGAGAAGGCGAGAAGCGGTACGAATTCACCGGCCTCATAGAACCCCTTGGCCTCGGCGGGGTTGTTCACAGTCGCCATAATCTGTTTGCCTGCAAGGTCTTTCGCGACCGCGCCGCCGCCATCATAGGGGATGTACTTGATCTTAAGGTCGTAGGCGTCCGACATTGCGGCGATGACAATGCTGTCTTCCTGGCCGGAGCCGGTACCGCCCATGACGAAGTCGCCGTCCATTTCTTGGACTTTCGCTACATATTCCTCGAATGTGGTGATGCCGCTGTCCTTGTGGACCCAAAGTACAAATGGGTCGACGCCCATCATCGTGATCGGCGTGAATGTCTCGATATCGATGCCCAGCCCTTCCTGGCGGATTGGCGTGGTATAGAACGAGTTCAGCGTGACCATGATCGTGTGGTCGGCATCACGCGCATCCTTTAGGTGTAGCAGTGCCTCGGCGCCGGACCCGCCGCCACGGTTGGTGGGGATCAGCGGGCGGTTGGTCATGTCATTGGCTTCCACCACAGATTGAACAAAGCGTGCGATCTGATCCGCGCCGCCGCCGGCGCCCGCCATGATCGTGAAGTCAATCGGCCGCTTTGGCGTCCATCCATCAGCCAATGCCGCGAGGGGCATGGCGACAAAGGCTGTACTGGCGGCAAGGCCAAGGAACATTCTTTTCGTGAGTTTCATATCTGTGTCTCCTCCTGGGTGTGCCGATGAGCGGCGATTAAGTTTTCGGAACTCGCAAAGCATGAGTGACTGACGGTGTCTCGGGCTGGATCAATGCGCCATCAGCACGGGCATCTCCATATTGTCGACGATGCGTTCTGTGTTGCCGCCAAAGAGCATTTCGGTTTCGTGGCTGTGTCTATAGGCGCCTGTCACAAGCAAACTGGCTTCAATGGATCGGGCCGTTTCGAGCAAGCCGCGCGCCGCGTCGGATGTGTCGAAAGCCACGATGTCCGCAGAAATGCCGCGCAACGTATAATATTCCTGTAGCTCTTCGGCTGTAGGCCCGTGCGCTTGAACTTTACCGCCAGAAATGATCGTAACTTTGTTTGCGGCCTGAACCACACTGAGCGAGGAGGCCACGGCCCGCGCCGCGGGCAATGAACCATTCCAGCCAATGGCGACATGCTGTGCGAAACTATCATCGGGACGCAGCTCGCCTGGACAAAGAAGAACCGGTCTTTCGGCGCCATAGAGAGCAGATTTCAAGGAACTCTGGCCAAGGTTGCGTTCGCGCTGAGGCTTGGGAAGCACGATAAGGTCCGACAGCCGCCCAGCATGTTTTACGATATCGGCCATGCGGCCAAGCTCTTCGGTAAAGGTGCAACGCGCCGTGCCGTCAGCGCCATCTTCCTTAAGGCCAAACTCCGCCGCGAGCCGGTGCAAGATGCCGCGTAGGTGATTTTCCTGACGGGTGGCAAGATCGTTGGCCTGGCTCAACATGGATTGGCGCATGAAGTCCGGCAAAGGGACGCCCGCAGGTATCAAGTCCTTCGGGCGTGGCCGACAATGCACCACTTTGACATGGGCGCTGTGCCTTTTTGCGATCTCAGCGGCATGCGCCAGGACGGTCGCAACCATACCGTCACCGCGTACAGGGACCAGGATTGACTTGATCATTGACCGCAACGTCCTTCTTCTCCGTGTCGTCGAACCAATGTCACGCCTATGATGCAGCTCTGCGCTGCCGCACAGTACGAGCCATATGCCAACTCAACTGCGCTATGAATTAGTTCAGTAATATTGTTGCGTCAAGTTATTTTAATTGGAAATATAGTTTCTTTATTATTTTCCCTGCGTTTTTAATCCTTTGTAATTAAAATATTTTTTTGCATGCGGATGTATACCTCGAATTAGGCGAATATTGACCAGATGACGGAATCGGTGCGCGCACACGACAGGCTCGCTCAAAGAGACTATCGAAACGCGTCGCAAAACTGACAGGCACGCTTGAAAGACAGAGGCCGTTTCCCGCCCAAGAAGAGGCGGAAGGAACTCTATCCGCCAATCCGAGGCGCGCACCTTTGACGATGCTCGACGAAATTGTGCGACGCGGGAAAAGGCACGCCATGTCAACGGCATATTCCCGGGCCGTCTTCAACAAATGCCTTGGAGCGTCGAAATTCGTCGGGCGTCAGTTCAGCCTGAACCGTGAATGAAAGATTTTCCCAAGCTTGGCGGGCAGTGGCGCTCATCTGTGAACGATCTGTTGCAACGACCGCTCGGACCTTTTTCGAAAAGCCCTCGCACGCGCGCTTGATCCTCCTGACGGTTCGACGACTGGCGCCCGATAGGTTCAATTCCGCATCAAGCATTCGACCGCATCCGTCAGGTAGCGCCAAAGCAAGTCCACGCGCTGTGCCCATATCTCCGGCCCAGCTTGCGGGCAAACCAAGGTCGAGATAGGGCAATCGCGGATTGTGGGACGCAAACGGCCCTTTCGGATTTGGAATGAGCCAAAGATGGACCATCGCCAACTGAATGCGCCCGTCATTATGGGTAACCTTGTTTTGGAACCAGCGTCCCGCCAACCGGCCAATGACGGGCCTCGTTTCCGAAAGCGCCGCCAGAAAACGTCGACCATCGTGAATGTGCCAGATGTCGCTTTGTCCCGCAAAACCGGTGGGGAGGGGCTCGTCTGGTCTTTTCCGGACAACATAGGCGAGCGCGACCAGCTCTTTGCGGCCTCTTATTTCTGCAAAAACAAGGTTCGAAGGTTTGGAGAAGTCGAGCGCGTCGCCAGAGACGTAATCGGGGCCGTTTCTAAGCTGAAAATGCTGTCCCATCAAAGGGACGTCGGCGCCAAAGGGTCTCCATCCCTCTTTTTGCGCGACCGAGAACGAGGCATATTTTTGTGCAGCTTGTCGGGCCTCCGCGATCTGACGATCCAATATTCCCGAATGCGCGGCATGCGCAAATAGAATGCAGAAAACTGCAGTAAAAATGCGGTTCATAGGACACCTCTTGCGGTTTTGCCGCGCCAGATCAAAGGCGCGGCAAATCTTGTAACGTTAGCGCAGGCGCTGCCAATTGCGGGTTGTCGTGCCGCGTCTTGTGGTCCGTTCCGTCTGGCGGCTTGTGGCATTGCCATTTCGGATTGTTGACGAGCGACGTGTCGCGGATGCCCCGTTCGGGCCATTAAATTCGCTCGAAGAAGAGCACGCGCCACTCGCACAGCTTCCACTGCCATTGTTCGTCCAAGCCCTGCCATTTGCCGTTTGGCCTACAACTGACTTTTTCCAGCTCTTCGTGGCGGGGTCCCACTGCCACACAGCTGTTCGTGTATAGCCGCGTCCGTCATCGCCAACGCCCGTGGTAACAACGGTCCTTGTGTTTGCAGCGGTGGTGGTTTGCGTCGTTGTCTTGAATGTAGAGCCATCGGCAAACGTCGTGACTCTCTCGCTTGTAGATTGTGCCTGCGCGGCCGTCGCTGCGAGCACAAAAGACGCAATGAGAAATAGTGATTTCATCTCAGTCTCCTTTCGTATTCTTTGATGTCACGACGTTGGCGCGCGGGCTTTTCCAATTGATGTCATGGGTTTTGCGTTTTGTTACGATTTGTAAATGGCAGCTAAAAACTCTGGCCCATCTGGGAACCCGAACGTTAGGGTAATCGCATGAACAACCCGGTCAGCATTGCGATTGTTGAAGACGATCCTGAAATCGGACCAATGACCCGTGACAGACTGATTGATCAGGGCTTCGACGCGCACTTGGTCACGGATAGGACCTCACTTGATGCCTTGCTGGCGCGCCATGTCATCGACCTCATTGTGCTCGACCTTATGCTGCCCGGTGAAGACGGGTTGTCAATCTGTAGACGTTTGCGCGCGCAATCGGACATTCCCATTCTTATGTTGACGGCCCGCACTGAAGAGATCGACCGCGTTGTAGGGCTTGAGCTTGGAGCGGACGATTACCTTGGCAAGCCGTTTGGGACGCGAGAGCTTGTTGCACGTATCCGTGCCATTCTTCGACGCGCAGAAAAGACGGCGCCACCAAAATCAGACCTGGTAAGGTTCGCAGATATCGAAGTCGATTTGGCGCGTCATGCCGTGCGTTTGGCAGGAGCAGAGCTGGTCCTGACCTCCGGAGAGTTCGCCTTGCTGCGCGCTTTCCTGACCCACCCAGGGCGTGTCTTGTCCCGTGATCAATTGATGGATTTTGCTCAAGGAAGGCAGTCGGACCATTTTGACCGAACCATCGACGTACAAATCAGTCGCTTGCGGTCGAAGCTTGGTGATGATCCCAGAAGCCCTCAGTTCATCAAAACGATCCGCAACGCCGGATATGTTTTCGCCGCCGAGCTGACGTCATGAGAATGCGTCTTGGCTTTTTCGTGCGCCTGGCCGCAGCGCTTGCCATTTTCATTATGGCGACACAGGTGGCTCTTGCGTGGCTTTATATAAAAGACCGCGGAGATGGGGATGAACCTGGATACCGGTTCCCTCTTCCTGAGCGCACTGCCGCAATTGTGCAGATCATTGAAGGCTCTCACGACATCGAACTGGCATTGGTTGCCGTAAATACCCCGAACCTTCGGGTCGACATTGTCGAGGAAGAGATTTTCGAATTTGTTGCGCCAGAAACCAGGCTTTCGAATGTAGAACGCCAATTTGAAGACTATGCACAAGTTTTCAACCAACGCCCCTTTGCAATATTTGCCGACATTCCCGACGATGTCGATCCGGCAGAGCTACGCTGGGGGGATCGATCGGTCTGGACTGAATATCCGATGCGCGTCCTCGTCGGGTTGGATGTTGGGCGTGTCTTGTCGATCGAGACGCGCGATGACTTGCTGACACAGGTCTACTTCGTCCCTTTGGGGTGGTTTTCTGGCATCTTGGGTACAACCGCTTCGCTGATTGTGCTGTTTTTCGTGCGACGAGAAACCAAACCGATCGAAAAGCTGGCACATGCGGTCGAGCAGTTTGGCAGTGAAGGAAAACCGGTCGTCGTCACCGCCCAAGGCGCACCGGAACTGCGATCCCTGATCAAGAACTTCAACGCAATGCAAACACGAATTTCCGATCTGATGGATAGGCAAATTGTCATGCTCGGTGCACTTGGTCATGACATGCGCACTTATCTGACACGACTTTCGCTGAAGATCGAGGAGGTCCCAGATGACATACGCCCCGCGTTGGAGCGCAACATTGAAAAAATTGGTGCCGTTGTCGAAAGCAGCCTCGACTTCGCGCGAGCTGGCTCGGTCGCAGGTGTAGGCCAACGTATTGCGGTCAGAGATTTCCTGGAGTGTTGGCATGCTGAAAAGAATGACCTTCGGATCACATTGCGTGATGTTCAGGACGCCCACCTAACCATCAATCCTGCCGCTCTTGAGCGGATCATAGCAAATTTAGTCGAAAATGCACTGAAGTTCGGCACGCATGTCACCATCGACAGCACAGCAGCACCGGTAACCATCAGCATATTAGACGACGGGCCGGGCATCCCCGAACCTGATCTCCATCGTGTTCTAGAGCCCTTTGCAACGCTAAACGAGGCGCGCACAGCGGATAAATCGGGTACTGGTTTGGGACTGGCCATCTCAAATCTACTTCTAAGGCAAGCTGGCGGAAGTCTGGAATTATCAAACATAAAAGACGGCGGTCTTTGTGCCCGTATTACTTTCGGATAAATTCAAAGTGCCTGTGATCGGTGCGTCCAGTAGTGGGCTGAACGGGGCTAACCTAAATTTCACAGATATAATCGGCTTCGTTTGATGTCCGGAAAATTGAGTGCGGTGTGTGATGGAGGCTGGAAAGTGTTTGGGAAAAAAGTCGCTTTCAAGCAATCAAGACCGAACAGAAAATGTACGCAGGTTCCGACCCCTGTTTCTTACTTACAAAAATGTAGGTAATTGAGAAATCGTTCAATTTCGAGAACACTTTAACACTATGGACGACCTTTTCGACCCACAGTTTATCTTGTTGCAAAGCGTGGTAACTCCGGAACGTTATCCGGTGCGACCGCAACGGCCGGTGTTTTTGGGATGATAATTAGCAGATCCCCTTAGGCCAAATTGCATCGTGGGAGGCGCATCAATGTCTATGCATAAACCGCAAAAGGTCGTTGTTATCACAGGCGCCGCCAGTGGCATCGGGTTCGCCATGGCAGAAGAGTTTTGCGCTTTGGGTTATTCCGTCGCTCTCGCAGACGTATCTGAAAACGCGACCCGACAGGCAGCGAAAACAATAGCAGACAGGACGGGCGGCGAGACATGTTGGTGCGTCGCAGATGTCAGGGACCATGGAGCAAGCAAAAGTGCCTTAGACAAGGTTCGAGATCAGCTTGGAGACCCAAGCGTGCTTGTCAACAATGCCGGGATCGTTGTCAGACAGAAAGCCAGGCTGGAAGATCTGCCCAATGGGCATTTCGAGGAGATGATGGCGATCCATGTGAATGGGACGTTGAACTGGTCGCGCCTTGTGCTCCCGCCCATGCGGAAGGCCGGCTTTGGCCGGATCATCAATATATCCTCAGTCAATGCGATCGCTGCTGTGCCGTACCGGATCGGCTATGTGACGGCCAAGAAGGCAATCCTAGGTGTCACTGAGGCGCTTGCGCTGGAAACTGCACGCGCGGGCATCACGGTCAACGCAATCGCGCCGGGCTACATCTTGACAGATCTTCTGAAAACCCGTGCAGAGGCTGGGATTTTGGACCAGCAAGCCATTGCAGAGCGCACCCCCGTTCGACGTTGGGGCAGGCCGGACGAGATCGCCAAGGCTGCGCTCTATCTTGCCTCTGAGGACGCCTCGTTTGTCACTGGAACTACCCTCGTTGTGGATGGGGGACTGTCGATCCGGGGGGATGCTGGGGAAGACCTGGAAAGGGCTCCTGAATAATTCCAGATCCCAGCCTTGCATCAGCTGCAATGCGGCCTTGCAGCTGTGGACGTCGTAAATTCCCCCAAACGCGGCTACATCTCTTATGTGAAAAGAGAGTTTCAGGAGTAGTCACCATGGCGCATGCACAAACAGCAAACCAGACGCAGTCAATTGGCGGAAAGCTGGTCTGGCCGTTCCGTGCGCTTGGCGCATTCCTGGTCAGATTGTCCGAGGCGAATGTTCGCGTACGCGAAGCGCTGCATTTGAACGCCCTGACTGACGCTGAGCTGGCCCAAATGGATCTCGCCCGTGAGGATATCGCACGCTACGTCTATCGCGGATCGCTCTAAGCGGTCAGTATTGAACACCCAAAGTCAGCGCACCGTCCACGACGAGGTTTGTTCCTGACACAAAGCCAGCGGCCGGGCTTGCAAGAAAGACGGCCGCTGAAGCGACTTCTTTTGGTGTGCCCATCCGGCCCATCGGATTTGCCGCTACCTGTTTGGCGACGAATTCCGGGTTGTTGCGTTCGGTTTTCCCCCAGACGCCATCCTCAAAATAGATATTACCTGGGGAGACGGCATTGACGCGAACGCCTTCCGGCGCAAGCGATCTGGCCAGACCCTTTGCATAGTTGATGACGGCTGCCTTCATCGCGCCATAGGGTTTTGGGCCCCCGGGGACGTGGAGCGCGGCGATGGAAGAGATCAGCACAATGGAGCCGCCATTTGCCCCTTTGAGATGGGGCAGGGCCGCCTCGATCCCGTTGAAAGACGCCATCATGTCAACCTCGAAGCTTTGCCGCCACGCGTCCTCATCCGTGCCCTGATTGAGCGCGCTGACATTGGCGATGAAGATATCGAGCCCACCAAACGCATCCACCGTCGCATCGAGCCAGCTGTCCTGAGCTGCGCGGTCCGTTGCATCCGCGGCTTGCCCCATAGCATTTGCGCCACCGGCCTTGAGGCTTTCCACTACATGATCGACCGCCGCACCGTCACGCGCGCAGAGCGACACATTGCACCCCTCAGCCGCCAAAAGCTCAGCAATGGCCCGTCCGATGCCGCGTGTAGCGCCTGCCACGGCGGCGGTTTTTCCGTTGAGGTTCAGGTCCATTGGCTTGCCCTTCCTTTGCTGTCAGAACGGCGTGAACCCGCCGTCGATTGTATAGATGCTGCCGTTAATGAAGGTCGCATCATCGCCTGCCAAAAACGCGCTGAGGGCGGCGACCTCCTCGGGCTCACCATAGCGCCCGGCTGGGATGGCGGCCATAACAGCAGCGCGGGCTTTGGCGGCATCTTCGGGATCGGCATCCGCCTCTACCGCGCGCAGCATATCCGTCTCGATCTGCCCCGGGCAAATCGCGTTGATCCGGATGCCTTCGCCCGCATAGGCCTTGGCCCCGTTGCGCGTCAGCCCGATCACCGCATGTTTGCTGGCACAATAGGCGGGAAGGGTGGGGCGGCTATCGAAAAGTCCGGCCACCGAGGAAATATTGATGATCGACCCGCCGCCCGATTTGCGCATGGCCGGGACCACGTGTTTCATCATCAGAAAGACCCCGCCGACATTGACGTTCATCACATGGTTGAAATCGTCGAGCGGGTAGTCCTCGATCAGCAGGTTTTCCCCCACGATGCCCGCGCCGTTCCAGAGCACATCGACCTTGCCAAACTGGGTCATCGTACGGTCGATCAAAGCTTTCGCTTCGTCCTCGTTGGAGACATCGGACGGGTGACCGACCACATTCGGGCCGATGGCTTCCAACGCGGCCAGTCGATCTGCATTCCGCCCTGAGGCCACAACGGTCGCGCCGTCCTTGGCGTAGCGTTTGACCGTCGCGTCACCGATGCCGCCTGTGGCGCCGGTGACGATGATGATTTTCCCTTTCAAGGGCTGCGTCATGGCTTAGCCGCCAAACCCATCAAGGACGGATTTGCCGATGGTCGCCCCTTCGACCTGTGCCGCGAGCGCCTCGCGCAGGCTGGCCTCGGACAGCGCGCCGTAGTTCTTATTGGCGGTGGTGACGACATCGCCGCTGTCGACAAGGTCCGCCACGCGGTTCAACAGCACGCCCTGCGCCCCGACATCATCGGCCTTGTGCAGAGTGCGGGCGAACATGAACTCCCAGCTGAAGCTGAGCGCCTTCATCTTGAGGCCCTGCCAGTTGATCGCTGCCGGGTCGTCGATCATGCCGATATGGCCGCGAGGTTTCATCATCTCGATGATCGCATCCCAATGCCCTTCAGTGCCGGTCAGCGCCGCCACGTATTTTGGCGCGATGCCAAGCGATGCCATCTCTTCATTGAGCGGGTTGCGGTGGTTGACGACGTGATCGGCCCCCATCTTGTTCACCCAGGCGACGGTGTCATCGCGTGAGGCACTGGCAACAACCGTCAGACCTGTCAGCTTCTTGGCCAGTTGGATCATGACGGAGCCCACACCGCCCGCGCCACCGATCACCAGCAAAGCTTCGCCCGCGCCGTCGCCTTCCTTGATGCCGAAGCTGTCAAAGAGCATTTCCCATGCGGTGATTGCCGTCAGGGGTAGGGCGGCGGCTTCTGCGAACCCGATTGAGGACGGCTTGCGGCCCACGATGCGCTCGTCAACCGCCTGAAATTCAGCGTTGGTGCCGGGGCGGGTGAACTCGCCCGCATACATAACCTCGTCACCGGCTTTGAACATGGTGACCTCAGAGCCGACCTCTTTCACAACGCCAGCCGCGTCCCAGCCGAGAATCACGGTGCCCTCAGGCGGACGGTTGGCGCGGACCTTAAAATCGACCGGATTGACGGAGACACCTTTCACCTCGACGATCAGGTCGCGTGGGCCGGGTGTGGGCATCTCTGCATCAAAGGCGACAACCGCGCCGGGGGTCGAGATTGGGCCGCGTTCGTTATATCCAAGAGCTTTCATGAGTGTCCTCCATCATTGATTGTTGGCGCCAAGTTGAGCGGTAACCTCGTTTTTAACAAGAACCGACATTTTTGTAAGTATTGGAAATCTGCTGAGCGAGGTTTGCGGCATGGCACGAAAGTACAACTGGAAAACCGGCTGCGATGTCGAGGCAACCCTCAGCGTGATCGGGGGGCGCTGGAAGCCCGTTTTGATCTGCCGACTGATGAACGGGCGCAAACGCTTTAGCGAGCTGTGCCGCCTTGCCCCGAACGCGACCGAGCGGATGATCACCCTGCAGCTGCGCGAGCTTGAAGCGGATGGGATCATTTCGCGGCACGTCTTTGCCGAAGTTCCGCCGCGGGTGGAGTATGAAATCACCGAGCGCGGGCGCAGTTTGCAACCGATTATCGCCGCTATGCAGGCTTGGGGCAGCGATTTTAAGGAGGCCCGTCAGGCTGAAGAAGGCGCGCAAGAGACACTGGAGCGCGATTGCGCTTAAATCGGGCCGTCGCTTGATCGGGACCGCGATTTGAGATAGCGCTTAGAGGTCAGACCTCTTTGAGAGTGTCTGATTTTGTGCGATTTCCCGGAGTGAACACCGCTGGCAAACCCAACCGACATAACCTTGCGCCTGCGCAAAATGATCGAAACCGACTTTGAAGATGGGGACCGCCTACCATCTGAAGTGAAGCTGTCAGAGAGCCTTGGTGTGAGCCGCGCCAAATTGCGTGAGGCGTTTGGGAGCCTTTGGCAGGCCGGATTGATCGAAAAAAAATGGGGCGTCGGTACCATTGTACGCAAGCCCAAGGACCTGCAGCCGGTTGTGGTCCCTTTGCCCTATATCCGCTCTGCGCCTAACCTGATCCGGGAATGCGGGTTAACGCCCTCTGTATCGGACGTATCAGTAGAAAAGCGGCAGGCGGACACGACGGTTGCTGATTTGTTGAATATCGCGCCCGGCGCGGACTATTGGCTGGTGGACCGTGTGGTGCGCGCCGATGATGTGCCGATCCAGCGGACGATTGACGCGGTCGCCTGCACGGTTGAGGGCAAGCCCTTCGATGCCTCTGCATTTGATGTGGACACCAATACGCTGGTGGCGATGTATCGTGCCCAGCTCGATAGCAAGCTCCGGCGCTCAGACGGGCGCGTCACGGTTGTGCCCGCGCCCGCAGACACTGCAAGCCGGCTTCATCTGCGGGAGAATGAGGCGGTTTTGCTGGTGGAGTATAGCACAGTGACGGACCGCAACACGGTGCTGAGTTACTCGGTGACATGGTTCAACACCGCCCGGGTCGACATTCGGTTCTCGGCCGAACGCCCGGAAACGATGGACTTCCTGGGGCAAATCCCAGACGTGGCAAAAAAGCCGTTCCCGCCTGCGCATGTCAGCGCGCACCTTAGCGGGCTTCACCACCGTCAGCCCGAAACGGTCTGACACCCCTAAAAAATTCCGAAGACGAACGGTTCGACAATTTTTTGTTGACTCAACGCCTGGTCCAAACCTAGCGTAAAACAAGAGGTCAGACCTCTGACCTCTTGCCTGATCGACCTGACTCAGAAAACTGTGCGGGTTCTCAGGGTAGGGAGGAATTGTTCATGTGCGTTTTGCCATGACTGGGCATTGCCTGATAACGGGCGGTGCCGGAGCGATGGGGGCTGCCGTCGCAAAAAGCGCTGCGCAACGCGGGCACGCTGTGTCTTTGCTGTCGCTTGCGTCGGAACAGAATGTGGCCGCGGCTTTGGTGCATGACATCCGCTCAGGCGGGGGCCAGGCAGAATTCATCGCAGCAGATGTTTCCAAAGAAGAAGACATACTACGCGCCTATGCTCAGGCGGCGTCGTCATTTGGGGCACCCACTGGAGTCTTCCATGCGGCTGGCGTTTTCGTTGGCAACATGGTGCGCGACCTTGATTTTGCGGCCATCACTAAATTGATCGCGGTTAACGTCACTGGTTTGATGATTTGCTGCCGCGAAGCCGCGCGCCTGATGTCGACCGAGACCGGGGGACAAGGTGGCTCGATCGTGAACGTGTCTTCCATGGCCGCCACGATCGGCGGGCGCCCGGGCCATTCGGTTTATGCCGCGTCCAAGGGAGCCGTGGACATCTTCACCAAAGGCTTTGCGAAGGAAGTCGCCCGTGAGGGTATTCGGGTCAATTCCGTGCGCCCCGGCGCGGTTAGCAGCCCTATGACGGCCGCGCTTGATGCGGACCCTGCGCTGAAGAAATCGGTCGAAGAGTCCATCCCGATGGGGCGGATCGGCGATCCCCAGGAGATTGCAGATATCGCGCTTTGGCTTATGTCGCCGGCCTCCTCTCTGGTTACGGGCGCGCATATCGATGCCGGAGGTGGAGGCTTCAATGTCGCTGGCTCTGTTTGATCCCAAAAGAAGAAAGGGGGGCGCTGGATGCTCCTAGCCAAAGAAGATCGGTCCATGGTCCCGTCGGCCTTTGACGATATCAGCTACAACCTGTGCAAACGCCGCGACGACGTTCTAATGATGAGCGCGGACCTTGCGCATTACGTCGACCTTTACAAGGTGACCAAGGACATGCCCGACCAATATGTCGAGGTCGGCATGGCCGAGCAAAACCTTGTGGGCGTTGCGGCCGGTTTGGCGAAAGCGGGCTTCACCCCGATCACTACGACCTTTGGCAGCTACGCCTCGCGCCGGTGCTTTGACCAGATGGTGATCTGCATGGGCACCAGCAAGAATACGGGCATTTGCATTGGCTTTACGCCGGGTATCACCAGCCCGGCGCCGATCCACCATCAGGGTACCGAAGACTTAGGAATGCTGCGCGCTGTGCCGCATGCCACTGTGATCGATGCGATGGATGTGACGGACTTTGCGCAGGCTTTGGACGTGGCCTGCGACACGCCCGGTCTGGTCTACATGCGCGGCCACCGAGGTGCGACGCCCAGCTGGTTGGACCCGAAAAGCTTCAAGTTTGAGCTGGGCAAGACCTATACGCTGCGCACTGGGTCTGGTGTTGGCGTGATCTCTTGCGGGCATGCCTCGCAATGGGCGGTGGAGGCGTCTGACGTCTTGGCAGACGAGGGCTTTGACCATTCGCTGCTGCATGTGCCGACAATCAAGCCGGTGAACGAGCAGGAGATCGTCGATTACTGCTTCGCCCATGACCAGATCGTCACGATTGAGAACCACCAGATCTCCACCGGGCTGGGTGGGTTGGTCAGCGAAATCACCTCGAAAGTCGGGCGCGGCCCGCGCATCACCCGGATCGGGGTGCCGGACAGCTGGGCCGTTGGCGGCTCCGTCGGGCATGTGCGCCAGCATCTTGGGCTGGACACGCCGACCTTGGTCAAGCGCATCAAGGAGGGGGTATGAATGATTTGTGATCGGCCAAACGCCCTGAATTTGTTAGTGG
>JAPORH010000128.1 GCA_026710325.1 Litoreibacter sp. | reverse complement strand
GTGGCGGGCTAAGGCCCTACTTTCGCACAGAACCACCTAAAGTCATAAGACAAGCGAAACCGCGTCGGCTTTGCGCCAGAAATTCCAATATCTTCAAGGCCTTGGTAAAAATATCCTTGAACATAAGCGCCAGTCCAATGTTCTTTCTGGTCTCTAAAGTGCCGCATGAGACTACGACGGAGTCTTCCGTGACCCAGCAAAGTTGAGCGTACGATATCCCAGACGCGAAGATACAGTATTTCAGACCGAGGCTTCATCCGCGTGATGTTCCATGTGAGCAACCTACTGTCAACAGGGGTAACAAACGGATTGTTGCGGCGTTTTCTGCGACCTCGTCTTGATCAATTCCTCCCTGAAGGCTCCTGTTGGGGCGCCTTATCCGTGTCCCTTTCCGAGAATTGCTTACTTACGCAAGCAAATCAGCTTAAACACTAGCGGTTCAGTAGCCCCCCCGAAATTTGTTCGAAATGATACTCGATTTTGCAGATCAAGTTGCAAGTCTGGTGGAGGGAGCGCCAAGACATTGAACCAAAACTGATGGACTGGAACTAGCAGGAAATAGGGAATGTATTTGCAGTACCCAACCAACAACACAACTGCACTAGAAAAGACATCTCTACCTTGCGCAGCAAGAGATGTTTCAACTTGGTCGCGACCTATCCTGTTGCGCGCCATTTCTCGAAAGATGGCTTTGGCATGCCACCAATTGCGCTTAATCTCATGGTGGATCTTAGAACCAGATTTCCGTTCCGATGCCCGTTTTCGGCTTAAGCTATGCGCGGAACTCAAAGCCATGATCAAAGGTAGCCGACCTTCCGGCTGGCCAGGTAGGGGTTCCATCACGTCCATGAGCTGTTGATGAAGTGGGTTGAGCTGCGGTCCTTTTTGCGGAACAGGGCGGCAAACCAGGTCTTCCGCTCGACCAGCGAAACGACATTCATTGTGCCCTGAGAGCGTTCAAAGATCATCAGATCACCTTCCCAGTCACCGACGGTTTCGCGGGACTTCACATGCTCCGGGCGTTCATGGATGGACCGATCCGGCGAAAAGACTTGGCCTCGCGGGCGTCTGGCATAGCGCGGTCGTCGTTTCTTGCGTCGGCTGGGAAGATAGCGCGACAGTTGTTCCGACCGTCCTTCAGTGCTGTAGACAAAGGCGTAGATTGACTCGTGGATAACGTGCACCGGCTGGTCATCATATCCCAGGCGCCCCGCAATCTGTTCGGGCGTCCAGCCCGTCTTCAATTGAGTGACAACATGCGCACGTAAATCTTCAAGGCGGATCAGTTTGCGTTTGCGAGCTCGACGCTTGGAAGCCTCTCGCTGCGCGACTATGCCATAGTAACCGTTCAGCTCCGGCAACTCGTCATCTTCAAAACCGTTCCGTTTGATCTAGCGATAGACGGTCGAGCGATGCCTGCCGATCTCGGCTGCGATCTTGCTCACAGGCACTTTTGCATTCAGCATGTCTTCGATTGCGCGTCTCTCACGCAAATCCAGCTCTGTGTCGGCCAAGTCCGTTCTCCGTGCTTTTCAGCAAGATAGGGAATTTGTCACAACCCAGTTTAGAATGTGCTTGCCCGCACAACAAGACGCCCTCTAATCCGTATTATGTAATGTTTTGATGCGAGACCTAGGCCACCCCCCAAAAGGAAGCGGCCTTTGCCTTTACAGTTTCACCCAAGCCGCGTTGCGCTTGGAACTGCGCACGCAGGCATCCACAAAGGTGACACCTTTGAGACCGTCAGCGACTGTTGGGTAGACAACATCAGCGTCGACTGCTGCGCCGGTTCGCTTTGCGAGAATAGCGCGCGCGGCCTCGGTGTAGATATTGGCAAAGCCTTCAAGATAGCCTTCCGGGTGCCCGGGCGGGATGCGGCTTACGCGAGCGGCAGCCTCGCCGGACCCGGCACCACCGCGCGTGATCAAACGCTTCGGCTCCCCGAACGGCGTGAACCAAAGGTAGTTCGGGTCCTCCTGCGCCCATTCCAAGCCGCCTTTCTCGCCATAGACCCGGATGCGCAGCGCGTTCTCATTGCCCGGCGCCACCTGGCTCGACCAAAGCATCCCCTTCGCGCCACCATTGAACCGCAGCATCACATGGGCGTTGTCATCGACTTGCCGCCCCGGCACGAAAGCTTCCAAGTCAGCAGCCAGTTCTTCGGCCTCAAGCCCCGTGATAAAGCACGCGAGGTTATAGGCATGGGTTCCGATATCTCCCGTGGAGCCACCCGCGCCCGAGCGCGTCGGATCGGTTCGCCATTCCGCCTGTTTGAAATCCTGTTCAATTGTGAGCCAGTCCTGCGGGTATTCGACCTGCACGACACGGATTTTGCCGATATCGCCCGCCTCAACCATCGCCTTGGCTTGGCGCACCATCGGGTAGCCCGTGTAGTTATGGGTCAGGATAAAGAGCGCGTCGGAGGCCTCCGCCGCCTTCACCAGTTTCTTCGCGTCCCCAAGGGTCGAGGTCAGCGGCTTGTCGCAAATCACATGGATGCCGCGCTTCAGGAACTCCCGCGCGGCCTCGTAATGGACGTGGTTGGGGGTCACGATTGAGACCGCCTCAATCCCATCTTTGCGCCGCGCCTCCCGGATCGCCATTTGCTTGAAGTCGTCATAGATGCGCGGCAGACCGAGCGCCTCGCCGCTGGCGCGAGACTTTTCCGGCGTCGAAGACAGCGCACCCGCAACCAGCTCATACTGGTCATCGATGCGCGATGCGATGCGGTGCACCCCGCCAATAAAGGCGTCATTGCCGCCGCCGACCATGCCAAGGCGAATGCGGCCCGTAAGATTTTCGTTGCGTCCCGTCACCATCAACCGATCCCCAGCATCTTGCGGTTGCCCGCCTCATCCGTGCCGCCATCGGCGAAATCGTCGAAGGCCACCTCCGTGGGTCGGATGATGTGGTCGCGCACAAAAGCCGCGCCCTCGCGGGCGCCGTCTTCGGGGTGCTTGATGGCGCATTCCCATTCGACCACGGCCCAGCCGTCAAAACCTATGGCTGTCAGCTTCGAGAAGATCGCGCTGAAATCCACCTGCCCGTCGCCGAGCGAGCGGAACCGCCCGGCCCGGTCCACCCAGCTTTGATAGCCCGAATAGACGCCTTGGCGCCCGGTCGGATTGAACTCCGCATCCTTGACGTGGAACATCCGGATCCGGTCGGCGTAGATATCGATATTGTCGAGGTAGTCCAGGCATTGCAGCACGTAGTGCGACGGATCGTAGAGCATGCAGGCGCGCGCGTGATTGCCGGTCCGCTCCAAAAACATCTCATAGGTTACGCCGTCATGCAGGTCTTCGCCGGGGTGGATTTCGTAGCAGACATCGACGCCGCAGTCTTCGGCATGGTCCAAGATGGGTTTCCAGCGCGCGGCGAGCTCATCAAACGCGGTCTCGATCAGCCCGGCGGGGCGCTGCGGCCATGGGTAGACATAGGGCCAGGCCAACGCGCCGGAGAAGGTCGCATGCGCCCCAATTCCCATATTCTTCGAGGCTGACAGCGCCTTTTTCACCTGATCAACGGCCCATTCCTGCCGCGCTTTCGGGTTGCCGCGCACGGCTTCGGCGGCAAAGCCGTCAAATGCCGTGTCATAGGCCGGGTGCACGGCCACAAGCTGGCCTTGAAGGTGGGTCGACAGCTCGGTCACTTCGACGCCGTTTTCCGCGGCCACGCCTTTGAACTCGTCGCAGTAATCCTTGCTGGAGGCCGCTTTCTCAAGGTCGATCAACCGGCCGTCCCAGCTTGGCACCTGAACGCCGACATAGCCGCAGTCGGCCGCCCATTTGGTGATCGCATCCCAGGAGTTGAACGGCGCCTCATCCCCGGCAAACTGCGCTAAAAACAGCGCGGGCCCCTTGATCATTTTCATAGCATCCTCCCTAAGTGCTTTATTTCATGAATGGCAAATTCTCGCGGATCACGATCTCGATCCGGATGTTTTCCTGGCTTTCGATGACCGGGGTCTTGTCGCATTTGGCGCGCAGGACACGCAGCGCGCTGCGGGCAAGATGGCCGGTGTTCTGCGTGATCACAGCGTCAATCACGCCATCACGCAGCAAGGTAGATGAGTTCTGTGTCAGCTCATGGTCGATCAGGACGGGTCTTTGCGGCAAATCTGCTGCGGCAATGGCCCGGGCGATCCCCTGCACACTGGCACCCACGGAATAGACCCCAATCGCGTCCGGGTTTTGCTGCAGTGCGCGCAGGGTGACCTGTTCGGTATGCACCGGGTCTTCCTGCCCCTCGACCGAGGGCAGCGGCTCAAGATGCGGAAACTCAGCACCCACCACCTGATCAAACCCGTGCCTACGTTCGATCATGTCACGGGACTGCTTGTTGGTGATGACGACCACCACCTTGCCCTGCTTGCCGCCGGTAAACCGCCCCAGCAGCGTGCCGGCGGTCCGGCCAGCGGCAACGTTGTCGATGCCAACAAAATGGTCCCGGTCGGAGTTCGGCTGGTCTGAGACAAGCGAGACAACCGGGATCCCACGTTTGCGCAGATCAGCAATGGAATCGCGCACCACAGGCGTCTCTTTCGCCATGATGGCAAGCCCATCCACCTCCGCCGGATCAAGCTCGCTCAAAGTCACGGCAAGCTGTGTGTGGTCGTGGTTAGGCACTCGGATCGTGCGCACCTCGGTCCGGTTTTGCGGGGCGTTGTGAATGATCTCGGCAATGCCCTGCTCCAAACTAGCAAGAAACTGGCCCTTCCAGTCGGGCAGCACGAACACAAACCGATAGGTCTTTTGCCGCGCCAGATTGGCCGCCGCCGTGTCGCGCACATAGCCGAGCTCGTCGATCGCCTGATGCACCTTTTGGATCGTCACTGACCGGACCCCTGGGCGTTCATTCAGCACCCGGTCCACAGTCGCCAGGCTCACACCAGCCACACGGGCAATGTCATTGACCGTCGGTTTTGCAACAACTGTGAGGCTGGGTTTTGTCAGTTTAAGTCCCCATTTCCTGTGCCAAGGCCCCGAACAGAAGGGCTACGGCCTCCGCGCCCGGGTCGTTATGGCCTTTCAAGTTTTCCTCCGGCACATAGGCCGCCCGCCCCGCCTTCGCGCGGTGGATGGAGGCCGTACTGTCAGCCCCTGCGCGGGCCGCAGATGCGGCGGCCGCGATGCCATCTGGCAAAGCCTCCAAAGCCGGCGCAAGCGCGTCGATCATCGTCCGATCCCCCACGGATGCGCCTCCCACTTGGCTGACCCGCTCCAGCCCGTCAACCAGCGCCTTTTGCACGGAGGCGCCGTTGGCGCAGGCATCGCCCGCCGCGTTGAAATAGATCGCAAGGATCACCCCGGAAGAGCCCCCCATTGTCTGGCTCAGCTCATTGCCAAGCGCAGGGAAAAGCTGCGTCAGATCGGCCAGCGGCATCCGATCGAGGCTCGATTTCAAAGACCGCGCCGCCGTCGCCAAAGTGCTGCCGGTGTCGCCGTCTCCTGATTTCGCGTCAAGCGCGTTGAGCTGCCCTTCGGCGGAGATCAGCAGGTCGGCCACATTCTCTATCACCTGCCGGGTTTTGTCATTCTTGGACGGGATGGGCTCGATTGGCGTCAATCCATCCGGCAGGCCCACAACGGGTGGGGCAACGACATCCATCATGCCGGGCCATGCAGGCATCGAAACCGGGACGGCCAGCGCGGCAAGCTCGTCCGCAGTGGCTTCCATGATCGAGACTGAGAACCCGTGCATATCGAGCGAGGTCATCAAAGGCGCAGGGCCGATGATTTTGCCTACCAAGCCGGAGCTTGTGAGCGCATGCGTCAGCACAGACATTTCAAGCGGCGTGGTCGAGCCAAGGTTGTTTACAATGGCCACCGTATTGCCGCCCGCATGGTCGCGCAGCTTGTCGACGACCGTGGTCATCGCGCTCATCGCGGTGGAGAAATCGACCTGCTCCACCCCCGGCTCGCCATGGATACCAAGCCCAAGTTCGGCCTTGCCCGCGCCGATCCGTTCCTCCTTGCTTGAGCCGGGAATGGTGCAGGTATCCAGGCTCATCCCGATGGAGGCGACTTTGCCAATCACGTCTTTTGCCGCTTGGGTGACCTCGCTCAAATTCGCTCCATCCTCGGCCAAAGCGCCTGCAACCTTATGAACAAAGAGCGTGCCCGCGACGCCGCGCGGTTGTGGCAGGTGCGGCAGTGCGATGTCGTCATCCACAACCACCATCTCCACCTTGCGCCCCAAGGCGCGCGCGCGTTCGGCTGCGAGGCCGAAGTTCAAACGATCGCCGGTGTAATTCTTGACAATGAGAAGGCATCCCGCATCACCCGTCACCGCCAAAATGCCCGCCAAAACCGCATCGACGGAGGGCGAGGCAAACACCTCCCCGCACACGGCAGCGGTCAGCATGCCTTTGCCAACGAACCCTGCATGGGCGGGCTCGTGCCCCGAACCGCCGCCTGACAACAAAGCCACCTTGGACTTATCCCAATCGCTGCGAAACACGACCTTGATATGCGGGTATCCATCCAACCGCGACAGGGCGCCGCCTGATGCTGCGAGCAGGCCGTCGATGGCTTCCGTGACCAGGTCCTCTTTGGCGTTGATGAATTGTGCCATGGTAGTCCTCCCTTAAACGACCCGCGCGCCGGATGCGTCGAAATACAACGGATCTTGCGGGCTAATCTTGAGCGTCGCGTTGGCGGCATAATCCTGCTGCGGATCGGTCAGCGTGGTGATCGCATGGCCCTGCAGGTCCAGATGCAGGCGCGTCTGATCGCCCAGATGCTCCGACCGCAGCACCGTTGCCTCAACACCGTCGCCTTGCCGGATGTTTTCAGGCCGCAGCCCGATTTGCGCGCCCTTATGCGCCCCTGGAAACAGCTCTGCGGGCAGAATGTTGATACGCGGTGATCCCAAACGCCCGGCCACATAGACGCTGGCGGGATCTTCATAGATCTCCTTCGGCGTGCCGTATTGAACCAGACGGCCTTCCTCCAACACGCCGATATGCGTGGCCATGGTCATCGCCTCGATCTGGTCATGCGTCACGTAAAGCAGGGTGGACCCAAGATCGGCATGAATGCGCTTCAGCTCCACCCTGAGATCGGCGCGCAGCTTGGCATCGAGCGAGCTCAGCGGTTCATCCATCAGATAGATCTGCGGGTCGCGCACCAGCGCGCGACCGATGGAGACGCGCTGCATCTCCCCGCCCGACAGCTCGGTGGCCTTGTTATCCAGCTTGTGCGGGATCTGCAGAACCTCGGCGAGCTTTTGCACCTTTTCCGCGATCACGTCTTCAGGCGTGCGCAAAATGGGGGAGCGTAGCGGGAAGGCAAGGTTATCGCGCACCGTCAGATGCGGGTAAAGGGAGTATTGCTGGAACACCATCGCGACATCGCGCTGCGCGGGCGTGTCCAGCCCCACGTCGCGACCGTTGATATGAACGCTGCCGCGATCGAGCTTTTCAAGGCCGGAGATCAGCCGCAACGTGGTTGTCTTGCCAGCCCCCGTGGGCCCCAGCAGCACCACGAAAGCGCCGTCCTCAATATCCATAGAAATATCATCGACAGCCTGGGTTTTGCCAAAGGCCTTTGACACATTCTTGAGCGAAACTTCAGCCATGGAGGACGCCCTCGTTCAATTCTGATTTCAACGCGCGCCCGGTTTGGCGGTCAAACAGCGTGACGGACTTGGGGTCAAATTCGAGCCCGACCGTCTCCCCTGCCCTGGCCACTTGCTGGGCGGAGACGCGGGCTTTGACCTCGCCACCCGCCGTGTTGAGCGTGACGATCTGCGTGGTCCCCAGATACTCGGTCGCGAGCACTTCTGCGCGGTAGGCGGCCGCGTCCGAGATTTGGATATGCTCTGGCCGAACGCCAAAAGCCAGATCACCCTCGAACGGCTCGCGCGCCACGGGAACTGAAAACCGGCTGCCATGCATATCGACAGCGCTCTCACCGCCCGCGACTTTGCCATGAAACTTCATAAAATTCATCGAAGGCGAGCCGATGAAATCGGCCACGAACATGGTTGCGGGTTTGTCGTAAATCTCCTGCGGCGTGCCAAATTGCTCGACCACCGCGTTGTTCATGACCACGATCTTGTCGCCCATCTGCATGGCCTCAAGCTGATCATGGGTCACGTATACCGTGGTCGCCCCCATCCGGTCATGCAGCGCACGCAGCTCCTCGGCCATATGCTCCCGGAACTCGGCGTCCAGCGCGCCAAGCGGCTCATCCATCATGAAGGCCTTGGGTTCACGCACAATGGCGCGGCCCAAAGCAACCCTTTGGCGGTCGCCCCCGGACAGCCCGCCCACAGGTCGGTCCAGAATGTCTTCAATACCAAGGATCTTGGCGACCTCCGCCACCTTGTTCTTGATCTGCGCACGCGGCATGCCCTGACTGGCCAGCGGGTAGCTGATGTTCTTGCGCACATTCATATGCGGATAGAGCGCGAACATCTGGAACACGAAGGCAATGTCTCGCTCCGATGGCGGCCTTTGCGAAATCTCCTCCCCATCGAGCAGAATTTCACCCGAGGTTGGCCGCTCCAACCCCGCAATCATGCGCAAGGTCGTGGTCTTGCCGCAGCCCGAGGGGCCCAGCAGCATGAAGAACTCCCCATCCTCGATGGTGAACGAGCTTTCCTGAACGGCTGTGAAATCGCCGAACTGCTTTTTGAGGTTCTTGATGACAATCTGCGCCATTCACTCATCCTCCGGGAAGTGGCTCACGATGATGAACATCACCGTGCCGATCAGCGTGGTTATGAAGGAGTAGGTGAAGGCCCAGATCACGAAGGGCTGCATCAGCATGAACACCCCAAGCGCGATGATGATAGTGGCCACCATCTCCCAAGGGCCGCGCCGCAGACGCATAAGACCGTTGAAGAAATTGCTCATTTGCGCACGGCTCCGAAGGTAATGCCCCGCAACAGGTGCTTGCGCAGCAGGATGGTGAAAATCATGACCGGCAGAAGGAAGATCGTGACGCCAGCGGCAATCGCGGGCCAATCCAGTCCGCCGACACCGATGATGGTCGGGATAAACGGCGGCGCGGTTTGTGCGTTCGCCGTGGTTAGAAGGACCGCGAAGGCGTACTCGTTCCACGCAAAGATCAGGCAGAAGATGGCCGTCGATGCGATGCCTGTGGCGGCTTGCGGCAGGACCACTTTGTAAAAGGCCTGGAACCGTGTGTAGCCGTCAATTAGCGCCGCTTCCTCATATTCCGTGGGGATCCCGTCGATGAAGCTTTTCAAGAGCCATACCGCAAGCGAGATGTTCACCCCGGTGTAAAGCAGGATCATGCCCAGATGCGTGTCGCTGAGACCCAGCTGGCGGTACATCAGGAAGATCGGGATCGCGACAGCTATGGGCGGCATCATCCTTGTGGACAGGATGAAGAACAGCAGATCGTCGGCCAGCGGTATCTTGAACCGGCTAAAGGCGTAGGCCGCCAAAGTCCCCAGAAAGACGCTCAGGAAGGTCGAGCCAAAGCCGATGATGACTGAGTTCAGGAAGCGTTCCCCAAACTTGGAGGGACCTACAATGACCATGTCATATTGGCGCACGATCTCGTCGGCCCAGTTTTCAGGCGGGTTGGCGTCCAGAAACTCCTGCGTCTGCCGCGTGCGGGTGGTGAACAGGTTCACATAACCTTCCAGGGTCGGTTGAAACCCGGCCTTGCTGTCGCTGCCGATGATATATTTCGGCGGGTAGGCAATCGCGTCAGCCGGGCTTTTGAAGCCGGTGATCGCGATCCAGACCAGCGGGATCATGGTGATCAGCGCGTAGCCAATGACCAGGGTGCCTGCAAACCATTTGGTGCGTTTGGACGGCTCGTTGACGGAGAAGCTGCTCATCTCTCTTTCACCTTGTTCAGGGCTTTGACGTAGATGCTGGCCAGGCCAAACACGGTGACAAACAGGATGATCGCGTAGGCAGAGGCATAGCCCGTGCGCCATTTCTCAAACGCCTCGCGCTTGAGGTTGATCGAGGTCAGCTCGGTCACGGAGCCAGGCCCCCCACCCGTCAGCTGCACCACAAGGTCGAACATCTTGAAATTCTCGATCCCCCGGAACAGCACCGCCAGCATCAGGAAGGGCAGCACCATCGGGATGGTGATCGTGAAGAACTGTCGGAGCTTAGAGGCACGGTCGACCTCCGCCGCCTCATAGATGTAGTCAGGGATGGATCGCAGACCCGCCAGACAGATCAGCATCACAAACGGCGTCCACATCCAGGTGTCGACGATCACAATCGCCCAAGGCGCAAGGTTGACCTGCCCCAGCATCTCAAAGCTCGACGGGTCGCGGCCGGTGAAGAAGCCCACAATGTAGTTAAACAGGCCAATTTGCGGCTGATAGAGGAACTTCCAGAAATTACCGACCACGGCGGGCGACAGCATCATGGGCAGCACGATGATCGTGGTCCACAGGTCGTTGCCCTTGAATTTCTTGTTGATCAGCCAGGCCAGCGTGAACCCGATCAGGACCTGAAAGAAGATCGTCCAGAACAGAAAATGCGCGGTGGCCTGCATGTTCAGCCAGATGTCGCTGTCGGTCAGAATGCGCTCATAATTGCGGAAGCCAATGTTTTCCGGCTCGCGGTTCAGGCGGTTGGCGCGGTAATTGGTGAAGCTCAGCTGGATGGTCCAGATCAGCGGGAAGATATTGATCGCCAGCAACAAAAAGATGGTGGGTGATACGAATATCCAGGCAATGGCCCTGTCTGACAGGCCCTTGATTTTGCGCGCAACGGGGGCGGGCGTTGCCTGCGCAACGCGGTCTATAGTCTTGTCAGACATATGCTCGGCCTAATGGGTTGGGAATGCGCCGAGACCGGGAAGTCCCGACGCGAGGAGTGTGCCGGCCCAAGTATGCAAAACCGCTTGGGACCGGCGGGGAGATTACAGCTTGCCTTCGTCCTCGAAGACTTCCGTCCAATCCTCGATCAGCTTATCAAGCGCCTCTTGCGCGGTGCCTTGATCGGCCACGACATAGTCATGAACGCGCTTCTGCATCGCCAGCAGCAACTCAGCGTAGGCCGGCTCCTGCCAAAAATCTTGCACGCCATCCATGGCCACAAGGAAGTCGCCGGCAAAGGGCTGGCTGTCCGGGAAGCCCGGGTCATTCAGCACGGAGTTATGCGCGGAATACCCGCCAAGCTCCCACCACTTCGCCTGCACGTCGGGGTTGGAGAACCACTTGATGTATTCGAGCGCCGCATCCTGCTTGTCCGAATAGGCCACCACGGAGATCCCCTGCCCGCCCAATGTCGAGCCTGCCTGGTTTTGCGGCGGGTTCACGAAGAAGTCGATCTTGTCGCCACCTGTCGCCGGATCCGCATAGAGGCCGGGGAAGAAGGCAAACCAGTTCATCGCCATCGCGACCTGACCCGATTTGAACGCGTCAAGCGACTCGCCCATGTAGGAGTTGGTGTAGCCGGGTGGTGTCGCGGTCTCGTAGAACTCCTTGTAGAATTCCAGCGCCTCGACAGCCTCGGCGGAGTTCACCGCGCCTTCCATGTCATAGGTGCCTGGGGTGTTTTCGTATTTGAAGCCCCATGGATAGAGCGCCGAGGTCACACCCATCGTGATCCCTTCGGACCCCCTTTCGGTAAAGATCGCCGCGCCATATACGGTCTTGCCGTCGATCTCACGCTCCTGGAAGAATTGCGCGATCTGCAGCAGCTCTTTTTGCGACTGAGGTTCACGCAGGTCTTCGCCGGTCGCCTCTTTATAAGCGGCCTTGATGTCGTCGCGCTCAAACCAGTCTTTGCGGTAGAACCAGCCGTTCGCGTCACCCATGGCAGGCAATGCGTAGTAGTTCGGTGTGCCTTTGGGCCAGGTCGAATAAGCATAGACGGTCGCGGGTGCGAAATCGTCCATCGAAATCCCTTCGCTATCGAAGAAATCATTCAGCTTGACGTAGTGCCCGTTCTCAGCACCACCGCCAATCCATTGGCTGTCGCCGATCAGCAGGTCACAAAGCTTACCACCGGAGTTCAGCTCGTTCAGCATCCGGTCCGCGAAATTCGGCCAAGGCACGAACTCAAAGTTCATGGTGTGGCCTGATTGGGCTTCAAACTCTTTCGACAGCTCCACCAGCGCGTTCGCCGGATCCCAAGCCGCCCAGCAAAGCGTCAGGTCGTCTGCTTGGGCCGTCGATGCAACACTTGCGGTCGCAATAGCGATGGCGCTGGCAGAGGCCAGTTTCAAATTAGACATATATTCCTCCCGTTTGTCCGCCGCTTCGGTTCAGGACGAATCGCGGCATGATTCGACGCTATATGAGGTACGCACCTCAAGTCTATCTATTTTTGAGGTGCGTACCTCATTTGTAGGCTATATATCTGTTTTAATTAAATTATTTGATTTTCAGAACTGTGGTGTAGCGAAACGCAGCAACGGGCGCTTATGCCAAAAGTGCAACGTCATACGCCCCAAGTTTCGCGTCTGAGCTCACCAGTTGCAGACCTTCACATCGGGCCTGCGCCACAAGCATCCGGTCAAACGGGTCAGCATGATGGGGCGGCAGCTCCGCCGCAGCTTCGGCATGTGCCCAGGAAATCGGCAGCGGCCGGCAGCCCGCATCAACCGCAACGTCAAACAGTGTCTCAGGCACATCGAGCTTGCCAAGCGCACGCTTTATGCCGATCTCCCAAACACTGGCCGCTGACAGGTACAACTCCCCACCCGCTATGGCGTCGCTCTGCGTTTTGCTCAGCCTCGGGTCATTTAAAACCGCCCAAAGCAGAACATGCGTATCAAGCAGCAACCGCATTCAATCTGCGGCGCTTTTGGCAAACATTTCGCGGATCTCGTCGTCGCCATCCGCCATGTCCTCAGGCAGCTCAAACTCCCCTTCCATGGCTCCGATCAGGGACCGTTGCACCGGTCGCTCAGCGGCAACCAGACGGGCCACAGGGCGGCCATAACGGGTCAGCTCAATCGCTTCTCCTGCTTCCGCACGGCGAATGAGTTCGGCGAATTGGGCTTTGGCTTCGGCAATCGCGATCTGCATGGCTACCTCCTGCTTATGACCAACATATAGGTCATCTTACCGCTCTCTACAAGACCAGCGACGCCTTTAGGGCACCACATCACTCCCCTGCCCCGCTCAATCGGCCATAGAGGCTCCGCTCGAGATGCAATTCACCCATCTGCGCGCGCTCAACCAATCCACGCAGGTATCCGCCGGGCGATCTCACCTCCCCGTCCGACGATTTGTCGAGGATCAGTGCGACCGAGGCCGCCGCGGCAGCAGGACCCATAACAGCGTTGGCAACGTTCCAGGCATCCTCCGAAATGCCGACCACAGGCCTAAGCGCTGCCGCCGCACGATGCACATCGTTCCAATTTCGCAAATAGCCACCGTTCATCCGCGCCATCTCGGCAAAATGCGGGCAAGACGACATCAAAACCGGAATATCAACATCAGAACCGCGTTTTGCGCCATGTGTGCCCCAGTCGATA
Source organism: Litoreibacter sp. (assembly GCA_026710325.1). GTDB lineage: Bacteria > Pseudomonadota > Alphaproteobacteria > Rhodobacterales > Rhodobacteraceae > Litoreibacter. The sequence goes on along the minus strand of JAPORH010000128.1, from coordinate 5,375 downwards.
TCAAGATCAATTGGCGCGGCAGCGCTGTCAGGTGGCTCCCCCTGCCCTTCTGGCGCGACAGATTTCGCGTGCTTTGTTTCAAAGCGATTACTTCTTACTAAATCAGGTTCTTTTGTGGTTTGTATGTGGGTGTCATTATTGCGACCTGTGGGTGTCATATTTTTAGTTTTTTGATCTTTATATCCCACACCGTCTGATTGATCCGGCCAGTCAAACACCGCTTGAAACGCATCCTCCACAGACGCCAAGAGGGCTTTGATCCGCTCCAGGAAGTGCTGGAGGCCCCCTGCCCTTTCAGAGCGCTTGGGAAGGCCGCTCAGAAGCGCCTCAAACGCCTCCTTCAAGTCAGCCCATGGTCCGGCAAGACCGCGTTCCATCGCCTTCTCGATCTTGGCTCGGATCATCCGTCGCGTCACGGTGATGGCGTTGCGCAGGCTGGCGCAGGCCGCGCGTTCCGCTTGCAGATGAGCATGGAGCGTTTCGAATTCTTCCGCCCGCGCCGCAAGCGGTGACAGATCGAAACCGTAAGCCTCAACAATGACGCCATCCTCGTCGCGACGTCCCCAGCGTTTGCCATTGGGGCTGTCTTTCATCGAGATCACGCCGACCTCGCACAGGCGGCGCACATGGCGGCGCAAGGTCGCCAGCGAGAAACCCGTCTGCTCCATCAGAAACTGGTTCGACGCCCAAACAATGGGGCGGCGCCCCTCCTCCCAATCCTGGGGCTGTGTGACAGCACCGAACGTGTCGAGCAGCAGCACATCTTGTGACTTCAAGCCGATGGATGCGGCGACTTTCTTGACCGCGACGATGGCCCGCGCCTTCGGGATGGAAAGCCGCTCGCCAGCCTTGGCGAAACGCTCCGCAACCACTAGTGCCGCGGATGGCTTGCGCCAGCCATCAGGCGCAAAGCTTTGTTTCGGAACACACCCATGTCCGATTGCCCTATCGGGCCACTGCTCAAATTGTTCCATTCTGATGTACACGCAACAAAAACCCGTTCGCCCAAAGGCGTTTTTTATTGTGCGGTGATTCGCTGGCTGCTAAGATTGAAGTGCGAAAACAATCGACGCTTAGGCGTTGCAGCCCTCGGAACTCCGGTTTCGAGGGTTAATTTTTGCGTTTTCCTCCTTGTTTGCTCATTGCCTCATTTGCCCAGTTAACAGCTGTTAACTGGCCTCACCCTCCAGCTTCATTTTTGAATTGCTGGTAGGATTCTGTGATCAGACGGTCGATATTGGCATCAAACCAATCTGCAAATTCTTTGCTCTCGCCCGCTCGCTTCACCGTCACGGTGACCGAGGATTTGGTAGATTTCACATCCGCCCCTTCGATCACATTTCGTGCGGTCGAGCGCGCCTCCGGCGTCCCGCGCTTGGCCACGAAATCAAGAACAAGCTGTAGCCTTGCGTCCGAGCCGAGCTCGGAGTTTTCCGCGATCTGCAACAAGACCTCGCCATTCTCGGGCGCGCCTTTTTCATAGGCCGCAGCGAGCGTCATCCATTTTGGCCGCCCCGATCCATGTGCTGGTCCAATAGCCTGGCCAATGGGCTCCGGCACCAGCCTTGCCACCCGCTCCAACTGGGACAAAGTGTTCTTGGAGATCGACAGCGCCTGCAACGCCTCCTCCCGCGTGTGGCCTTGCTCCAGGATGGCCTGCGCAAACCGGGCGCGCTCATAGAAGCTCAGGTCCTGACGGCTCGCATTCTCGATGCCTTTGGCAATCAACGCTTCGCCATCGTCCAGCGTGCGCACCAGCGCCTTCACCGGCATGCCAAGCTGTTGGCAGGCGAGGATTCGGCGGCGGCCGTAAATCACTTCAAACATGCCATCACGGTCCAGGGCAGGGCGCAGCAATACCGGCACTTGTTGTCCACTGTCACGGATGCTGTCGACAAGGCTCAGAACATCCGCCTCGTCGCTGTTAACAGCTGTTAACTCGAGCCTGTCCTCCGGCCCCCAGGGCAGAATTTGCGCGGTTTTCACCTCCTGAATGCCGCCAAGCCCCGCGCGGACGGAGCCTACGGTGCCTTTCGGCAAGGAACGATGCGCTCGCGCCTGCTGTGATTTGACCGGGGCCTTGCCCTCGGTCGCTGCGGTGATTGCGGCCATAATGCCGGTCTTGTTTCTGTCGAGTGCCATGCTCAGCGCCCCCATGCTTTCTGGATCAATGCCGCGACATCCGCGCCAACCGCATCCATGCTTCCGCGTGCCCGGTCATAAGTGCTGCGCGTCATGTCGGCGCGCGGCACCTCGTAGATGGACATCTTCAGCATGGACGCATCCGCAATCGCCGTGCTGCGCAAAGCTGTCGAGCCGATCACCCGGTCCTGAAACAGGGCCCGCATCAATGAGACGATCTGCTGGCTTGGAATATCGCTTGGGTCATCTCTTGTGATCAGAAAGCTGAAAAAGTCGTGATCCATGCGCACGCCGGTATCCTCGATGACGCCCAGATAGGCGGAGGTCATCTCGATAAACTGCTGGGTAGAGGCCAAATCAAGCATGCTCGGCGTCATCGGCACCAGGACCGAAGTTGCCGCAAACAGCCCAGTCAGCGTCAGAAAACCGAGGGCAGGGGGGCTGTCGATGATGACGATGTCATAGTCGCTTTCAACCGGTTCCAGCGCTTGCGACAGCCGCTCGAAAAACGCGGAGCCACGACCGGCATTCACGGCTGTCTCTGTCTCGAACTCGCTCAGGATCAGCCGGGCAGGGGCCAGATCAAGCCCGGGGAAATAGGTGTCGACGATTACATCCGACATCGGCACCGGGTCCTCGTAGCGCAGCGCGTCGTAGATGGTGGCACCGTCAAATTCGAGCTCGGTCTGAAGCCCACAAAACCCGGTCAAGCTGCCTTGCGGGTCAAGATCGACCGCCAGCACCCGGTAGCCTTGAAGAGCAAGGTAGTGGCAGAGGTGGATCGTCGCCGTGGATTTGGCCGAGCCGCCTTTGAAATTCATCAGCTGGAGAACCTGCAGCTTGTCGCCCTCGCGACGTCCGGGCATGTATTTGCCCTTGCTGCGTGAGCCCGCCTCCAAAGCCTCGCGCATCGCCCAAAGCTCCGCCCCCGAATAGGACCTGCGCCCGCCCTTGTTAACCTCTGGTTCGGCGAGCGTCCCTTCGCTATGACACTTGCGCAGGAACTGGCCGGAGACACCGAGCAGTGTCGCGGCCTCCGTGGCGCTGAACAGACGCAAGGATTTGCGTTGATCGGGCGCGTAGACCTGCTCTAAATGGGTGGTTAGGGCCGTTTTTAGCCGCAATGCCATTTGCTCAGTTACTTCGGACTGGCTGGCGGCTACGATAGGTGCCGTTTGAAACATGGTTGCTCTTTTCCCGCTCGATGTTGCTTATTTGCGCAACTTGGGAACAGTTAAGCCGCGACTCGGCGATCTAAGTCAAGAGGTTTGTCCACAAGCGAACTGCGCGCTGCCAGAGCCCACCGTCGCTTTCAAAACTGGGCAGAGAAAGTCAGCCCAAATCGCTGCGTATCGTCAAAGGTTTCCGCGTCTGTATCGATCGCGTAGCTGGCCGAGAAATCACCCAATTGGGTTTCAGCCGTCAGAGCGAGGCCCACGGAGGTCCGCCATCTTTGATCGTCAATCAGCACACCCGACGGTGCGGTCGGCGATCCCACATCCCACACCGTGCCAATATCGAAAAAGACGCTCGGCGTCAGCGGGAAGGCGTCAGATAGGCTGCGGAACATCAGATCGTTTTGCAGCACTGCGTAGCGCTCGCCGCCGAGCTCTGTGATCACATCCGTGCCGCCCACGCCGCAACCCGCGCAGAAATCAACGGGCGTCAGGCCACCGCGCGCAAAGCCGCGCATCGAGGAGCCACCGAGCGTGCGCCGGTCCGCAACCGTAATCGTATCATCCCCGATCCCGGTCACGACGCCGATCCGGCCGCTGGAGCGCAGGCGCGTCTCGCCAGCAATCGGCAGGTTCAGCTCAAACCCGAGGGAGGCATCGACAAAGTCGGTATCGCCACCATAGGCATCGACACTCGCACCGATGGACCAGAGATCGGATGCAGGATCCGACCAGTTCAGGCTCACACCGGGGCCCGCCACAAACCGGCTGCCTGCCTCGCTTTGGATGATCGCGGAGGCACTTGGGTCAACAGAACTGATATCGGTCCAGAGCGCAGTGACGCGCAGCTCCCCTGACAGGCGGGCATCCGCGCCGCCGAATGTCAGGTAGGGGGAGATCGATCCGGTCTCGAAATCAAACAGCGTGTCGTCGTAATCGAAGGATGCGAAATTCGCGCGTATGCCGCCGGCACGGTCGCCGGGCCAGAAGGCATCACCAAAGAAATCGGCGTCGCCCCGGATCACCTCTTCCGAGCCGGTGAGTTGGAACCGAAGATTGCGGCGATCCAAGATATCGGCGAGTTGCACGCCAACAGTGCCGAAAAACCCGATATCGGTGTCATAGCCCAGGCCAAAAGTGAGCGCGCCGGAAAACTCGGGCTCCTCCTCGACCACGATGGTCAGTACGTCGCCTTGCGAGAAGATGCGGACATTCCGAAACTCACCGGTGAACTCAAGCGCTTCGACGGCGTCGACAATATCGTCGCGTGTGTAGGGGACACCGGGCTGAAGGTCAGCGGTTGCCAAGACATCGCCATCGCGGAAACGTTTGTTACCGGTCACTTCGATGGTTGTGAAGACACGGCCATCGTCCAAAACGTCTTGAGCCAAGGTTGGATTGGACAGCCCTAAAACCATGGCAAGACCCAACTTGGAAAATTTGAGATAATTCGGCACGTTTCCGCTCCATTGTTTCCAAGTTGCAACAATGCGTGTCTTAATTCTCATATTTAACGTTAACAATGGGAAATTCCCCTTTCTTGTCCCCTCGCGCGATCGGCAGATGGGGATACACCAACGCACACGTAAAAAATTCAGGCGAGGCCATATGCTGTATCGGACATTGTCAATCGTACTACCTGCTGTGGTTCTGATGGGCTGTGGCGACCCTTCGATCGACACCGATGACCGGGGAGTTCCCAAGTCCAAAGGCTTCGCTCCGAGCATTGTCGAGGAACGGCAAGCCAACGCGGATGGAACGTTCCTAAACTCTTCTGAGGCACGGCGCCGCGTCGATGAATTTGACGTCTCCAGCGATGACCTGTCGCAATGGCCCGTGGACACGATCACCTACAAACGCTTCCGCGACCCGGCCGTGCGCTCGACCTATCTGAGGCGCGCGCTTGGCCGCTACGCGCTGATCGAGGCGGCATTGCCAAGTTATTTGGCGTAGGTTGCGATTATGTGTGTTGCGAATTTCAGGCGGTCATCTCGCGGGTATAATCCTGCCATAGCCGAAATGCGTCGGCGCGTGCGTGGCGGTAAGACTTGGCGGTGA
>JAPORH010000084.1 GCA_026710325.1 Litoreibacter sp. | reverse complement strand
AGGGCCTTAGCCCGCCACGCCATGGCGTGGCGGGCTAAGGCGGTGGTAGGATCGGCCATTTCGTCCGTCAACGCGGATTTAGCATATTTCAAGCTTCGCTTTGGCGTTCTTGTGGTTTCAAGATGATCATACCCCGAAAACTGCAATGACGGCCTCTGCCGCAATCCCCAGATCAACAGAACGCCGCATATAACTAAATTGAGGGCATATTCTGTGGCAACTTACGATGACTCATAGATGCCGAAGACTTCGAGCAAAAGAAAAGCAAACCCCAGAAACCAATACGTGCCGCTCAATCCAACGATCGCAAGTGTCCATCGTAGTTCTTTATCTTCCGTACTGGCGAAGACGTCTTTCAAGCGCAGGCGATAGCGTATCAACCGGACAGAAGAGAGCACCAAGTAGAAGAGCCACTGAATCGTGACGATAAACAGTGCAAAAACCTCATAGACAAACCCGAACGCGTAGCCTTGATTTGAGAGCGAGCCATCTATGTCCGTGAAAAGCGCATGTTGGTCGGCCGTGGGCAAAGTAAAAACACTGACGAAAAGCAAGATGCTAAATGCCGGTAGAATAGCATGCGTCCAAAGCCTGCTCGGCCAACTAGGCCGATCATGGGTCAGCCGCCAAATATAGAGCCACAGGAGCGGCAAGGCGGCAGTCGCTCCAATGATCCAAAGAGCTTCGAGAAGAACCTGAAGCGAATGGTAGGCAACGCTCGGACCGATCGCATCCCCAAGCTCCGTTGCGGCTATAGCTGCAAAGAATGCACCGAGTATTCGAAACAACGCCTTGTTATGGGGTTGGGTCAGGCTCATCGCAACACCGATCAATGCCGTCGCGAGCGACATCGAAGATAGGAGCGTGGAAAGGGCGTCGGCAAAGAACATAGCTGGCTGCTTTTTCGCTAGAGATCATCAGTTTTGCCATCTCTGATCCAGCTCAATTTGTCCGCGCCTGCTTGTCCGGACAGATGATCTGTCCTGTCCTATAGCACAAGACGACTGCATCGCGCTGATCATGCTTCGCCAGTTCGTGTTTTACATTGAGGACAAAAAACATGAGCAACTCAAAAATCCTGATCGTCACCATTTTGCCAGCACTCAGCATGGGATCGGGAGCCATCGCCGACGGGAAATGGACGCTTGGGCTTATAGCTGCAGGCGAAACCGGCTACTATGTCGGCGAGAAAGACGAAATAGGCCTTCTGCCTTACATCTCCTACGAAACCGAGCGCTTTGAAGTCTCCTTGCACGACGGCTTGGCCTATCACGTAATCAAAAACGAGGGGCCAGACGGCAGCGCGGTTCAACTGTCTTTTCTTCTCACTCCAAGATGGGAGCCGCATTTCGGAGATGACCCTATTGTCAATGGACTGAAACGTGACACCGCGCTCGAGCTCGGGGTGAGCGGCATTTATGAGAAAGACATTTTCTTTGTTCAGACAGAGGCCTTAGCCGATGTGTCGGACACACATAGCGGCTATGAAGCGAGTGCGGTTGTCGGGCTGCAGCAGGACTTCGGAGCCTTCAGTCTGGAAGGTGGGATCGGCGCGCGTTATCGCAGCAGCGACTTGAACCGGCACCTGTTCGGCGTGAGCGCAACGGAGGCAAATGCACGGCGCGCTGCATTCAATCCGGGTAGCAGCACGACAGGGTTTGCCTCCATCTCTGCTGCCTATGCAATTGGAGCCAACACGGCGCTCGTCGGGGACATCAGCTTTGAGGACTTCGGCAAAATGGAGGTCAGCCCACTCGTTGACGAAGGCTCAAACACCTCTTTTGCCCTCGGATTGATCCATCAGTTCTAAGACTTCCGTCAACTAAGACTTGATTTGAGAACCTGCGATTTGGCGCCGCAATAACACTGAGGTAGTTCCCAATTGATCTAAGACGGACTGATCAGTTCGGTGACATTAAATAAGTCTGGGTTGCATCTTGAAGTATCTAAATCTTGCAAATGCCTCCCTTGGCTAAGCAGCTGGGCCGCCGTTTACCTGTGGCCCAGCTCGGTCATTTTATGTGGGCTGTAGGTGCTGCGGTCGTCGACACCATAGCGGCTACGAGCCGTTCCACACTACCAAACCGCTTTATACAGATCGACAATCTCCTCAACTGTTGGAATACGCGGATTGTTCCCGGGCGAGCCCGAAGCAATCGCTTGCTCGGCCATCTTTTTGAACATGGCCGTGTCTGCTTGATGACCCAGATCTGATGGCCGCGGCACTTTCAAATCCTGATTGAGGCTAAGCAAGCCATCTACAAGTTTAGCACAGGCCGTTGCGTCACGGTCGGCGTCCTCTGCCATATCCATCGCACGCGCGCAGTCGGCATACCGGCGCTGAGAAGCTTCAACGGAAAAGGCCGTTACAGCGGGCAAGAGCATCGCATTTGAAAGCCCATGGGCGACGTGAAAATGCGCGCCAATGGGCCGGCTCATCCCATGAACAAGAGCAACTGATGCGTTTGAAAAAGCCATCCCGGCTTGCGACGCCGCCAACATGAGGGCCTCACGCGCTTCAGCGTCGTTCGGGTCTTTATACGCGCGCCTTACATATTCAGCGATAAGCGGCATGGCCGACAGCGCAAACGCGTCAGAATAAGGAAATGACTTCCGACTTACATAGGCCTCAATCGCGTGTGTCAGGCTATCGATTGCCGTATCTGCCGTAATGCGGGCAGGCTTTGTGACCGTAAAGGTCCAATCAATAAGCGCGGCGGTCGCCACGCAGGCAAGCCCTGACAGATTGTATTTCTCAGGGCTTTTTGTGTCAGTGATGACGCACCAACGCGTCAACTCCGAACCCGTGCCGCCCGTTGTTGGGATCAAGACGATTGGAACGCCGCAGCGATCAATTTGCGCCGGGGCTTTGTAGTCCCGCACATGCCCGGGGTTCACGGCCATGAACGAAACCGCCTTTGCGGTGTCCATAGGGCTGCCGCCGCCGAAACCGATCACACAGTCAAAACCGCCTGACCGAAAGACCGTGAGCGCGGCATCGACGCAGACATCTGTGGGGTCCTCTACCACTTGATCAAAGAGCCCCCAAGACAGACCCCCTTTCCCTAAAACATCAGTCAGCCGGCTCAAGTGCAACCGAGCTACATTCTCGTCGGTAACGATTAAAGGGCGCGACAATCCCAGTTGATGTAAAACGTCTGCGGTTTCTTCTGCGACGCCACCGCCCACTCGGATGATGCGCGGCGACTGCACCCTCCCGATCTTTCCAGTTTCCATGAAGAATCCTCCCTTGACCAAAGAACCCCAGGTGATTGATGCGAACAAGAGAAAGCGTCACTGCGAACGGAGGTCAAAAATTTGACCCGCTTCGGTTATCGGCGATATAGCCCCTTGCGAAGGTTGTTGAACGATTGCCCCAAAGTGGTCAGTGAAGGCGCCTTGTCTTTTGGCTGTGGGCAGCGGTCTAACTGGGCTCGTCGTCCCATTGAAGGATCAATTCGAACCGAAAAATGCACATCGTTTCGCGGGCCACCATGGAACTCAGCGCCTGCCTATGGGCTAAGCGGTTGCGATGATCGGATGAGCAAAAAAGTGTTCAGCCTATCTTGCGGCCTTGGGCCCATACGCCACGCAACAGGGGAGTTTTCTCCAATTGACGAACGCGAAGGACATCGCCGCGCTTTCCGACCTTTAGAACTCCTCGATCGTCGAGACGAGCGGCTTGGGCCGGGTTGGATGTCACCGTTGCCACCGCGCGGGGTAGGTCATCCCAGACTTCAGCCAGGTAAAAAGCCGACAGCAAAAGAGCCGAAGGCACGTAGTCTGATGAAACAATATCCAGAAGGTCCCGCTTTGCCAGGTCCGCAGCAGCCACATTTCCCGAATGCGACCCGCCGCGGATCAGGTTCGGCGCCCCCATCATGACGGCGATCTCATGGTTGCGGCAGGCTTCTGCGGCTTCAACGGTCGTTGGAAACTCCGCAAAGCCAACGCCATTTTGTGCCGATGTCGCGACATGGTCGGCGGTGGTGTCATCATGGCTGGCCAAGACGGCCCCCAGACGACCTGCCTCCGCAACCGCGCCTGTTTCGTGTTTGGAGCCGAAGCGCTTCTGTAAGTTCAAAAGGTTTTGGACATGCTCAGCGAATTCCGCGTCATTCATGCCGCGTTTCTTAGCCACATAGGTCTTGAGCGATGTTAGATCGCGGAATTGCCGTTGACCGGGCGTATGATCCATCAGACTGACGATGCCAACACGATCATCGGGACCGAATGCGGCAAGTTCATCCAATAGGGTTTCGGAGCAGATCTCAGCGCGCAAGTGGAGGAAATGGCTGATCTTGAACACGCCTTGTGCCCGAGCGGCCAGCAGTTCATCGGCGAGGGTGCGCGCGTAGTCCTTATAGGCGCCTTTCTTACCGCTGTGGATGGAGCCGACCCGCATGGCGTCGAACACGGTGGTTATGCCCGTCGACGCAAGCTCGGCGTCATGGGCCAGAAGCGCGGGCAGATGAGGCCAATCAACCTCGGGGCGCGGCTCAATGTGGCGCTCGACATTGTCGGTGTGTAGTTCCACCAACCCGGGCAGGACCAGATCGCCCGAACAGTCAACTGCACCGCGCGGCACGGCGTCACCCTCTACAATCTCTGCGATCTTGCCCTGCGCTATGGTGATGGTGCCCAAAATGACGCGGTCAGCCAGAACAAGCTGCGCATTTGCGAGGCATAGATCACCTGACATCTTGCTGTCATATGCATCTGTCAGAGAAGCGGTCGGAAAAGGGGAATTCATGTCATACGCTCGCTTTGCGCTTTACTATGTCCCGCCAGATGGGGCGCTGGCCGAGTTTGGCGCGACCTGGCTTGGCTGGGATGTTTTGGCGGGTCGTGAGGTGCATCAGTATGATGTGCCCGGTTTGCATGACATCACGATGACACCACGCAAATATGGCTTTCATGGAACTTTGAAGCCGCCGTTCAGGTTGAAAGACGGCCAGACGCAAAAAGGTCTGGAGCTGGCTGCCGCCGCGATGGCTGAAACACTTGCCCCGGCTCTCTGTGACGGATTGCAGCCGACGCGGCTGGGCCGTTTCTTGGCCCTCACGCCTTTCGGAGCCTTGGACGATTTGCAACATGTTGCCGGGGCCTGCGTCCGCGACCTTGATGACTTCCGCGCGCTTCCCGGCGAGGCAGAACTTGCGCGACGTCGAAAGGCGGGTTTGAGTGAAAGGCAAGAGGCGCTTCTTGCTCAGTGGGGCTACCCTTACGTTTTTGAGGAATTCAGATTTCATCTTACCCTTTCGGGGCAGCTGCCCGACGACGAGATGCGAAAGTGGTCCGACATTTTGCAGGACACCCTGCCGGATTTGCCTACGCCTTTCGTGATTGACCAAATCGCGCTTTGTGGCGAACGGCAGGACGGTCGGTTCGAGCTGATCCATCGCTACCCCCTTACAGGTTGAAGCAGCGAAACGGACCGCGAGATTGTATGATCGAGCGTCCCGTCATTGGACAGCGTAATGACATCGAGACCTTCCGGCAGCGGCTTGTTCGCCTCGCTGAGGCGTCTTGCGATCTCGGACGCGGACTCACGGCCACGCGCCGTTAGGCGGGATGCCAATGTCTCAGGATGGGCCGTGATGTTCAAAACCATGAAATTAGGGAAGGCGTCCGCACCTGCCTGAAGCGCCTTGCGCGAGAAATTCGCAAGGCAATCCGTGCCCTGTTTCAAATGGTTTCTGACCGATTGCGGTATACCATAAAACAGCCCATGCGCGCCCCAATAGAGCGCGAAAGCGCCATTATTTGCCAGTTCATGAAACTGAGCTTCAGACACGGCGTCATAGTCTTCGCCGCCTAGTCCTGGCGCGCGTGTGATCACGCGGCGGACCAAATGTATATCCGGACGGGCAGCGGCAACACCTTCCATCACACTGTCCTTGCCGACACCGGATGGGCCAACAACCGCAATGAGGCGCCCGGCTGTCATATGGCCGGCACTTTTGATTGCTCGAGCGTATCGAAGCTAGGCGTAAAGGCGCTGACGTCGATTTCGCGATCACATACCCGGGCCCGCGCGGCTTCGTCGTGAAAAATACCGATAATGGCGGCGCCGCGTTCTTTGGCGTCTTCGATCAGAGACAGCACGACTTCCCGGTTAGTTGCATCAAGGCTTGCCGTCGGTTCATCCAAAAGCATCGCAGGGTATGCATGTGCAAACCCACGCGCAATATTGACACGTTGTTGCTCGCCGCCCGAGAATGTGGTGGGTGAAAGGGACCAGAGCCGCTGAGGTATGTTGAGCTGCGCCAAAAGGAATTTGGCACGTTCTTGCGCCTCGTCCGGGGCAACACCTAAAGCGCGGAGAGGATCGGCCACCACGTCGAGCGTCGGGACGCGGGGCACCACGCGCAGGAACTGGCTCACATAGCCCAGAACATCGCGCCGCAAGGCGAGCACCTCGCGCGGTTTGGCCCGAACAATATCCAAATCGCCGATGATTATAGACCCGGACTGCGTCAGGTAATTGCCATAGATCATACGCATGAGCGTGGATTTTCCCGCCCCTGAAGCCCCCGTCAGGGCAACGCATTCACCGGGCGCGACATTGAAGGACACATCGTTGATAACCTCGATCACGGCGCTGCCCTGATTGTGCAGCGTGAAGGTTTTTGAGACGTCTTTAAGTTCAATCATCGCTCACACCTGCAAAACGGAAGAGACAAGAAGTTGGGAATAGGCGTGCTGCGGATCATCGAGCACCTGATCTGTGAGGCCCGCCTCGACCACTCGGCCGGACTTCATCACTAGCAACCGATCTGCGAGCAGGCGCACCACCGCTAGATCATGCGTGACGATGATCGCCGAAAGGCCCATATCGCGTACAAGGCCGCGCAGAAGATCAAGCAGGCGCGCCTGAACCGACACATCGAGGCCGCCGGTAGGCTCGTCCATGAAGACCAGCCGTGGCCCAGTCACAAGGTTACGCGCAATTTGCAGGCGTTGCTGCATCCCACCAGAGAAGGTGGTCGGCCGGTCATCGACCCGGCCCGCGTCAATTTCCACCCGCTCCAACCAATCGGTCGCTTTGCCGCGAATGTCGCCGTAGTGACGATCGCCTACGGCCATCAAACGCTCGCCCACATTGCCGCCGGCAGACACCCCCATCCGAAGCCCGTCGCGGGCATGCTGGTGAACAAATGCCCAATCAGTGCGGCCGAGCATCCGGCGTTCAGGTTCCGACATAGTGACCGTGTCTTTCGGGCCATCGGCACGCGTGTCGAACACGACCTGACCTGCATCAGGGGCAAGATGCCCCGCCAAACAATTGAGCAAAGTGGATTTGCCCGAGCCGCTCTCACCGACGATCCCCATGACTTCGCCGGGGTAAAGATCAAATGCCACATCCGCGCAGCCGATATGGGCGCCGTAGTGCTTTGTGATGCCTTGAACGGAGAGAAGCGGTGTCATGCGGCAGCCTCGCTACCCGGAAAAGCCGGGCCTTTATGACCAAGGGCGCGGCGGCCCGTGCAATAGTCAGTATCCGAGCAACAAAAGAGGCGCCCGCCAGCATCGTCGATGATCACCTCATCCAGATAACTGTCACTCGCGCCGCAAAGCCCGCACACCTGATCAGCCTTGGACGCCTCAAACGGGTGATCCTCGAAATCTAGGCTCACGACTTTCGTGTAGGGCGGCAAGGCGTAAATCCGTTGCTCACGCCCGGCACCAAAGAGCTGGATTGCAGGCATGTCACCCAATTTCGGATTGTCGAATTTGGGGATCGGAGACGGGTCCATCACATAGCGGCCCTCAACCTTGACCGGGTAGCCGTAGGAGGTCGCGATATGGCCGTGACGCGCTATGTCCTCATAGAGCTTCACATGCATGAGCCCGTATTCCTCGAGGCTGTGCATCTTGCGCGTCTCACTCTCGCGCGGCTCCAAAAAGCGCAAGGGCTCCGGGATGGGCACTTGGTAGACGAGGATTTGGTCCTCCGTCAGCGGCTTTTCGGGGATGCGGTGGCGGGTCTGGATCACGCTTGCATCCGACGTTGCCGTTGTGGTCTCCACCCCCGCGGTGCGCTCAAAGAATGTCCGGATCGAGACAGCGTTTGTCGTGTCATCCGCTCCTTGGTCGATGACTTTGAACGTGTCTTCGGGCGTCAGTATTGCGGCGGAAACCTGGACCCCGCCGGTTCCCCAGCCATAAGGCATCGGCATTTCGCGGCTGGCAAATGGCACCTGATAGCCGGGGATTGCTAGTCCTTTAAGAATAGCACGACGGATCATCCGTTTCGTTTGCTCATCGAGGTAAGCGAAGTTGTATTCAGACATGTGATACGTCCTGTCGGGAGAAGGACCGATTGTTTTTTCGGAAATCCAGATTTCGCGCGCTAAGTGACGCCATTGAGAGGGTAAGAATGGAAAGGCACCCGTTTTGACAACCGCGATCACTTACTTTGCCGGACTGGATTTGCTTTTGGGCATCGCCCTGTTTTTTATTTGGCTTAAACGCACAGAAGACCGCATAGCGCTTGAGGTTCGGGGCGACGACGAAGGCTAGCTGCATCATAACAGCCCCCGTGCCTTGAGGCCGGCTTCCAACGCGGGCGGCCCGGTGAAGTGAATGCTGTCCATACCGGCCGCTTTTGCGCCAAGGCAATTGTGCAAACCGTCATCTGTGAAGATGCAGTCAGCTGCGACAACACCGGCCTTCATGCAAAAGTGCCGAAAAATCTCGAGGCTTGGCTTGATCATGCCGACCTGGCCCGAGACGATTACCTCTTCGAACACATCAGCTAGCTCTGGGTGCGCCTTACAGCCTTCCGGCCAAGTTTCTGCGGACCAATTGGTTATTGCGAAAACCCTGGTGCCATTTTCTTTAAGCGCATAAAGTATGTCCCAACTGCCTTTGATCTTGTTGGGAACTGTGAGCGCATAGCGATCCACATATTTCGCAAGCCGTGCGGCATCCTCCAGATCATCAATAACGCCAGCTACTTAGCCAAACTTGGCACCCGCATCACAAGCGAGATTAAGCTTCTCGAACTTTATCCTTTCAAGGAAGGACTGCGACTCGGCTGCGCCCAACTCATCCGCCCAAGCGAGTGCGGGGTCCCAATCCACAAGGACGGCGCCGATGTCGAAGACGACGTGTTTCACTCGGCCGCCTCCTGATACCGCCCTGCGCCCGCTTCGCGCCGTAGCTTTCGAACAAGTTCCAGCTCGGACTGGAAGTCGACATAATGCGGCAGCTTGATATGCTCGAGGAAGCCCGTCGCTTGGATGTTGTCCGCGTGGTAGAGGACAAATTCTGTGTCTTGCGCGGGCGCGCCGACATTGTCTTCGCCTAGCTCTTCCCAGCGCAGCGCGCGGTCCACCAAGGCCATCGAAATAGCCTTACGCTCGGACTGGCCAAAGACCAGCCCGTAGCCACGTGTAAATTGGGGCGGCTCGGTTTTGGAACCTTTGAACTGGTTCACCGTCTCGCATTCAGTCAGGGTGATCTCGCCTATCTCGATGGTAAAGCCCAGTTCGGGGATGTCCATCTCCACAGCGACCGTTCCGATGCGCAGCTCTCCCACAAAGGCGTGGTTGCGGCCATAGCCGCGCTGTGTGGAATAGGCCAAACCAAGGGTAAACCCTTCGTCCGCGCGGGTCAGCGCTTGCAGCCGTAGCGCACGCTCGGCTGGCATCTCCAAAGGCTCGCGCGTGAGATCGGGCGGCGGTGTGTCGTCCAGAGGAGCCTCCTCGATCAGCCCTTCCTGGTTGAGAAATTCGGTGACATGGGGCACATCCCCAAGCGCCGCGTCGCGGGTCGGCGCCTCGGGAACTTCGCCGTCGGCGGCCAGTTTGAAATCGAGCAAACGGTGCGTGTAGTCAAAGGTTGGCCCCAAGACCTGCCCGCCAGGTAGGTCCTTGAACGTGGCCGAGATGCGGCGGTCGCATTCCATAGCCCCGGTGTTCATCGGCTCGGACACCCCGAAACGCGGCAGGGTCGTCCGATAGGCTCGGATCAAAAAGATCGCCTCGATCAGATCGCCGCGGGATTGTTTGATGGCCAGCGCGGCCAGGTCCGGATCGTAGAGTGAGCCTTCGGCCATCACCCTGTCCACGGAAAGCTTGAGCTGTTCGCGAATTTGGGCAATGGACAGCTCTGCAACGCTCTTGTCACCGCGCCGCTCCTCGGCGAGCCAGGCATGGGCGCTTTCAATGGCGCGCTCGCCTCCTTTTACTGCGACGTACATCAGAGAACTCCTTGCTGCGCTACCGCTTCGCTACTTGAGCGCGAAACCTCCGAGCTGCGAGGCAGCGCAGCCAATCGGTCGCCGCAGGTAAAGATGAAATCCAGCCCGAGCGGGAAGAGTCTTCGGTTGCTTTGAAATGCCTCGACTTCAGGCAAGGAGAGCGTGGTTTCAGATTTGATCCCTGGCCCGCGCAATACAGCGCCCGATGCGGTGAGCGTTTCGGCTTCCACGATCAAGGTTGCAGAACGGTCCGGGTATTCCGAGGTTCCAATCGGGTACGCGCTGAGCGGCATCAGAGCGTCCCACGCACCTAACGCGAACATGGCATGAGACGGACCAACCATCGGCGCACCTGTATGAAAGGACAGCCAGGCACGAACCTCGTCTGTGTCCACATTGCCCGCGAGATAGATAGGCGTTTCACCGTCGCAAAGGGTCAGCAACACGCTTCCCGCCGCGACTGAGAGCGGTGCAGGCGGGGCCGCCCCTGCAATTTCCTGAATTTGGCCAGGCCGCGCCATCGCCTCCATAACCGCGCGAAAGGCGTGAGCGGACTGGACGGGCAGATTATCGAACCCACCGGAAAGAGTTTGGGCTTGCTGGGCTTGCATCGAACCTCCCCCCCTTAATCTTCGCCGCGGGCCATGGTGAAAAACTCCACCTTGGTCGCGGCCGTTTTTTGGACGCGCGCTGTTTTAACGCCGGCCTGTTCGGTTTCAAGCGGCTTCAGGACCGCATCACGTATGGCGGTCGCATGTACACCCTGCATCAGCGCGTCAACCAAAGCGGCCGCTTCGGCGTCTGCTTTTCGGCGGCCTTGAATGTAGGCGTGGCCGACTTCCCCGCTCGGCAATGTCAGAGCACATCGCGTAACAGTCATTTCGCCGATGTTGAACGGTGCACCTGTCCCGCCCGCGCGGCCGCGTAGCATTGTGCTTCCGATCTCAGGCGCGCGCAGCCATGTGAAATCTGGACGGGTCAGCGCGGCATCGAGTAAAGCTGCCACACGGCCTTCCGGCGCCTTGGCGAGCAGGCTCATCCAGGCTTTTCGCTCCGCATTTTCGTCGAAAGTGTTTTTCATCTCGACAACTTTTCCATTTCCTATACAACTATACATATCTTAGCAGAACGCGCCCCTTAAGACAGAGGAGATTTGTGAAACTTGCGTGACAGTTCAGGCAAAACACCCATCTGGCAGGCTATCGCCGATGCGCTGCGCAGTGACCTAGCTGAAGGGCGATACAAAGCCGGTGACAAGCTGCCGACTGAGGCCGCATTGGCCGAACGGTTCGGTGTAAACCGGCACACGGTCCGGCACGGGCTTTCGGCATTGGTCGAAGAAGGCCTGATCCGAACACGACGTGGCGCGGGCGCGTTTGTCGCCGCGACCCCCACGGATTATGCCATCGGCAAGCGCGTCCGGTTCCACGAAAACCTGATCGCCGCGGGACGTCACCCTGAAAAACGCGTGCTGCATGTCGAAGAACGTGCGGCGACCTTGGGCGAAGCAAATGCGTTGCGCATAGCGCCGGGAGACTGGGTTTGTGCCTACCACGGTTTGTCTTTGGCCGACGGGCAGCCCGTCGCCGTCGTTGAGAGCGTTTTCCCAAAGGACCGTCTGCCAGGAATTGCGGCCGCTTTGAATGCGCATCCAAGCATTACCGAGGCTTTGAAGACGGTGGGGACAACCGACTATACCCGTGCCTCAACCCGTTTGACGGCCGTCCGCTCCTCTGCAACGCAGGCTTTGCACTTGCAGGTGAAAGAGGGCGACCCGCTGCTAAAGTCCACGAGTGTCAACGTAGATGAGCGCGGGCATCCCGTCGAGTACGGGCGCACGTGGTTTGCGGGCGATAGAGTGACGCTTACAATGGAGAATTAAGGCTCGTATTTGTCGAGGAAGTCCAACGCGTCAAGTGTCCGGAAATCATCCAAAGTTCTACGAATTTCGGCATGGGACCAATCCCACCAGGCCAAGGCCATCAGCCGGTCGGCCACATCGCGCGGTTGCCGCTGACGCAAAGGCTTTGCGGGCGTCCCTGCGACTATGGTGTAGGGATCAACATCTCTTGTCACGACCGCCCCGGCCGCGACCACAGCCCCATGGCCCAAAGTAACCTCGGGCTTGACCATTGCACCCGCGCCGATCCAGGTGTCATGGCCGATTTTAGCCATGCGGGACCTGCGATGGTCGAAAAACACCGCATCACGCTCCGCGTCGTCCCAATAGTCATCCGAGCGATACAGGAAGTGATGGCAGGACGCGGTGTGAAGTGGGTGGTCCGTGGCCCCGATCCGCGAAAAGGCGGCAATATTGGCGAATTTGCCGATCTGCGCATTCGCGATATCGGCATATCGGTCGCAATAGGAGTAGTCCCCGAAGTGCGTGTTGTTGACCCGGCTCCCCCTGCCGATTTCCACAAACGCCCCGAAACTGCTGTCGACGATATTGCAGTCGGGATGAATGAACGGCGCATCCGCCTGCAAACGCGCCATTAGTCTTTGCGTCCGATCAGCTTGCCGCGCAACCAGCCGGAGAACCAGTCCATGAACATCACCATCAAGATGATGAGAACGATGTAATAGGCGACCTCCTCCCAGTCCTTCTGGGTCTGGATCGCCTGGGTCAGCATTAGGCCAATACCGCCACCCGTGATCGCTCCTATTATGGTGGCGGACCGGGTGTTGGATTCCAGGAAATACAGGATTTGCGCCAAAAGCACCGGAACCACTTGCGGGATCACGCCAAAGCGGTAGCGCTGTAGTGGCTTCGCGCCCGTTGACTCAACACCTTCAATTTGCTTCTGGTCCACGTTTTCCAACGCTTCCGAGAAGATTTTACCGAATGTTCCGGTGTCTGTGATCAAAATGGCCAGCGTTCCGGTCAGTGGACCCGGTCCGAAGGCGCGGGCCAGAACAACCGTCCAAATCAGCGCATCGACGCCACGGACGAAATCGAAAATTCGACGCGTCGCCGCGCGCAGCAGCATCAAAGGCGAGAAACGCTTTGCAGCTAGGAAGGCCAGCGGCAATGCGAGGATCGCGGCCCCCATTGTCCCAAGGAAGGCCATCAGAATTGTCTCCCCAATCGCCCAGGCCACATCTTGGTGACGCCACATCTTGTTGGTCCACCAATCCTGCAGCGCGCCTGCGAAGTTGCCGCGCTCTGGGTCGATCCGCTCACCAAAGAGGATCTCACCGAACCCTTTCCCATGATAGGGGCTATCAAGCGTGAACCAGAACAGCTCCCATCCGGGGAAGTAGTTGAACACTTCCGTCCGGGCTCCGGTGAGGGTGATGCGCCCCTCCGGCGTGGTGATGCCGATGCGGCGTTCGGAGGCGGAGATCCATTCCGGCAAATCCTCTGGAAGGTTAGAGAGCAGCGAGCGCCCTTCGGCCTGCACTTCGATCAGCGGGAAGTCAGGGATGTCGATCTCGGTCCGGTTTTCGGGCAAGTAGCGCACGATGTGATCGCCGCCGAGGTCAATGGTTATGACCTCCTCCCCGCTGACCCAATCAGGGCGCGTGCCTTCGGGGTAAGTCCCTTTGCGCTCGCCTTCGACTGCGTAGCTTACCTCACCGGTGCGGTTGTTGCGGGTGACATGCACCTTGTGGGACCAGCTGTCAGACGCCAAGGTGACCGCGTTTTGCAAGTTGGCGCGCTGCGCGAGCCCGGGCAGATCAAAGGCGAAGAAAATATAGCCAAGATAGACAAGTATCACGGCCGGGATCGCAAAACCCAAAAGGCGCTTGCGGCGAAACAGGGTGTCGGCGTTGTGCTTTTCGAGGCTCAGATCAGCGGTGGTCATTGTGCTTGCCCCTCAGTCAAACGGTTGCGGTAATGGCTGGAGAGCTGGTCAAAGAAGACAATCGTGCCGAAGAGCAAAATGAAAATCGCTGCCGCCTCGTCAAAGCGGCCAGGCCCCCAGGCCATGGCGTTGCGCAGCTCATAGCCAAGGCCGCCAGCTCCAACAAATCCGAGGATCGCGGAGGCACGGATGTTGATCTCAAACCGCAGCAGCGCGTAGCTGACATAGTTGGGCGCCACTTGCGGCAACACGCCAAGCAACATGCGTTGCGACCAAGTCGCACCGGTGGAGGCGAGCCCCTCAACAGGCTTCAAATCTGCATTCTCAGCGACCTCAGAGAAAAGCTTGCCCAAGGCCCCTGCGGTATGGATCGCAATAGCGATCATCGCGGGCACCGGCCCGCCGCCCAAAACGAAGATCAGAACCAGCGCGATCACGATCTCAGGCACGGCGCGCATTATATCGGAAAAGCGGCGAAACAGCGGGATCAGGCGCGGCCATTTTGCCAAGCCGCGCGTGCTGAGAAGCGACAAGATCAGACCCGCCAGCGCGCCGATTAGCGTGGAGACTGCAGCGATGTTGATCGTCTCAACAAGCGCGGGGAAATACTTCGCAATCAGACCAGGCAGGTCGGCGCGTTTCGCCCACGCCTCGGACACGACATCGGCGGGGTAGTCGCCGATCTGGTGCAACCCTTCCCAGAAACCGCCTGCATTCCGGTCGTCGGCAACATTGAAACCGGAGACCATCAAAACGACCAAGATCAGCAACGTCAGGCCGCCATAGAGCCTACGTCTTTGCACCTGCGCCATGTAGCTGGATTGAATGCCCGCCACGTTTTGCGGCGCGCCCCCTAAAGATACGTCTGCCATGCTATCCCCGAGCCCTCAAAAATACCGACAGCCCGAGGGGGGCTGCCGGACAAGTCACGAAATTGGCTTAGCCGCCGATCTTCGCTTTGCGCGCTTCGACGATGGAGATGTAGGTGTCATGCGTCACCGGCTGGAAGCCGAGTGTATCGCCTGCGGCCACACCGTAAGCGCAATCCGCGTCGCGCTCATGCAGGCCGTCGACCAGCTCAGTCATGGTGGCGCGCACATCGGCTGGAAGCTCTTTGCGCAGCACGATCGGGCCTTCTGGGATCACGTTGGACTTCCAGATTTGGACCATGTCATTCATGTCGACGAGGCCCGCGTCCACAGCCTTGCGCAGCGCGCCGGAGTTGTAGCCGTCTTCCCAGTTGCCCTGCGCGTCCGCCCAGGTCACGCCGCCATCAATGTCGCCGTTGTTGACTGCAACGATGGTCTGCTCATGGCCGCCGGTGAATTTCACTTCGCCGAAGTACTCGCCGGACTCCATGGTCACGCCGTCTTTGTACTGCGGGATCTCGATGGACGGGATCAGGTAGCCGGAGGTGGAGTTTGGATCACCAAAACCGAAGACTTTGCCCGCCATGTCGTCCAGTGAGGTGATGCCGCTGTCTTTGCGGGCGAACCCAATGGAGTGATAACCGATGGAGCCGTCGACATTTACTTTGATCAGAACAGGCTCAACCGCTTCAGGGTCCTGTAGATAGGTCGCGGCATAGGCAGACGCACCAAGCCACGCCATGTCAATCGTGCCGCCCAGCAGCCCTTGGATCACGCCGTTATAGTCAGCAGGTGCGAACAGCTTGGTCTCAACACCGAGCGCCTCGGTCGTGTAGTCCGCCAAACACTGGTAGGAGTTCATACGGTCTTGCGCGTTTTCGCCGCCAAGGATGCCGATGCGGAATTCGGTGATGCCGTCTGCCAGAGCTGCAGTGCTCAGAGCGGTGGTGGCGGCGAGCGCCAATACGAGGGTCTTTTTCATCTTTCTCTCCGTTAGGTGCGATGAAGGTGGCCCGCGCCGCGCGCGGGAAGGGAACTGGCTCAGGCGATCGCTTTTGCTGCGTTCGATCTGTCCAGTGTCTCGATTTCGGTGGAGGTGGCGGCCTCGGAAAAATCTGCGCCGGCCCCGTAGATGTCGCGTGCGACCCCGGTCGTCAGTTGCGCAGGCGTCCCGTCAAAAACAATGCGCCCATCCCGCATACCAATCACGCGGTCGCAATATCTGCGCGCCGTGTCCAGCGTATGAAGGTTGGCAATGACCATGCGGCCATCTTCTTCATGGATGGTGCGCAGCGATTGCATCACCACCTGCGCATTCATCGGGTCGAGCGAAGCTATGGGCTCATCTGCCAAAATGATCTTGGGGTCCTGCATCAGCGCTCGCGCGATAGCGACACGCTGCTGTTGACCGCCTGATAGCGCCTCGGCGCGCTTTGGCGCTTGTTCTGCAATGCCAAGGCGGTCGAGGATTTCGATGGCTTTATGAATGTCGGATTTCGGATAGAGGTTGAACATGGTCGCGAAAGTGGAGCGCTTGTTCAATGTGCCATGCAGCACGTTGGACACCACATCCATACGCGGCACCAGGTTGAATTGTTGGAAGATCATGGCGCATCGCGATTGCCAGTCACGCTTGGCGGCACCACGAAGACTTGTGACGTCCTCGCCATCAAAAACGATGTTGCCGGTTGTTGGATCGCTCAAACGATTGAGCATACGCAGAAGTGTTGACTTCCCCGCGCCAGAGCGCCCGATGATCCCGATCATGGCCGGTTTTGCGACAGTGATATTCGCTCGATCTACAGCAGTTTTGTCACCAAACCGCTTCGTCAGCTCGTCAATCGTAAGCATGGCATCCCCTGTGTTTGGAATGCTGATAGGCCGAGCAAGCGACAGAGAAGTGACAGATTTGACTCAGTTTCTTATCATTTGCGAAACATTATTGTGACAGAGCGTCAACGCGGCAGTGTGGCGAGACATTGAACTGTTACCATAGGAGTGCGCCTCCCGGTTTTTGTCATCAAACTGTTACAAATTGCGCTGCGATACGCTAAACTCAACATATGAAAGTTCGTTTTTCACTCGCCTTCGCGCTTTGCGCTGCTTTGCCAACACTTGGTCATGCCAAAATGGCCGACGTCAGCTGCGACGACAGCGCGCGCATGATCACTACTTTAAAAGAAGTCGTTGGGGCCGAACGGCATGGCGCAGGCCTCAGAGACCCCGAAACAATGCTGGAAGTTTGGGTGTCTCACAAAAACGGCGAGTGGCTGATCGTTCAAAACTACTCAAATGGCACGTCCTGTATCGTCGCCATGGGTGAGCACTGGGAAACCGTTCCAGGCGGGCCTGCCTAAGCCTCCGCTTCTTCCAGACGATCTGTTGCAGGTGCAGGACGCGGTGACAAAGCTTCAATTGCCGCATATTGTTCCGCGCTCAAGGTTAGCTCCACTGCATTCAAAGACGGGGCCAGTTGTTTGGCATTGCGCGCACTGATGATAGGCGCGGCGACCGCTTTGTGGTACATCGCCCAGGCCACGGCCAGCGTGGAGGGGTCGACCTGCAATTCACTCGCCAAAAGGGAGAGCTGCTTTGCCGTTTCAATCATCCAAGACTGCCCATAGCGCGCAGCGTATCTTTTGTCCGTCGAGAGGCGACCGACCCCGTCCTCCAAATATTTTCCGGTAAGAAGTCCGCTGCCAAGCGGAGAATATGGAACGACTGCTATTTCCTCGGCGAGAGCCATCGGGAAAAGTTCCACTTCGGCCTGCCGCTTGATCAAGGAATACATCGGTTGGATAACGTCGATCCGGGTTCCCAAGCGCATGGCCACCGCTTGTGCCTTCATCACCTGCCAAGCCGCGAAGTTTGATACGCCTATGTAGCGGATCTTGCCGTTAAGTTGCAGCTCGCGAAGCGTTTCGAACGTCTCCTCCAGCGATGTTTCGGGATCCCATCGATGTAAGTAGAGAATATCTACGCTGTCGAACCCCAGGCGGGCGCGGCTCTGATCAAATTGGTGCAAGATGTTTTGGCGGCCAGAGCCACCGGTATATGCGGCCTTCGTCGCGACAATCAGGCTCTCTCTCTCTTGATAGGCCAGCCGTCCGAGAATTTCTTCGGAGCGGCCTTCGGTATAAGTGTGCGCCGTGTCGAAGAAATTGATGCCCGCCTGTCGGCAAGCCTCAAACATGGCTTTGCTTGCAGACGCATCCGCCGTTCCGCCGAACTGCATGCAGCCAAAACAGAGCGCAGACGCTTGTGAGCCGTCCCGTGCAATTAAGTCAGTCACTGTTCCCCCCAACCAAATTATGCCGCCATCAAGTGCCTGCAGTGTCGTTGCGAGCGGGACATAAACATAGGCGAAGTGGCGTAGCTAGGGCGAAATCGCAAGAACTATGGAAGGCCCTCTGCGCAGCCTGCCAATACTGAACGAGTTATCTAGAATAGGTTACGGTCCAATTGCGGTTACCAGTCGGTAGGGTACTGCCGACTGGCTCCTTCATTCTTTTCCCTAGTCGATCGTCTCGGCGACGGCAAAGCGCCGAAAGGCAAATTGCAGTGCGGCAAGTGTCAGAAGCCCGATCACAGTCAGCATGAGCCAACTGGCCATTCCAGACAGAACCAGTGATGTTCCCATTGTCTTCAATGCGAACATCCCTATGGCAAACGCCGCCGTCAAAGCTGCAAAAATGAAGACCGTCTTTGCGATAAACTCGACTATAGAGCGGCCAAGAAACTCAAAGTCTGCCCGTCCCATCGCAACAAGCTTTGTCGGGAAAAGAAGATGTACGGTGTTCTCGACGGCATAGATAAGAAAGGTCAACGGAAGCGCAAAAGCTGCAACGACAAAGGCAACTTGCACCGTGACTCTTTCCTCGAAAACAAGTGGGTTGTGTCTCGAAAGTGGTGGAAATTATTCCATGGCGTTTCCGAGCGGCTTATTGTTTGGCTTTGTTATGCCGCGAGGTCAAGGATTTCGTTGAGCGGCTGATCGAGGGTTTCCCAGCCATCGACCTTGCGCATCTGGATTTGGCCCGATGCCATCAATGCCCAGAACAGCATTGGC
>JAPORH010000220.1 GCA_026710325.1 Litoreibacter sp. | reverse complement strand
AAGCTTCAATTCGAATCCTTTTCGCTCCTCGTTTCAAGTAGCGTCGTGTACTATGATCGGCTTGTGAAAACCGGGCCATGAAAAAACCACGCCCAAGGCGTGGTTTAATCGTTTTCTTGCTCCGCCTTTCAGGCGGGGACCACTTAGAATGTGGTGGAGATACCTTGGCTCGACAGCTGGGTGTCGATGTCGCCGGACAGGTTCTCAAGACCATCGGAAACAGACGCCATAACAGCGATGCCCAGGCCAACGATAGCAGCGGTCAGAACAACCCAGTCAACGGTCACGGCGCCGGATTCGTCTGCGAAGAAGTTTTTGAACAGTTTAGTCATTTTTAATCCCTCCAAGGATAAGTCAGTTTAGTTTTCATACTCCGAAACGGTGTGTCGACATCGCCAGGTCTTACAACCCAACCGCGTCTCCGTTGCGGTATGAAGGGAGTTATCCGGTTCAATCTAGGCAAGAGTGGGGCGCGATTGGTGCAATTTCTAAGCATTCGTAAATGAGGTATGAATTTTTTATAATGCACTGATATTAAACAAAAAAAACTTCACAAAATGGGCCTGAAAACAGGTTAATACTGTTGCCTCTTTGTGCGGTCGTTCACCAATTATCGGGCAATAATTTCATTTTATTGGTTTTGTTTCCTTATTTGGCGATATGCTTCATCAAAACAAACAAATCACTCAGGCTGATCGGGCGGGTCATGTCCAAATATATAAAATTGAGTCTCGCGGCGCTCGCGGTTTGCGTCGCTTTTCCGGTCCTTGGTGACTCCCATAAGCCAGCTTTTGGGGGGGATTTCACGTTTCGAAAGCTGAAACCGCCGTCGGGCAGCGGCAATCGGATCACGGTGCAAATCGACCCGGAGACAGCAAATCCGTTCCCGGAGGACCCTGAGGCAGCCGCAGCTCCGTCTTCTAAGCCCTCCAAGCATCTGGAGTGGTTCTGGACGGCTGTCTCCCCCGCAATCGGGACGCCCTTGCGCGGACGCTTCGCACAGGCCGTGGCCCATGTCGACAAGGCACCGGCCGATGCGCCTTTGCCACAGCCAAGGCTTGATGCGTTGCACAAGATCGCTGCTGCGCATGGGACGGATATTATCGTTGAGACGCTCAATAGTGAGATCTCGCCGGCTCTGGTGCTTGCCGTGATTGCGGTGGAATCTGGGGGGCGCATAGCTGTGGAAAGTCCTAAAGGTGCGCAAGGCCTGATGCAGCTGATCCCAGACACGGCAGAGCGATTTGGCGTGACTGACGCCACCGACCCGAAGCAGAATATCAAAGGCGGCGTCGCCTACCTGAAGTGGCTCATGAAAGAGTTTAACGGGGATCCGATTCTGGCGCTTGCCGGGTACAATGCGGGCGAAGGAGCGGTGCGGAAATATGAAGGTGTGCCGCCCTTTGCGGAAACCCGTGCTTATGTACCAAAAGTTCTGGCAGCTTGGAACGTGGCGCGCTCTATTTGCCTCACCCCGCCAGAACTGGTCAGCGATGGCTGCGTTTTCCGCCCACAAGGTACGCTCTAGATGGCGGCGAATAAGCCACTGGTGCTGGATGTTGACGGGACGTTTTTGAAGACGGACCTGTTGTTTGAGTGTTTTTGGCGTGGGCTGGGGCGCGACCCTTTCGCCACGCTCAAAGCCGCGTGGCGCAATCGTGGAAATAAACCCGCGCTCAAGGCTTCTTTTGCCGAGATTGCGCAACTTCGGCTCGATCTGATGCCGGTAAATGCACAGGTCAAGATGCTTGCTGAGGCGGCGCAGGGGCAAGGGCATGAGGTCGTCCTGGCCTCTGCCTCCGATCACACGCTGGTGCGCGATCTGACGGCGCTCCATGGCCTCTCACCGCAATTTCTGGCAACCCGCAACGGGATCAACTTGCGTGGCTCCGCGAAAGCCGATGCGCTGGTGGCAGCTTACGGGGAACGGGGCTTTCATTACGCTGGCAATGATCACACGGATATGGCCGTTTGGCCGCACGGCGATGATGTTATCATGGTGGGCGATGTCAAAGGTGCACGCGCCGCACTGGAGGCTGAGCATGATGTCACGCAGCTTGAGGGGGGATGGCGCTGGCGCGACCTGATCAAGGGGCTGCGCCCTCATCAATACGTAAAAAACGTGTTGTTGTTATTGCCGCTGCTGGCAGCGCATCAATTCGGGTTAATCCCGTTTCTGACGATCCTGCTGGCCATTGTCGCGTTTTCGGCGGCAGCGTCTTGCATTTATATCGTTAATGACCTGCTCGATCTTGAGGCGGACCGGCTGCATGTCAAAAAGAAGCATCGCCCGTTTGCCAGTGGCGCGGTGCCTATCTCGGTCGCGATGACGACTTGCGCAGGATTGGGAGGGCTCGCGCTCGGAGTAGCGGCCAGCCTCAACTGGGCCTTTTTCGGCGTGATCGTGCTTTATATGGTGACATCGCTTGCCTATTCGCTGCAGCTGAAACGGATGCGCTGGATCGATATTGCGACACTCGCATCGCTTTACACATTGCGGGTTGTGGCGGGCGCAGCAGCGGCAGAGATTTACGTCTCAATCTACATGCTCGTCTTCATTTTCCCGGTTTTCGTCACTTTGGGATGCGTGAAACGGTTAACCGAGCTGACGCTTGCCACTTCCGACGAACGCCTTCCCGGGCGCGGTTACGGCAAGCCAGATCGCCCGGACCTGATGAATGTCGCGTGCTTAGGTATGTTCGCCGCGCTGCTGGTGTTCTTTCTATATACCTTTACGCCACAGGCGATGTCGCTGTATCAGTCGCAATGGCTGCTCTGGGTGGCCATGCTGCCCATGGCGGGGTGGCTGTGGCGGATGGTGTCGTTGGGCTACAAGGGCAAACAGGATTACGACCCGATTGTCTTCGCGCTGCGCGACCGGCACGGCATCTCGTTGATCCTGTTTGCCCTAACGCTGATGTTTTACGCTGCCGGGCTGTTTCACGACGCGTTTGGGTTCTAAACACTCATCTTTTTAAAGATACGCTCAGGGATCGTTTTGATAATCCCCATAATGATGCGCCAGAAGAAGGGTGTATAAAGCACGTCGGTTTTCTTTTCGACCGCGCGCAAGATGTCGCGTGCGACGTTTTCGGGCGGTGCGACGAGGAACATCCCCTCGATATCCCATGTCATTGCGGTGTCTACGAAACCGGGTTTCACCGTCACCACATGGCCACCGGACCGCGTAAGGCGGTTGCGTAAGCCGCTGAGATAAGTGTGGAACCCTGCCTTGGCGGAGCCATAGACATAGTTGCCGATCCGGCCCCTATCGCCCGCGACGGAGCCCACGCCGACAACGGTGCCGCCGCCGCGTGCTTCGATCTCCGGCGCGATCATCTGCAGGAAGGTAGCGGGGCCGGTATGGCTGTCGGTCACGACGCCCTGAATGAGTGTGGGGTCAGTGTCTATGGCGTCCTGCGGCGGCATGGAGCCCACGAAGACCGCGACATTGATCAGCCCGTCTTCTTTGCGAACACGCTCAACGATGGCGCCAAAGCCTGCGCTGTCGCGTGCATCGAACTTTACGGCTTCGGCCACTGCGGCACCACGAAACAGGCAGTCACTGGCCATGGCTTCCAGATCGGCCATGTCACGGCCTGCGAGAAAAACCCGCTCGCCCCGGTCAGAGACTGCCCGTGCGAAGGCCTTGGCCATGGAGGAGGTCGCGCCGAGTATGATCCAGCTGTCGCTCATGACGCGCTCCTGATCTGCAGGCGGCGGGTGAGGTCTGTCTCAAATGCGCCGTCAGGGTCTAGTTTGTTTACGTATGCCACAAATTTCGGCAGCTCCGGGTACATCTGGGGCATGTGCTTTGCGTTCAGAGTCGCATCTTTCGCCAGATAGACGCGGCCCTCTGCATCGGCGGTCATTTGTTCCAACCGCCCGATCAGGCTTTTGGCGAGGCCGGTGTTCTTGAAATCGACCGCAAGTGTATAGCCCTCCATCGGGAAACTCATCAGCCCCGCGCGGCCCGGCCCCATGCGTTTAAGTACCGCGAGGGGGGAGGCGAGGCCTGCTTTTGCGATCTCTTTCAATATGGTCTTGAGCGCCTCCGCCTTGTCGGGAGGCACCACGCATTGGAATTGGATGAACCCGGCTTTGCCGTAAAGCCGGTTCCAGTCATGAATGCGATCGAGCGGGAAGAAGAAATCCTGAATAGGCTTCACCAAAGTGCGGCCAGCGGCAGGCACGCGGCGGAAATAGGCGGTGTTGAAGGCTTTGACGATAGGGGCGGAGAGCGTGAAGCCTGGCGCGTCGAAAGGTACCGATTTGGAGCTCTTCTTGGCCGGGACCAGCCCGTAGCCGGTCTCCCCTTCTTCTAAAATGCCGCGGCCGAGGTCATCCCCGCGCGCAGTCGCGTCGATCCAACCTACGGAATAGGGGGAATTGGAAGCGTCGAGCGCGGCGATGAACTCGTCAAAACCGTCGATCCGGCGCTCGGTCACCATCATGACGTCGCCTTTGCAGGCCAAAAGCTGCAGCTTCGCGCTGGCGATGACCCCGGTTTGACCAAGACCGCCTATTGTCGCCTCGAAAAGCTTTGTGTTTTTTTTCTTTGGCGTGACAGTTTTCGGTACGCCGCCCTGCATTAGTGTCAGCTCGACGACATGTTGCCCGAAGGAGCCCACGCTGTGATGGTTCTTGCCGTGCACGTCATTGGCGATGCAGCCGCCGACCGTTGCAAAGCCCGTGCCGGGCATGACGGCAGGCAGCCACCCTTTCGGCGCAAAGATACGAGCGATCTCACCGACGCGAAGGCCAGCCTCAGCCTCAAGGATGCCGGTCTCTTCGTCGAAGCCTAAGATACGGTCGAGCCGGGTTGTTTGGATCGCAGGCGCGTCATTGGCGAGGCACGCATCGCCATATGAGCGACAATTGCCTATGGCCGGGCCGGGCCGGTCCTCAAGTGCACGTGCAAGCGAGGAGACGCGTTCGGGACGCGCCACCGGGCCTGTGGCCTGCTTCATGCGGCCCCAGCCGCTATATGTGAGCGTTTTCCAAGCCATTGCGGTGCAAGCCCTTATGTGAGGTGCGTTCGGCGATCGGGAACGCTATAAATCCGAGGAGAATGGCAAACCATAGCGTGGTGAGCCTGATGACTGCCATGGCAGGGACGGCTGTTTCCAGCGGGACACCTTGGGCGACAAGAAGTGCGAGCATCGCGGCCTCCGCCCCGCCTACGCCACCTGGCGCGCCTGTTAACCCGCCTGCCAGGGTCGAGAAAACAAAGATAAGTGTTGCTGTAGCAAGCCCGATATCGGCGCCCATCCAGGCCAAAAGCAAATAGAGCGCATAGCCCTCCGCGCTCCATCCAATCACGCCCAAGGCGAGGGCTGGGAGCGCAAGGCGCGCTTTGCTGAACCTGTCCATGCCGCGCGCCGCCTGTCGCATTCCTGCAAAACGTCGCGGCCATCTTTGCAAAAGCCGCCAGAGCATCGTGACCAAGGCACGCACAAGCGCGGGCCGGGTGATGGCAATTGCGATCAGCAAGGCCACCGCAGCAACTGGGAGCGCGCCTGAAACCCCGGCTTGTGACATGACAGCCGCGCTTGCCAGAACCAGCGCCATCGCCGCCACGTCGAAGACGCGGTCGATGAAGGGAAGGGGCAGGCTACGCTCGAACGGGCGGCCCGAGAGATTTGAAATCCAACGCAATCGCACAAGCTCCCCGATCCGGCCGGGGGTGACGGTCATGGCAAAGCCGCCGATGAAGTGAAGAAGGTTTTCGCGCAGGCGCAGCGGTAGGTCGAGCGCGCGCGCGCAAAGATGCCACCGGACGCCGCGCAACAGGTAATTCACGAGGGACAAGCCAAGCAAAATTGCGATCTGACCGATTGTGAGGCTTTTGATTTGCGCCCATGTCTCCGCCCAGCCGACAGTCGCAGCGAGGCCTGCGAAACCGATCACAAACAGCGCAAGCAGGCCTAGCAGGACCAATCGGTCCATCCGGGCGCGCGACGGGCGGTTTTTGGCCTCTGTCTGCTGCGGGCTGCTCATGCTCATCATCATTACTGGGCGGGTTAGGCTGAGAATAGGGCTGGATTAAGGAAACAGGGTTGTTTTTCTGTGAACGCAGGCCTCTAGGCGAGGCGCAGAAACTCTGAAATCTCAGTGCTATTATTGAAGAATGGCACAGACTCTGGTGACAGGCCAGTCTTTGCCAAAGCCGAGACCTCGGCCAAAACCACCTCGGTGATGAAGGGCAGGTCGAGGGCTTTTGCCTCTTCCAAGTCGACCCAATGCAGATGGCTCAGCTCATCCTCGGCGCGCGAAAAATCGTCGAGATCGGTCAGGCATGTCTCCGCTTCGACGAGGAAAAACCGCGCGTCAAAACGGCGGGGGCGCCCCGGCGGCGTGATGGCGCGGAAAATATAGTGAAATCCGGCGGCTGAAGGCGCGTGTCCACTTGCGAAAAAATGCTCCCATGTATCTGGCAGATCTTGCGTGGCTGTTTCGGTGAAGCTTGCGAACATCAAGCCCGTTTCTTCCCACACTTCGCGGACTGCCGCGGCCAGCACGGCCTGGGGTTCCACGTCATCTGACCGGAGCTTGAGACGAGACAGCGTCAATTCGGGTGCCTGGGCCGCAAAGGGGATGCCGCGATCCGATGCGTCCACAGCCCCGCCTGGAAAGACGTATTTGTTAGGCATGAAGGCCGCGTTCTTGCCGCGCTGTCCCATAAGCACCTTGGGATGCGTCGTGGCATCGCGCAGCAAGATAACAGTTGCTGCGTCTCTGATCGGGGGTGGTGTCATGCGCGCAGAGTGGCGCGCCCTTGGGGCGCGGTCCAGAGCGAATTTCAGCTGTCCTTGAATCCGTGCATCCGCTTGGCCCATTGCAGCCCGACAAACGCGCCTTTGATGCGTGGGAGCAGGTAGAGGCTCAAAGCCACACAGGCGACCGAAAAGACGGTGGCCACGATCAGCGGGTCAGGTTGATCGATATGGCTAAATGTGAGGTGCAGAAACGGGGCCATCAGGTGGCCTACTATCAGGATCGTGATGTAGGCAGGCCCGTCATCGGCGCGTTGGTGGTGTAGCTCTTCATGGCAGACGGGGCATTCGTCACGCACTGTCAGATAGGATTTCAAAAGCGGCCCTTGCCCGCAATTTGGGCAGGTGCGGTGCCAGCCATGCAGCATAGCGCGCTTGGTTGAGCGTTCCTCGGAGAGCAGGCCTGTTTGGGTGTCTGTGGCCATAAGAAGTGCCTTTCTAACCGCGCTTCTACGCCTGTGAAGGCTCAAGTAAACCGCGCTTTCACTTCTTGCGTCGCGATGTCGCAACTTTTTGCGACGGAAATCCGAACCTGCCCCGTTTGAGCATATGACAGCGCGATGAGGCGCTGAAAAACAGAGCAAGGAAAGACCAAAATGAGCAAGTTTATGACACCTGCCAAATCCCTTCTGATCGCCGCTGGCGTGGTTGTGGCCTTGGCCCCTGTGGCCTCCTTCGCCAAAGGTGAGGGACGCGGCGGGCCGCGTGCGAGCTTTGAGCAGCTTGATACAGACGGCAATGGCGAAGTCACACAGGCCGAGATGGCGGCACAAGCCGCGACCCGTTTTGCGGCTGCTGACACGGATGGCGATGGCCTGCTGACCAAGGAAGAAATCAGCGCAAAGGCTGGCGAACGCGCGGCAAAGCGCCTGGACCGAATGTTTGAGCGCCGCGATGCGAACGCGGATGGCGCGCTGAGCCTTGAAGAGATGCAGCCAGACGCGGAACGCGTGGCTTCGCGGTTTGAAAAGATCGACGCCGATGGCTCGGGTGGTATTTCCAAAACGGAGTTCGAGGAAATGAAATCGCGCTTCGGCAAACGCGGCAACAAAGGCGGCGAATAAGAGCAGCGGTTATTGCCGGGCCCTTTGGGGCCCGGTAAGCCTGACGCAGGATGTCCATGGCCTTTGATCAAACCCTTGAGCCCGATGACGAGGCCTTGTTGGTGCTTTACGCCAATGGGGATCGCCACGCTGCGGCGGAGTTGACGTCGCGCCTTGCGCCGCGGCTTCTGCCGTTTTGCAACAGGATGTTACGCGATCTGGCTGAGGCTGAGGATGTCGTGCAGGAGGCCATGTTGCGCCTTTGGAAAATTGCGCCCGATTGGAAAAGCGGGCAGGCCAAACCGAGCACATGGGTCTTCAAAGTGGCCTCTAACCTATGCACGGACCGTCTGCGCAAAAGGCGCGGCGTGGGCCTCGACGAGATCGCCGAACCCGAAGATGACCGCCCCGGTGCGGAGGCGCAGCTGCTGCAAACAGAGCGTTTGAGCGCATTGGATGTAGCGCTGCAAACCCTGCCAGAAAGACAGCGTCAGGCGGTTATTCTGCGCCATATCGAGGGGATGACGAACCCGGAAATTGGCGAGATACTGGAAATTAGCGTCGAGGCCGTTGAAAGCCTCACTGCGAGGGGTAAACGCGGTTTGGCAGCCGCCTTGCAGGGCCGAAAGGAAGAGTTGGGATTATGACGAAACGTGACGAGAGCCCAGAACTTGAGCTGGACGCCCTTTTTGCCGAGGCCAAGGCAGCGCGCCCTGTTGTGGACGAGCGGCTCACGGTGCGCATCATAGAAGATGCGGCAGTGGTTCAGCCGGCTCCGGTTGTCGTGGCGCGCCCGTCACAGGGTCCGTTGGCGCGGCTGTTGGAGCTGTTGGGCGGATGGCCTGCCGTGGGTGGCCTGGTGACGGCGGCTGCGACTGGTATCTACATCGGTTTTGCGCAACCAAGTCTTCTGACTGGCGTCGAAGAAGCCGTCACTGATCCCAGCTTTACCACGTCGAGCTTCCTGCCCGGCGATGACATGTTTTTTGAGGAAGGGTAGGGCCATGGCTGACACTCCGGACCCCGTTTCGAAACCGCGCAATTGGCTGCGGATCCTTTTGATTGCCTCGCTTGCCGTGAATCTTCTCGTGGCCGGAGCTTTTGTGGGTGCCGCCTTCTCCGACAAGGGCGGCAAGAAAGAACGCAACCCTGCGGCGCAGATGCCTGTCGGACCCTATGGGCGTGCTTTCTCGAAAGAGGATCGTCAAGCGTTGCGTCAAAGTTTTGAGGCACGCCGCGACACGTTTCGCGAAAACCGTGCGCAGATGCGGGCATTTGGTGAAGACTTGGCGGAAGCCGTTCGCGCTATGCCTTTTGATGCCGAAGCGGTGCGCACGATTTTGACGGCGCAACGCGGCTTGCAGCTTCAGATGCAGGAGGCAGGTTCCGAGATCATGGTCGAGCGGCTGGAACAGATGGGCCCGGAGGCGCGCGCGGCTTTCGCGGAGCGTTTGGAGAAGGGAATTAAGCGGTTTAACAACCGTTGAGCCGTGGCGTCTAAGCCTGCGAAAACGACCTGAGTTTCCCTTGGTTAGGGCTTAAGCGGCTTGCGAGACCCGAACTTTGTTTCGGCCTGCGGCTTTCGCGTCATAAAGGGCTCTATCCGCGCGATGCATGAGGGCTTCGACATCCGCATGCTCCTGATCGCAATGGATCAACCCAATGCTGACTGTTGCCTTGATCAGCTTGCCGGATGCGCGTTCCGCCGTCGGCGTCGTGTTGATCGCATGGCGCAATCGCTCCGCCGTTGACATGGCGAGGTCGCGGGAGATGCCGGGCAGCGCGATCATGAATTCCTCCCCGCCGACGCGGGCTAGAAGATCATCCTGACGCAAATCGTTGCGCAAAGTGTCTGCGACATGCATCAAGACCTTGTCACCAATGCTGTGACCATAGGTGTCATTGATGCGCTTGAAGTGATCGATGTCGAGCATGAGCAGCGCGTATTCTTCATACTCAGCCGTGATCTGGTTGAGCCTACGCGCGGCAAAACGGCGATTGAACAGCCCTGTCAGAGGGTCCGTCATGGCGAGCTTGAGCCCGTTTTCGAGGTTCCGACGCACCGCGTCATCATTTTTTTTGCAAGCCGCGAGCGCTTGGGCTCGCCAGGCCAATTCTGCTGGACCGGCCTCGTCACTGACAACATTCTCGGCGCCAAGGTCGAAGGCGCGGGCGACCAACTGACCGTCATCAACGCGCATAGCTGCAACTATTCCAGTGTGGCGCAGCGTCTGCCCGCTACGCATGTCAGACAGGAGGGTGAGCATGACATCTTCCAAAAACATATCCGAGAAGACGACGGCCGCATCTATGTCGGGCGTCTTGCCATCCAAAGCCATGATTGATGTGAAGTCGTGGGCAACATATTCGGTCTTCGCATCCGGTTCCGTCGCAGAACGCAAAAGTGCGGCCTGGGCGCGCGCTTTGGGACGGCTGCTTGCCACCACTGCTATTCGTGAATGCTCGGCAGCGGGCACTGTCTGGGACTGAAACTCGATCATGAAATCGCGGTCGGGGTGCTCAGCGCGCGCTGATTTGCGGCGCAACACCGCGCGAAGCTGCGCCATCAGCGCAGCTTCATCCACCGGACGCAACAAGATGTCGTCAAACCCTGCTTCTAGAGCCTGGATCACCCTCAGCTGGGACGGCGTCTGGCACATCATCAAGACCGGAATATCGGACGTTTCCGCACGGGCCTTTAGGTCCCGGCAAGTTTGGCGGGTATCCTCTTCATCGGCACCTGCGACCGTATCGAGCATAATGATATCGCAGGCGCCTTTCGCCAGGATGGGCTCCGCTTCTTCCATGTCGGCGGCCATCAGAACCTCATATCGGGCGGCGCCCAGCTTGGCTTTCATCACAATGCGGCGCGTCGGCATCGCGTCGATAATCAAAATGCGTCGCCCCATGTGCTGATGCTCTCCAATCTTGCGCTTAACGTGCGGTGAGGTATGAGAGAATCTGGTTAAAGAAACATTTAAGAAAAGCAGACAATGTCACCGGAAGCTGCGCAGACCCTTGCCATACAGGCCTTGAGCTGGATCCTTTCGACGGATGACCTTGCACAGGTCTTCATGGGCGCGTCTGGCGCCAGCGCTGATGATATGCGTGCAAATGCTGCCGACCCGGCCTTTCTGGCCTCGGTTATGGACTTTCTTTTGATGGATGACGCCTGGGTCACCGGCTTTTGCGATCAGGCCGGATTTGACTACATGGACCCGATGCGCGCGCGCCAATTGCTGCCCGGCGGTGATTTGCCGAACTGGACCTAAGCGCGCGCGGATTTTTGCGTCAGGCGGCGGCGCTCACGGAGGCAAGTTTTTTGCGGGCCTCGCAGATGCTGAGCGCGGCACGTGCGGCCTCCCGCCCTTTTTCGACGAAATGCGTTTTGTAGATGCCGATATGATGCTCAGTTTCCTGGAAATGATGTGGGGTCAGCGAGACGGAGAGGACCGGCACGCCGGTGTCTATCCCGGCGCGCATCAGCCCGTCGACCACGGCTGAGGCCACAAAATCATGCCGGTAAATGCCGCCATCTACGACCAGTGCGGCGCAAGCCACAGCGGCGTAGCGCCCGGTGGCGGCCAGATCGCGGGCCATGAGTGGCATCTCGAACGCGCCGGGCACGTCGATGACATCAATTTGGAACGGGTCGATCAGTTCTGAAAAGCCGATCAAGGCCTGATCGACAATTTCTGAATGCCAATTGGCTTTGACAAAAGCGTAACGGGTGAGTGTCATGGGTGCATATCTCCTTTCGCAACTTCCAACACGTCACCAAGGCGATAAGCCGGGCGCAGCCCGTCATCGGGGCTGGCCGCGCGCTCTCTCTCATCCGGACTGTCACCGTCGGCTCAGGAATTTCACCTGATCTGCTAGACCCCTTTCACTTGGAAAGAGCGCTCGCGGGCTATCACCGCCGGTGGGGAATTTCGCCCCGCCCTGAGAACATTTCACTCTTGAAAGCAAAACGTGTTTTGCGCAAGTGCGCCCGCGACCTTAACGCTGCGCAAAACGGCCAATGAGGACCCAAATGATCAAGGCGCTCTTATTCGACAAGGATGCAACGCTTCTCGATTTTGAGAAAACCTGGGGCGCCTGGTCTCTAACGTTTTTGACGGATTTGGCAGCAGGCGATGACGCTTTATTTCACCGCTTGGCCGCCGCTGTGGGGTTTGACCCGGAGCGGGTTGATTTTGCGGCGGGCAGCCCGGTCATTGCGGGCACGCCGGAGGAAAGCACCAAGCTTTTGCTGCCGCTCTTGCCAGAGTGGAGTTTTGAAGCACTGCTAGACCATTCCAACGCGTTTGCGCGTGACGTTGAGGTTCATCCAATTGCACCCTTAGCCCCAGTCTTGGGGGCGCTGAAACAGCACGCAGCTTTGGGCATAGCGACAAACGACTCCGCAGCAGCAGCGCAGCGGCATATGACGTCGCTGGGCGTCGAGGCCTATTTTGACGCCATTTTGGGCAGTGATAGCGGCTTCCGCGGGAAGCCCGGGCCGGGTATGTGTTTGGCCTTTGCTGAGCAGGTCGGGCTGCCCGTGGAACAGATTGCGATGGTCGGCGACAGTACACATGATTTGGAGGCCGGGCGCGCCGCTGGCATGGTGTGCGTGGGCGTGACCAGCGGGTATGCCGATGAGGGTACGCTTAGCGCTTTGGCGGATTTTGTGTTTCCCGACGTTACGCATCTTCCGGCCTGGCTTGCGGACAGAAGCGAGTAAGCGGCGCCCGAAGCACTCGCTATCCTGCTTTCAGCTTTCGCTCGGCAATCCCTGTGCGTGCCAGCCTTTTATACGTTCCCGGCGAGTAGCCAGTTTCGCGTTTGAAGGCGTTGGTGTCGCCGTAGCCGGTTGTGAAGGCGATTTCATCGATCGACATGGCGTCTTGCTCCAGCATTTGGCTCGCCTCGTTGATGCGGCACCGCCTGACATATTGCATGGGGCTCATACCAGTCACGCGTTTGAATTGTGTGGTGAACGCGGTTCTCGAACGCCCGAAAAGGCGTGCGAGGGTGTCGACGCTCCAATCATCGCTTGGACGTTTGTGTATAGCGTCAAGCACAAGCCGCGTCTGCGGGTCCGAGAGCGCCAACAGCTGCGCTCCAATAGGGATTTCGCGCTCAATCCATGATTGGATAGTGTAGAGGCATAACAGCTCGGTCAATCGGTTCAATACGACCAAAGAGTGGCCAGAGCTTGTGGTTAACTCGGCGGTGATCAAGTCGATAATGCTGGTGAATTGTGCAGATAACGAGCTTTCGTTGGCGCGACCAACGAGCATGTCGGGAAGGTTCGTGACGATTGCGGGCGGCGTAGCTTGCGACATTTCGAAATATCCGCACAGCAGATGGCCGTCATGGGCGTCGGAGTCGAATTCTTGAAAGAATGAATCTTCATCGCCAGTCGGAAATGATGCCGTGCGCATAGAGCGGCCGGGCCGATCCATATAGCTATGCGGCACACCGTTAAAGAAAATCCCGACATCGCCTTTGTTCAGCTCGACCGGGTCACTGCCATCGTGAAGCTCCACCCAGGTCGAGCCCGCAACAACAATGTGGAAACGCGCCAGGTTTGGATGCTCGGTTACTTTCACGCCCCAAGGCGCGTAAAGATTCTTGCCGATATATGCCGTGCTTCGTACACGGAGCATGTTCAAAAGTTCTGGTATCACATCTGTCATTCAGTCGGGTTAAACCGAAGTCTGATCACGAAATACAAACGCTGTGGTGACTTCAACAAACCGTGTCTTGATTTGTACGTCCGGCAAGAAAACCCGTCTTTTCGGCCCTAATGTAAATCAAATTCTACATATTAAGATGTAATATTGCTTGGCGGATTGGGCCATCGCCAGGCAGTCAAAAGCTTGGGCTACCACGCTTTTTCAAAAGCTTTTCTGACCTTTAGCCCGTTGAGATGGAGAACGATCCCATGAAATATTTCACACCAATTGCTGCGGCTGCGATGGTTTTTGCAACTGCTGGCCATGCTGATACATCTGCCGCCGAACTTTTTGCCATGAGCAACAGCTCTGCTGCGGAAACCATTGTCCGCGAAACCTCCATGGGGGATATCACCGCGGCGCGCGTCCGCCTTGCTTTGGGCAATATGAGCTCGGCGGAGCGCATGTCCTTCTTTGAGGCCGACATGGTTGAACGCCAGCGCATTCTGGAAAAAGCCGTCTTGTTTGGTGACGGAAACAGCGCCGCGGAGATGGCTGCGGAGCTTGAAAAGCTGCAATAAGCTTACCCTCCCAATGCGGGGTCGCAGATCCCCCTCGGCCCCGCACATTTCTCCCCTTTAGGTGACCAAGATGATCAACCGTAGAGCATTCATTGCGAGTGGCGGAGCTGCCGCTTTGGCAAGCCCAACCTCGGCCCGCGTCGCAGCGGGGGAGAATATCGACTATGCCTATGAAGTCACTCGCACTGAAGCCGAATGGTTAGAGCGCCTCACCGACGAGGAATTCGTCATCATGCGCGAGGGTTTCACCGAGGCCCGCAAATCCAGCCCGCTTTGGGAAGAAACTCGCCCGGGCGAATATCTGTGCAAAGGTTGCGATCTGAAGGCTTATGACGGGCGATGGAAAACAGTGTTGGATATTGGTTGGGTCTTCTTCCTTCAATCTGAACCCGGTGCCGTCATGATGAATATTGATGGCCCGACGCCGGACTATGGTGCGATGTCGCAAGGGCTCGATGCGGTCACTGAGGTGCATTGCCGGCGGTGTGGCTCCCATTTTGGCCATTTGCTGATCGTGGAAGGACGCATGCGCCATTGCATTAACGGCGCGTCGCTTACGTTTAGGCCGGTCTAGCCTCTGGAAAATTTCCCCGAAAAACGACCCGGGAGGTCGGTTTGTGGCGCTAAGCCGCCGTTTTGGCGTGTCACGGTTAGACCCGACTGACACGGGAGGATCGATCATGGCCAATGACATGCCAAGACGCGGGCGCAGCGGCGGGCGCGCAGGCAACAAACGGCGGACAGCGGCGATCTCCCCCGAGCAGATGGCGTGGGACCCGCCGATCAACCGCGATGCACCGACGGAGCCTTTGGATGAAGACGGAGTGCAGGCCATTCACCAAGGCTGCATGCGCATCCTGTCCGAGATTGGGATAGAGTTTCTGAACCCCGAGGCCTGCGACATCCTTGCCAAAGCAGGGTGCAAGGTCGACGGGACCAACGTCAAAATGGCCGAAGACTTCGTGATGGAAATGGTGGGCCATGCCCCTTCTGAGTTCACGATCACCCCCCGCAACCTCGATCGGGCGATTACTTTTGGCGGGCGCAACCTGCTTTTTGGCAATGTCTCCTCCCCGCCGAATTTCTGGGACCTAGAGGGCGGCAAGCGGTCCGGCTTCATGGAAGGTTATCGCGACCTCATCAAGCTGACCCAGTATTTCAACTGCATCCATTTTGCCGGGGGGTACCCGGTCGAGCCGATCGATATTCATGCCTCCGTTCGCCACTTGGATTGCTTGTTCGACAAGCTGACGCTGACCGACAAGGTAGTGCATGCCTATTCGCTTGGGCGTGGACGGGTTGAGGACGTGATGGAGATGACCCGCATCGCGGCGGGCATTACGCGCGAGGAGTTTGACAGCAAGCCCTATATGTACACCAATATCAACTCGGTCTCGCCTTTGAAGCACGATTTCCCGATGCTGGAAGGGGCCATGATCCATGCGCGCCGCAATCAGCCCGTGATCGTGACGCCCTTCACCCTAGCCGGCGCCATGGCGCCGGTGACGATGTCGGGCGCGGTCACGCTGTCGCTGGCCGAGGGGCTGGCGGCGATTGCGCTTTTGCAGGTTGTTAACCCGGGCGCTCCTTGCGCGATTGGGACCTTTACCTCGAACGTGGACATGAAGACTGGTGCACCCGCTTTTGGGACGCCTGAATATATGCGCGCCACGCAAATGACGGGGCAGATGGGGCGGTTTTACGGTCTGCCGATCCGCTCCTCCGGTGTCTGCGCGGCCAATGTGCCGGACGGCCAAGCGATGTGGGAAACATCAAATTCGCTTTGGGCAGCGGTGCAGTCTGGGACCAATGTCGTCTACCATGCCGCCGGTTGGCTCGAGGGTGGGCTGATCGCAAGCCCTGAGAAATTCATTATGGATTGCGATGTTTTGCAGCAAATTCAGCGCTATATGCAGCCTGAAACATTCGCCACAACGCCCGATGACATTGCCGTCGATGCGATCCGTGATGTGGGCCCTGATGGGCATTACTTCGGATGCCAGCACACCCAAGAGCGGTACGAGACAGCGTTTTACAGCCCGCTGATATCTGACTGGTCGAACTATGAGGCTTGGGACTTGGCAGGCGGGGTTTGGACTGCCGAACGCGCGCATAAAATGTACAAAGGCACTATCGCCGAGTTTGAAGAGCCCCCAATGGACATCGCCATCCGTGAGGAACTGGCTGCATTTGTCGAAAAACGGAAATCCGAAGGCGGCGTCGCCACAGATTTCTGAAGCCGACTTAGCGAAGTCTTAACAGATTTACGGCTAATCCTGGACGGCAACACAACCGCGAGGACGCCGATGTTCGGCCTGATCAACGTCGCTATTCAGGGGTTCGTGGAGGACACCTATGGACGCCCGATCTGGGAGCAGATCGCGCGCGCAGCGGATGTCGATTTCATCGATTTCGAAGCCATGCTGTCCTATGAAGACGCCTTGACCGAGGCCGTTCTGGACAACGCGTGCACCATTCTCAGAAAGGAAAAATCCACCATTTTGGAGGATCTAGGAACATTTCTAGTGACCAACCCCAAGATGGAGCGGGTACGACGGCTCCTACGGTTTGGCGGGCGCGAATTCGAAGAGTTTCTGATGTCGCTCGACGAGCTGACGGGCCGTGTGGGGCTAGCAATTCCTGACCTCGAAATGCCCCAGATCGACATTATGAAACACAGAAACGGGCAGTATAAAATTCGGATCAATTGCGACTATTCCGGCTATGGCGCTGTTCTTGTTGGTATATTGCAGGCTGTTGCGGATGATTATGGCGCGCTGGTTCTGAGCGAATTGCGCATCGACCCCTGTGAGGCCGGGTTCTTGGAACAGATCGATCTGGAGCTGCTTGAAACATCCTTCAGCGAGGATCGCGGACTGGATCTGGCAGCGGGACTCACCGCATGATGTCGGTTTCATTGCCTCTGACGGCTGTCAGCACCCTTATGCCAATGCATGCTTTCGTTGCGCCAGATGGTCTCATTCGCCATGTTGGACCAACACTTGAAAAGATTTCCGGCGGCGCAGGTCTGATAGATCAGCATTTCATGGACCACTTCGAAGTTGTGCGTCCCTTTGGAATTAAGAACTTCCCTGACCTATATGAGCATTTTCATTCCAATCTGAGGGTGCGCATGGCGGCGGGGGCTCGGGAAAACGATTCCCTTACCTTGCGCGGATCGGCGCAGAGGCTTGAAGGCCAAGAGGGGATGCTCATAAATCTGTCCTGGGGCATTTCCATTGTCGAGGCGGTTCAGCGGTTTAACCTCTCTGCAGCTGATTTTGCACCCGCTGATCCCTCGATCGACATGTTGTATCTTATCGAGGTGAACAATGCGGCCATGGCTGAAAGCAAACGCCTGAATGAGCGTTTGCATGGGGCAAAATTGCAGGCAGAAATGCAGGCATTGACTGATCCGCTGACGGGGCTGGGCAACCGGCGGTCAATGGATAACGTGCTGAGCCGGCTCGTCTTGGAGGGCATCCCCTTCGGCCTCATGAATATCGACATAGATTACTTCAAACAGGTGAATGACACGCATGGCCACGCTGCAGGTGACCGTGTCTTGCAAGCCGCGTCCGACGTTCTCAAGCAGGAAACGCGTACAGACGACTATGTCGCGCGTATAGGTGGCGACGAATTCATCGTAGCCTTTGAGGGTTTGACCGAGATGGACAAGCTGATGGGGATCGCAGAGCGGATTATTTCCGGGTTCGAAAGACCGGTCCCCCTAGAGGGCGCAACAGCCAGCGTATCCGCCAGTATTGGGATCACTGTGAGTACGCTTTACGAGCGTCCGGACGTGGAAATGATGCTCGATGACGCCGACAGCGCGCTTTACCAATCCAAGCGCGAAGGTCGCTCTCGCGCGACGTTTCTGAACCGACCTAATTTGCAGGAACCATCGCGCAGCACAATCGTTAAATTTGGCGGCGCGCGCGCAGGGTAGGCATGCTCTTAGTAGGCGCTTCAGTTACTTTGTGACCTTTTGCAATTGCCTGGCTTTTGAGCGGGAAAGTGTTGTGTCAGAAGTGAACGTGCCGAGTTGAGATATTCCCAAACCCTTGGCCGCCGGGCGTCTCAATCGAGGGCGAACGGCTTTTCAAGCTTCGTCTGCTTGTTTGGCTTTAGGGCTTACCCCCTGGCTCAATGGTTCAGGAGTTTCGGTGGGAGGTCGTCGGTGTTCGCTTGGATCAACCCTGGCGCTGCGATGATTGGTAAGTGATCAGCGAGGGGCTTTTGACAAAAGCAGGTTTTTTTGTCCCGCCGACATTTCTTCGCTCTTTGATTTGGTTGTTGGAAATATGCGCCTTTCCCAGCGGACACTGACCGCGCGTTTTTCAAGTCAGAATTTAGGGACGCTTCTGAAGGCTCACTGATCAAGAAGCTGCGAATGCCAAATCGGGCGTCTATTCCATAGCGAAACCAGAAAGATTGCTCTGGGGAGCAGCCGTATTATTTGGCGCTCAGAGGTTCTAGGCCAACGGAACGCACAAGGCTTGCGAATTCTTCTGCGATCAACGCCTCGCTCAAGTTTCCTGCGGTCGCCTTGCTGGCGCGATGGACCGCTTCTTCGACCGTCATATTATACCATTTCTTTTGGGTCACGACCGCGTTCAAACCGATGATCATTTCGGCTTTTGCGCGTGCCGCAGTTGTTGAGTGCCGTTCATACTCAGCCATGCGTTGATTGCCTCCTTCAACTTGCTGGTTGGGCCTATGCACGCAATCAGACGCATCAATTTGGGCCCACGGATCTGTTCCAACGCGAGATAAAGGCAGGGGTGTTAATTTTGTGTTGAAGCCACACGCTTGGTTTCACGCAAACCAAGTGAAATATGACGCTAATTTGGGTGAAGGAGAAGTCGGGCAGTAAACTGCTGGTACTCCCTAGGGGAATCGAACCCCTCTTTCCAGGTTGAAAACCTGGCGTCCTAACCGA